>NZ_JBWKFF010000011.1:12028-169309 GCF_056434425.1 Streptomyces sp. NPDC044033 | reverse complement strand
TCCCCTCCACCATGTTCAGGGGAAAGGGGTCACCGCATCCACCCACGGCAGGGGAAAAACGCCCCCCCCCCCCCCCCCCGGGGGGGGGGGCGGGGCCCCCGGACCGCCGTCCTCGGCGGAGAAGTATTGCTACGCGGCGCAGGAAGTGAACGTCGGGCTGGTCCTGGCGGCGTAGACGCTGGCGCCGCCGCTGTCATCGCTCTTGAGCGGCACGGTGACCGTGTCCTCGGCGTTCCACGCGAAGCCCTGCGCGTCGAACGTCCACTTGCCGGTGACCTTCGTCGCCAGTTCCGACAGCGCCACCCAGCCGTACTGAGCGGGCGGCACCGCCACGGTCAGGCTGTTGCCCAGATCCTGCGAGACGCTCATGGAGACCTTGCCGCTGACCGTGGTGCCGACCTCGACCTGAAGGCCCGGGTCGGACCCGCCGCCGAGCTTGGACGACAGGGAGAAGCCGATCTCGCTCGTCCACCCCGTCTGGGTGCTGAGCGAGAAGGTCCACGGTACCGAGGCTCCGGTGCCGTTGTACCAGACCGGTGAGACGCACACCTTCGGCAGCGGCGCGGCCGGGGCCTGGCGGGTCGCGACCCACGAACAGGTCGCGGTGTTCTTCGAGCACCGGGCTGCGGCGTAGTCGACGGCCATGTTCCACGCCGCCTTGTAGGAGTCGGCCGGGAGCGTCCACTGCTGGGCCGCCGAGCCGTTGCACCCGTGACTGTCGGTCCACGCGTCGTCGTACTGGGCGCCCAGCACCACGTCCAGGCAGGCGTTGTCGCCCTCGTGACGGATCATGAACGCGTTCTGCTTGGACCCGGCGACCGGCTGGAAGTACCACTTCTCGCCCGCGCGCCCGTCACAGGGCTGCTGCCGCGCGGGGAACCCCGCGTCGAGGCACTTGCCGGTGGTGTTGTTGACGATGCTGAACGAGGCGTCGGAGGCCCCGGAGCCGATGTGCCACGACTGGTCGTAGCCGGGCGCCGAGTTGGTGACGATGATGGAACCGTCCCCGGGGGTGCCGTTCTGCACATCCAGGCGGCG
This sequence comes from Streptomyces sp. NPDC044033, assembly GCF_056434425.1. Taxonomy (NCBI): domain Bacteria; kingdom Bacillati; phylum Actinomycetota; class Actinomycetes; order Kitasatosporales; family Streptomycetaceae; genus Streptomyces; species Streptomyces sp. NPDC044033. The sequence continues at coordinate 168,271 of NZ_JBWKFF010000011.1, read as the reverse complement.
GCCGTTGCCGACGGACGTGAACGTCACCTGATCCAGCTCGGAGGCGGCGGTGCCCTGCCGGGGCGTGGCATCGGCGGAGGGTGCCGTAATTCCGAGTGCCATGCAGAACGCCGCCGCGACGACGGCTGTCAATCTTCGCGAAAACACGATGTGCCATGCTGCTGTGCTGGACACAGAAGTGATCCTCTCGTGATGCCCGAAGCGGCCCGGTGGTGTGGCCGACCGTCGAACGGTAAGTGGTCGACTCCATCGCGGTCAGAGAGATATGAAAGTCGCCGGTGAAATCCTTACGAATGGCAGTGCTCGGCGGGGAGTTCGGAAGCCCTTTTGGGCCCTCATGGCGCGATGGCGGTGTTTCGGCATCCGTTCACACCCGGGCCGACAGGGCCTCCACCAGCCGGGCGGCGGAGGTCCCCAGCCCGCGCGGCGGCCCGATCGGAAGCGGTCCGGCAGGGAGCGCGCCGTTCGAGAGCGACCTGCCCGAATGGGAACCGACCGGGACCGACCCGCCCGAAAGCGACCCGCCCGAAAGCGATCCGATCGGGGCCGACCCGAGACCGGCCGCCTCCTGCCGCCCGTAGCGCCTGCGCAGACTGGGCTCCTTGTAGCGGTCGACCTCCTCGTGCCAATTCTTGATCCCGCTCATCCAGTCCTTGAGGCCGTCCACGTACCCTTCCAATTCCTTGCCGACTTCCGGGCCGTAGTCCGCGCACAGCAGCGGGAGTTCCATGGCGATCAGATGCTCGAACTGCCGCATCCGGGAGTTGATCAGATCGATCACGATCGTCGTGGCCTGTTCCGTGGTGCAGTCGAAGAACTGCCGGATCACCAGCACCCCGTTATGGATCTCGCCCTCGAACTCGATCTCCTTCTGGAACGACGTGCAGTCATTGAGCAGGGTCGCGTAATCCATGGCCGCGGCTTCGAGGTTCTTGACCGTGGTGGTCGCGAAGAGCTCGGGCGGCACCTTGCCGCCCCGGCCCAGCTGCCCGAGCAGTACGGTCATGTCCGACCCGAACGTCTTGCGCCGCATCTCGATGTAGTCCACCGGATCGGGCACCCGGTGCACCTCGGCGTTGCTGAACTCCCACCACCAGCTGTCGATGAACTCGTCGCAGGCCAGGCGGAACCGCTCCCGGTCCGCCTGGCTCATCGACGCGGTCGTACGGACCCACAGGTCCGTCAGCGCCCGGGTCGAGGCGTCGACGGGCGGCGGCGCGGGCGAACCGTCCACCGGCATGCACTGGCGCGTCTGCTCCATGTACCGCCTCAGCCCCGCCGCGTCATGGGTCGCGTTGAACGCCGGGGTGTAGTCGTCGGCGTACGTGCCCCAGGCCAGCCACCTGGCGCTGGTGATCAGGTCCTCGACGGAGGCGTTCGGGTCGAGGCCCGCCGAACACAGGGCCAAGTCGCCGGATTCCAGCACTTCCTGGGTCCACCGGCCGTCTCCGGGTACACCGGCGGCCGGTACGGTCATGCCGGTCCGCCGCGCCCACTCGGTCAGGTCCCGGCGCGCCTGGTCCAGATGCGGGTTGAGCCGTAGGGCGTACGGCATGTGGAGGTCCGGAGTGGCGGTCGGGCCGACCCGCTCGTACGCGGGGAGGTGGAAGGAGCGCGCCCGGGTGCCCGCGCCCTGGGCCGGTGCCCTGGACACCCGGGCGGCGGCGGCCCCGATCCGGGTGGTGCCGATCCCGGAGGGCCCCGGCGGCGACCAGGCGCCCGCACTGTCGGCGGCGCCGTCGCCGCCGTTCATGTACCGGCTGGAGCGCAGATGCCATTCGTGGCCGCCGCTCTGCCAGTCCGTCAGCCCCTGCGCGTACGCCAGCACCTGCGCGCGGGCGACCGGGTCCAGGCCGTGCTCCTCGAAGAGCGGCGGCAGTTCGGTGAGGACCGTGTGCTCGAACTGGTGCAGCCGAGAGGTCAGCAGGTCGTTGACCGTGTCGGCGGCCCGCTGCGGGTCGTAGCCGAAGAACCGCTCCACGACGAGCACGCCGTTGCTCAGCTCACCCTCCTCGCTGACCTCCCGCTGGTACGAGAAGAGGTCGTTGCGCAGGTGCACCCCGTCCGAGAAGGCGTCCTTCAGCACCCGCAGCGGACGGCTGCGGGCCACCGCGTCGGGCACCTCCGTCCCGTTGGCGAACTCCACGAGGTCCGCCGACCACGGTGCGCCGCCGACCTTGCGGCGCATCTCGATGTACTCGACCGGGTTGGCCACCCGGCCCGCGTTGATGTTGTGCAGCTCCCACATCGATTCCTGGAGGAGGTTGAACGTCGACTCGAAGAATCGTTCCCTCCACTGCGGGGACATCTGCGGAGCGGTCCTGTCCCACAGGTCGGCGAGCCCGGCCTCGACCGGATTGGTCGGCTCCGGCATCGGGGAGCCGTCCCGGGGCATGAACAGCGGCAGCCTGTCCAGGTACGCCTTGGCGCGGGTGATGTCGCCGGTCCGCTTGAACGTCTCCAGGAAGTGGTCGTCGAAGAAGAACACCCACACATACCAGTCCGTGACGGTGTCCAGCGTCTCGGGCGCGGCGTCGGGGTGGGTGTAGGCGCACATCAGCGGGTAACCGTGGGCGTCCAGCTCCGCCTCGTCCCACACCCCCGAGCCCTCCAGCATCCCCATGCTCCGGGCCCACGGCGCGGCGTGTGCCTGAGCACGGGGCAGGCTGGGGTTGAGCCGGGCCTGGTACGGCATGTAGAAGTCGGGAAGTTCGAAGGGCTGCACGGTGCGTGGGCCTCCAGTGAGTGCACGGATGGGCGCTAGCGACCGTAGAAGCCCCGGTGGAATCGCCGCACCGTTCCGAACGGCAAACCACTCGTACGGGTGCTGTCCCGCGCGTCGCTCATCCGGTGCTCACCCGTCGCTCATGAGGGTCCGGGCCGGCCGGCATCGCCGTGGTGAAGGTCCGGCCCTCGGCCGGGCAGCAGCCCGGCCGAGGGCGACCGCCGCTCGACGGCCCGCCGCAGTCGGCGAGGCCCAGGCCCAGGACGGCGGTGACGACCGCCGCCGCGGTCGGCGCGGTTCTCCTCCGTATCGCCCTGGGAGGCGGGCGGCTACCTCACCGACGCGCACCTCACCGACGCGCACCTCGCCCACGCGCACTTCACGGGCGGGTGCGGAGCCCCGCGCGCCCGCCTCTTCGAAGACCGCCGCGCCGCTGGGCCACGTCGCTTAGGTCTCTCACGTCTCTCACGTCGCCTACGGCGCGACCCTGCGGTCGGCGCGCCCGGTGTGCAGGAACAGCGCGTGGCCGTCCCCGTCGTCGCCGACGAAGGAGTGGATCTGGTACATGCCGTGCCGGCGCGCGACGGCGATCAGGGAGTCCTTGCGCGCCGCCGCGAGCTCTATCCGCTCCGGCGGGCCGCCGAGTTGGGCGAAGATCCCCTTCGGGGTCCGCTCGGCCCATATCCGGCCCTCGGCATCCTGGCTGACCACCGTGTCGGCGACGCCCGAGGAGTACGTGCCGACGTACCGCGCGGCGTCGATCCGCGGCGCGTCGGGGGCCGGCACCGGCAGCGCGGGCGGCTCCACGTCGGCGAGTTCGCGCAGGACGCGCCCGACGATCTCCTCGTACACGCCGAGCGGTTCGCCGCCGTTGGTCAGCACCGCCACGGCGACGTTCTGGCCCGGTACGACGCGCAGGAACGCGGACTGGCCGATGGTGCCGCCGTCATGGCCGATGACGGTGCCGCCGGGCCAGTCGAAGACCTCCCAGCCGAGACCCCACTCGTCGCCCATGATTCCCAGGTACGGGACGTCCGTCTGGGGTTCGCGCATGGCCCGGGCGCTCTCGGCGCTGAGCACGCGCGCGCCGTCCGGGCCCACGCCGTCGGCCAGGTGCATCCGGGCGAAGGCCAGCAGATCGCGGGGGCGCATGGCGAGCATGGAGCCCGCGGGGGAGGTCGAGCGGGGGAGCGCCCACGCCGGCGCCGGCTCGAACGCGGCGTCCGGCGCGGTCTGGATGTGGCCCACCGCGGCCCGGTGCAGGATCGCCTCGTACGGGCCGGCAGCCGCGTGGGTGAGGCCGAGCGGGGCGAAGAGGTGGTCCCGCAGACAGGAGTCGTAGGACTTCTCGCGCAGTACCTCGACGATCCGGCCGAGCACGCAGTAGCCGGCGTTGTTGTACGAGAACCGCTCGCCCGGCGCGAACAACTGCGCCGCGTCGCCGAGCGTGGCGACGAACTTCTCCAGGCAGTCGTCGCCCACGCCGGTGTCGGTGAAGAGGTCGCCCTCGAACCCGCTGACGTGGCACATCAGCTGCCGGACGGTGATGGCGGCCGCGGCGGTGCCGTCGGCGAGCGCGAAGTCGGGCAGGTAGTCGCGCACGGGCGCGTCGAGTACCAGCTCTCCCTCGTCGACGAGTTGCATGGCCAGCGTCGCCGTCCAGACCTTGGTGACCGAACCTATCTGGAACACGGAGTCGGGCGTGGCCTCGACCGCGGTGCGCTTGCTGAGGACGCCCGCGGCGACGTCGATCACCGCGTCGCCGACGCTCACGGCGACGGCCGCTCCCGGCACGTGGTGCTCGTCGAGCAGGGCCGCCAGGCGTCCGTTCAACCAGGTGTGGAGGGCGTCGAGCCGCGGGTTCGCGCCCGCGCCGGACGGTGACGACGTCTGCGGTTCCGACGGTTCCTGTGACATGCGCATCCTTCGTTATTTGCGGGAATTGGTGTCTGTCCAGCGGCGGGGCCGGTGACCTGTCGGCAACGCTAGGCCGCAGGTCGGCGCGGCGATTCGGCCGCACGTACGAGGCGGCTGGCCGCGATCCGCCGCCCGGCACCAGTCCGGTGAGCGGGGGCAGCGGGGGCGTCGGTGGAGCGCCGTCCGAGGGCGCGGCCGGGGTCCGCCCGGTGGGTCGGCGGGGAGGTGGCGCGTGGCGACGGCCCCGCCGTCGGGCGTGTTGGCGGGCGCGTTGGCGAAGGACCGCGGGCCGCGACGCCGGACAGGTCAATCAGGTCGGGAGTCGTCTTCTTCGCCGTGGGGGCGCGCCAGGATGTCCCGCAGCAGCGCCGTGAGCAGGGCGGTCCGCCGGGGCAGTTCGGCCACCTCGACGTGTTCGTGGTCGGCGTGCGCGCCGCCGCCGACCGCGCCGAGGCCGTCCAGGGTGGGCGTGCCGACGCCCGCGGTGAAGTTGCCGTCCGACGCGCCGCCGACGGCGACCGCCGTGAGCGGCCCGACGCCCATCTCGCGGGCGAGCCGGACGGCGCGGACGAACAGTTCCTCCGACGCGGCGCCGGGCAGCGGCGGACGGTTGGGGCCGCCCGACACCTCGACGCCGGCGCCGTCGAGGACCGGCCGCAACGACCGCATCGCGCGGTCGACACGGGCCTGTTCGGCGGTATCGCGCACGCGGACGTCGACCGCGAACCGCCCCTGTGCGGCGACGGTGTTCGACGTGGTGCCCGCGGTGAGCAGGGTCGGTGTGACCGTGGTGCCGACCGCGGCGTCGCCGAACGCGGCGACGGCGAGGATCTGATGCGCCGCCTCGATGCTCGCGTTCACCCCGAGATGCGGTTCGAGCCCGGCGTGGGCCGCCCGGCCCCGCACCGCCACCTCGTACCGCGATACGCCCTTGCGCTCCGTCTTCAACGCCCCGCCGTCCGCCGACGCCTCCAGGACCAGCGCCGCGTCGCGGCCCCGGGCCTCCTCCTCGACCAGCGCACGGGACGAGGGCGACCCCAGCTCCTCGTCGCCGGTGATCAGCACCGTCACGCCGGCCGCGCCGCCGGTCGCCGCGCCGAGCGCGGCGACGGCGTGGAAGGCCATCACCACACCGGCCTTCATGTCGAAGCAGCCGGGGCCGCGCAGCAGCCCGTTCTCGATCCCGAACGGATGCGTGTCCAGCGAGCCGATGGGCCAGACCGTGTCGTGGTGCCCGAGGACCAGGACGCGGCGCGGCCCGTCGCCGAGCCGCCAGCGCAGATGGGTGCGCCCGTCGAGGACGATGCGCTCAGGGGCCGCCCCCAGGTGCGCTGTCCCCATCTCGGCCACCAGATCGGCGCTGTGCGCCACGGCCGCCAGGTCGGCGGACGGCGACTCGCGGCGCACCAGTGCCTCGATGTCGGCGAGGATGCGCGGCAGCGCCGCTTCGAAGCCGTGGGCGGAGACGGTGTGGCCGGAGGCGGCGGTGCGGGAGCCGGCGGGGTCAGAGGCGGCGGTGCGGGAGTCGGTGGCGTCGGAGGCGGTGGGGCCGGAACCGGTGGGGCGGGGGTCGGATACGTCCCGGCCGGAGCCGGATACGTCCGGGCGAGAGTCGTGAACGGCCATGTCAGCCCACCTTCGGCGTGGCGCGGACGCCGTAGTGGACGTACTGCTCACCGGTCTCCAGCGTGTAGAAGGTGACCGGGACCCAGGTCCGCGTGCCGGGCATCCGGAAGACGAATTTCCCGTCGTCGACCGGAATGAGCTCGGCCTCCCGGGTGGGCGACGTCTCGTACGCGGCCAGTGGCCCCGTCGTCGTATGACGCAGCATCAACTTGCCATCGGCGTAAGCGATATCGGCTCGTGCGCCGGTCCGCTCGTACACGCCGGCGTGCCGGGCGGCATCGACGGCGGGCGGCTGGTCGGCGGGGGCGAGCGGGGCGGGCACGCTCACGCCCGCGACATCGGCGAAGATCTCGTGGAACAGGTCCTGGTACAGGTCGCGGGCGTTGCCGCCGTTGGTCAGCAGGGTCACCGCGAGGCCCTGGCCGGGCAGTACGCGCAGGAACGCCGACTGGCCGATGGTGTTGCCGTCGTGCCCGTACACCGGCTGCCCGTCCCAGTCGAACCGTATCCAGCCCAGCCCCCAGGAGTCGCCCAGCGTGTCCCGGTCCGGCAGGTCGGCCTGATGGGCTGCCATCGCCGCCGCGCTCCGCGCGCTCAGCACGCGCTCGCCATCGGGGCCGAGGCCGCCCGTCAGATGCAGCCGGGCGAAGGCCAGCACGTCCGCGGTCGCCGCGGTGACCAGCCCCGCGGGCCCGGCCGAACGGGGCAGCCCCCACATCGGGGCGGGCGCGGGTTCCGCGTCGCCCTCGGCGACGTGCCCGACCGCGGCCCGCAGCAGCAGCGCCTCCTCCGGGAGGGTCACCGCACCGGTCAGGCCCAGCGGCGTGAAGAGCCGCTCGCGCAGCGCGCGGTCCCAGGTCAGGCCCGTCAGCTTCTCGATGACCCGCCCGGCCAGGCTGAACCCCGAGTTGCAGTACGAGAACGTCCCGCCGAGGGGATGGTTCTGCCGCGCCCCCTCCAGCAGTTCGGTGTAGCGCTCCAGGCAGTCGTCGCCGCGCCCGGTGTCGGTGAAGATGTCGCCGTCGATGCCGCTGGTGTGGGTGAGCAGATGCCGCATCGTCACCTGCTTGGCGACGCCGGGGTCCGCCAGCCGCAGCTCGGGCAGTACGTCGACGAGCGGGGCGTCCAGGTCCAGCTTGCCCTCGTCGACGAGTTGCATGACGACCGTCGCCGTCCAGACCTTGGTGATGGACCCGATCTGGAAGACCGAGTCGTCGGTGACACTGACGCCGGTGGCGGTGGACAGGACGCCATGGTGGGCCTGGAGCACCTCGTCACTCGGGGAGACGCCTGAGGAGCCGTCCGGGGAGCCGTCCGAGGAGCGGACCGAGGAGCCGATCGAAGAGGCATCCGAAGAAGCGTCCGAAGAAGCGTCTGACGAAGCGTCCGACGAGCCGCCGGCGGGGCCGAGCCGCAGAATGCCCAGAGCCGCGCCCGGCACCCGGTGCGCCGTGGCGAGTTCGGCGAGCCGCCGCTGCCAGTGGGCCGTGTCGAAGGGCGCCCTGCGCGGTCGCCCCGGCTCACCGGCGTACTGCTCCACCCAGTCCACGACGCGCTGATTGAAGTCCGCCCGGTGGGAGGGCGGCCCGTCCAGCGGGAACATGTGCGTGCCACCCGGATACAGCACCAACTCCGTGGGCACGCCCCGGGTGCGCAGCGCGTTGAACCACTGCTCGGCCTGCCCGACGGGACAGCGCTGATCCTCGGCCCCCTGCACGATCAGGGTCGGCGTGCGCACTTCCTCGACCCGGCTCAGGGGCGACTGCCGCGCGTAGTGCTCGCGCGAGTCCCACGGCCATCCGCCCAGCAGCGCCGCGCCCAGCGTGAACGCGGTGTCCGACGTACCGGCCATGCTGGTCAGATCGGTCACCACACCGCCCCCGACGGCCGCCGCGAACCTGTCGTCACGGCTGGTCAGATAGCAGGTCATGAACCCGCCGTAGCTGTACCCGGCGACGGCGAGCCGCCGCGGGTCGGCGATGCCCTCGGTGACGAGCTGGTCGATGGGCTCGGTGAGGTCCGCGGAGTCGGACAGCCCCCACCCGCCGAGCACGGCGGTGAAGAACTCCTCGCCGTAGCCGTCGCTGCCGCGCGGATTGAGCAGCAGCACCGTCCAGCCGCGCTCGGCGAGCACCTGGTGGTAGAGGTGGGCGGGGTCCGCCGCGCCGTGCCACGCGTTGTGCGGGCCGCCGTGCACGTCCAGGAGCAGCGGCGTGGGCCCGCTCCGTTCGGGGTCGCGCACCAGCCAGCCGTGCACCACCGTGCCGTCCGACACGGTGAACTCCCGCTCCTCACGCGTGAACAGGGCGGCGTCGGCCGTGCCGTGCCGGGTGCGCACGCGGGTCGCGCCGGAGGAGAGGTCGACGGTGGCGATCTCACCGTAGGAGTCGGCGGTGGCCAGGACGATCGCGACGGTGCCGCCCGCGGTGGACATGCCGATCACATGGAGCCTGCCACCGCCGACCACCCGGCGCGGCATGCCGCCGTCGAAGCCGGCGACGTACAGGTTATTGAAGCCGCGGTCCCGCAGGCAGACGAGCACCTGGCGCCCGTCGGCGGTGCGTTGGGGGAGCGCCCCGGCGTAGCCGGGCCCGCCGGGCATCACGTTGCGGTCCAGGCAGCCGGTGAGGTCGGCGGGCCCGGCGCTCCCGTCGCCGTCCACCGGTACCCGCAGCAGCCGGGCGTGCCCGACCGCCGTACCCGTCGACCCGACGACGAGCAGCGCCGCGCCGTCCGCCGTCCACGTCACCGCCGCCACCCGCCCGGTGGCCGAGCCGGCCAGCACCGGCTCGGCGCGGTGCGGGCCCACCTCGACGGTGTACGCCGCGCTGCTCAGCGACAGGTCGGAGTCGGCCCCGCGGGCCGCGGAGAAGGCCAGCCGGGTGCTGTCGGGCGACCAGGCGGGGGCGTCGGCATTCCAGTCGCCGTACGTGATCTGCCGGACCTCGCGATCGGCGAGGCGGACCGTGTGCAGGTGGGTGCGGACCGCCCGCAGCAGCCCCACGCCGTCCGCCTTGTAGTCCAAGCGCCGCGCGACGACCGGCCGCTTGGCGCGCAGGGCGCGGTCGGCGTCGCTCTCGCCGTTCACCGCGGCCGGGTCGACCGGCGCGGTGAACGCGAGCGAGCCGCCGTCCGGACTCCACACCGGGGCGCCCGCGCCCAGCGGCAGCGCCGTGATCCGCTCGGCCTCCCCGCCCGCCGCGGGCATCAGCCATATCTGCGCGGGCGCGTCGCCCCGGGAGCGCAGGAAGGCTATCCGGGTCCCGTCGGGCGACCAGGCGGGCGCGCGGTCCGCGGGGCCGTGGGTCAGCCGGCGTGGCTCGCCGCCGTCGGCGGCGGCGCCGACCTGCCACAGCGTCGTCACGTCGCGGTCGGCGTCGCGGTCGGCGGTGCGCAGTACGTACACGATCCGGTCGCCGTCCGGCGAGACGGCGGGCTGCTCGGGCAGCGCGAGGCCGTACAGGTCGTCGATGCGGTGGCGTGGGGTCACAGTGCGATACCTCCTGGGGCGGTAGGGGCGGGTGTGGTCCGGCCGGTCAGGCAGCGGGGCGTCCGAGGCGGTCGCGGAAGAGGCGCAGCACATTGCCGCCCAGCACGCGGGCGACGTCGTCATCGGCCCAGCCGCGCCCGAGCAGCGCCTCGGTCACCAGGGGCAGTCCGGCGGGCCCTTCGAGGCCGGGCAGGAACCGATCGGTACGGAAGCCTTCGATGATCGGGTCCGCGCAGCAGGGCGGGGTGGTGTCGGCCATCACCTCCTGCACGAAGTCCGGGCCGAGCCCGACATGGCCGACGCCGGCGACGTTCGCGAGGTGCTCGATGTGGTCGACCAGGCGGCCGAGGGTGAAGTCGCTCTCGTGCAGGAACGGCGCGAAGAAGTTCACGCACACCACGCCGCCGTTGGCGGCGGTCGCCTTCACCTGGTCGTCGGTGAGGTTGCGGTGGTGGTCGCGCAGCGCACGCGCCGAGGAGTGGGTGGCGATGACCGGCCGGGTCGCCAGCTCCAGCACGTGGCCGACACCGGCCGCGCCGAGGTGGCTGATGTCGAACATCATGCCGACGCGCTCCATCTCGGCGAGGGCGGCGACGCCCGCGCGGGTGAGCCGGCTCCCGGCCGCGTCCTCACCGCTGCCGTCGGCGAGCGCCGTACGCCCGAAGTGCGCGAGGGACGCGATCCGTACGCCGAGCCGGTAGAGGGTCTCCAGGAGTTCGACGTCCTCGCCGATGCCCGGCGCGCTCTCCAGGGCGAGTACGAGCGCGATCTTCCCGTCTTCCAGGGCGGCGTCCACCTCTGCGCCGTCGTAGCAGAGCCGGACCGCGTCGGCGTTGCCGGCTGCGAGGCGGTGTGCGGCCTCGATCATGCGCAGGGTGCGCCGCAGCGCTCCCTCGGGCCGGTACGCGTCGTCGACGAACACGGGCAGCACCTGTATGTTCACGCCGCCGGCCAGCAGTTGGGGCAGCCACTGCTCGCGGAAGAACGACGCCCACTGGTCGACGGGGCGGGCCGTCACGGCGCAGAGCAGGTCGTTGTGGGTGTCGGCGACGACGCTGCGGCGGTGCAGGTCGGCGGCGTGGCTGGGGGGTGTGGTCATATTCGGGCTCCATTGGGGGCGGGGTCGCCTGTCGGGGGTACGGGTCCTTCCGTTTCCGGCCGGGCGGCGGGTCGTTCGGCGCTCGACGGGGAGGACTTACCCGCTCCGGGGCGTTTGTGATCTTTGGCGCCCGCCGGGGAGGGCTGCCCGTTCTCGATCGGCCGGGGTCTCCGGTCTCCGGCGGGTCGGAGTCCCCGGCTTCCTGGCGGTCGGATTCTCCCGCGAGGTGGCCGGGTTCTCCCGCGAAGTGGCAAGCCGCCGGTGCAGATCGCTCGGCTCGGCGTCCACGGCCCCCGCGCACAAGAAGCGCGCGGCACCTGGTATTACAGCGCAGCCGACGGCCCGGCCCGCGTACGGGTGTACAGGACGTACGCGGGGCGGGCCGTAGCGGATGCTCGTATGCGGCCATGCGGCCATGCGGCCATGCGGCCATGCGGCCATGCGGCCGTGGACCTTCAGCGTTCGGCGTGCCCCGCCGTGGAGTTGGGGCCACTGTCCGCTCCGGCGGCGGCCTCGAAGGCCGGTACGTCGAGCACGTCAGCGTGCAAGGGAATGATGGAGCGCATCAGCACCTCGTGGCGTTCCGGGTCGCCGTCGGCGCACAGGTCGCCGAGGACGAGGAGGCGGTAGTCGCGATCGGCGGCGTCCCGCAGGGTCGACAGGACGACGCCGCTGGTGAAGACGCCGCCGAGCACCAGGGTGTCGATGCCCCGTGCGCGGAGCAGCGCGTCGAGCGGGGTGGTGCTGAAGGCGCTGACGCGGGTCTTGGTGACGGTGTGCGCCCGCCCGTCGGCCCGTAGCAGGTGGTGGACCTCCGTACCCGGCGTGCCCGCGGGCAGGGCGCCGGCCCGGGCCAGGGGGGCGAACGCCTTGTTGTGCGCGGGGACGGCGGCGTGGTCCTCCGGGGTGAAGGCGACGCGCACGTGAATCTCCTGGATGCCTGCCGACCGCGCGGCGCGCTGGGCGCGCAGGGCGCGCTCCACGAGCCGCTCCGACGAGGGGAGGGGCTCCAGCAGGGAGTGCTGGAAGTCCATGAGCAGCAACGCGGTCCGGTCGGCTGCCAAGGTGGGAGTTTCGCTGGGCAAGAGTTTCCTTCCTGAAGGATTCGGACTCCTTGTGCGCCGTAGCGGACTGGACCGGACCGGTGCGGGGTGGGCGTCCCGGCACGATTTACTACAGTGCTGGATAATCCAGTAGTGTAGTAAAGGTGATGAGCGATGACCAGCTCGACTGGCTGGACCCCGACGAACTGCGGACCTTCCGCGCCCTCAACCGTGCGTGGGAGGCGGTGACGGACCGGCTCGACCAGGACCTGGAGCGCGAACTCGGCTTGCCTCGCAGCTACTTCGACATCCTCTGGCGGCTGCGCCGCGCCCCGGGGCGAGCGCTGCGCATGAGCCGCCTGGCGGAGATCACCCGCTCCAAGGCCAGCCGGATCACGCACGCCGTCGGCCGCCTGGAGAAGGCCGGGCTGGTGCGCCGCGAGGTCCCCGAAGGCGACAAGCGCGGCTGGCTGGCCGTCCTGACCCCGGAAGGGCTGGAACGGGCGGAGCAGGCCGCGCCCGTCTACGCGCGCAGCGTCCGCGAGCACGTCCTCGCCCCGCTGGCCGGGGACCTGCGCGACCAGCTCACGACCATCGGCGAGACCCTTCTCGCCCATCTCGACCCAGAAGCGCTGCCCGGCGCCGAGGACAAGGAAAGGAGGGTCAATTGACGACCCAGCCACCTGCTCGTACTCAAACCGCCGCCGCCCCGACGGAAACACCGCCCGCGAGCCACGGACGACGCCTGCTTCAGGTGCAGGCGGTCGCCGGGCTCGGCGGCTTCCTCGCCGGCGTCAACACCTCCACCATGGACGTCGCCCTGCCCACCGTCAGCCGCCACTTCGGCGCTTCGGCCTCCGGCGCCTCCTGGACCCTGCTCTCCTACATGCTGGTCACCACCGTGCTGGTGTTCGTCTTCGGGCGGGTCGCCGACATGATCGGCCGGCGCCGCATGTACCTGGGCGGGATAGCCCTGCTCACCGTCGGCAGCCTGCTGTGCGGCCTGGCGCCCGGCATCGGCTGGCTGATCGTCTTCCGCTGCCTACAGGCTGTGGGGGCGGCGGCGCTGCTGTGCAACATCACCGCGCTGATCACCGACGCCTTCCCGGCGCGCAGACTGCCGACCGCGCTGGGGATCAACGCCACCGTCGCCGCCCTCGCCCAGGTGGTGGGCCCGGCCCTGGGCGGTGCGCTCGCCTCCGGCCTGGGCTGGCGCGCGGTGTTCTGGTTCAACGTGCCCGTCGGACTGCTGGGCCTCGTCTGGGCCCGCACGGTGCTGCCCGCCGGAGCGGCGCGCACGCGAGGGGAGTCCTTCGACTACCTCGGCGCCGTGCTGTCCACGCTCGGCCTCGGCGGCCTGATCCTGGCCCTGTCCGAGGGCGGAGCGCTGGGCTGGACCAGCCCGCCGGTCCTCGCCGGCGGCGCCCTCTTCCTCGTCTTCACCCCGCTCTTCCTCATGGTGCAGGCCCGGCGGCGGCAGCCGCTGCTGGACCTCGGCCTGTTCGCCGACCGCGCCCGCAGCCTGGCCTACCTCTCGTTGTTCCTGGTGGCGATGGCCTACTTCGCCGTGGTGCTGCTGATGTCGCTCTACCTCCAGGCCGCCGCCGGTATGGCCCCCTACCAGGCCGGGCTGCACATCCTGTACGTGGCCGCCGCCATGGCCGCCGCGGCCCCGGCCGCCGGCCGGCTCCGGGAACGCTTCAGCGCACGCGCCCTGTCCAGCACCGGCCTGGCGGTCTCGGCGGCAGGGTTGTTCGGTCTGTCCGCGGTGGTCGGCCCCGACATGAACGGCGCGGCCCTCGCGGGGTGCCTGCTGGCCGTGGGCGCCGGGGTGGGACTGTTCATGACCCCGAACACCGGCGCCATCATGGGCTCGGTACGGCCCGAACGGCGCGGCATCGCCAACGGCGTGCGCCAGACCGTACAGAACGCCGGGTACGCGGTCAGCACCGCCCTCTCCCTCGCGATCGTGACCGGCGGCCTGCCCGACCCCGTCAAGAAGGCCGCCTACGCCGGCACGGTCTCCGCGCTCTCCCCGCACACCCTGGAAGCCTTCACCACCGGCTACCGCTGGGCGCTCCTGACCCTCGCAGGCACCTGCGTCCTCGCCCTCATCGCGTCCCTCAGCCGCGGACGGGCCGCCTGACGCGGTTCCGCGAGAGCCGTCGGCCGGTGAACACGCGCACCGAGCCCGCCGGATCGCAGTCGCGGGCCGCGTCCCTGGCGGCGCGTGGTGGGCCGAAGGGGGGCGGGGTGTACGACCGGCCGTACGGCGAGCCGCGAGCCGCCGCGTGCGACCGCCACACTGTGTACCGGCCGGCGCGGTACGCCCGCAGGACGCCGGCGTGCGCGCCAGCCGTTAGCGCCAGCCGTTCGCGCAGGACAGCCGACGCGTCCTCGGACGCGGCCGCCACCGCCGCGTCCGGTACGGGCAGGACTTGGACGGCCCGCAGCACGTGCCCGGAGACGACCGGATCAAGGGACGCTGAATTTCACAGCGCGATCAGCCCGGCTTTCGTCGATGTGAACCCGCAGGAATCGAAATAGAAAGACTCCAGACCGTCGTCGAAGTCGACATGCAGCCACTCGCATTCGGCGGCCCGGGCCCCTTCCGCCGCCGCCGCGACGAGCGCGGTGCCAATGCCCCGTTTCTGCCCCGCACGGGCCACGACCGTATCGAGAATGAAGGCATGCACGCCGCCGTCCCAGGCGACGTTGACGAAACCGACGAGGCGCCCTTCCTCTCGTGCGCAGACCCAGCCCAGACTGTGCTGGTGGAGCTGCGTGAGCCAATCGGTCGCGAGAGGCGGGTGGTCGAAGCCCTCGGAGTGCAGCGCCTCGATCGACTCGTTGTCGACATCGCCGCGCCACTCATAGGTGATCGTCATGCCGCGATCGTAGCCTTCTGCGGGGGAGCCGAACGGGATGGCGAACGGGCCGGCGGCATCGGCTCGTTGCCCACGTCGTGCGACCCCGTCGCCTCGATCGCGCCCCGGTGCGCCGAGGGCTCCGTGTGCGACGTCACGGCGGCGTCGGGCGTTCCCCGCGTGTGGCGAACCCTCCGTCGGCTGAGTGCGGAGCCGACCGGATCGGGGCGGCCGAATCCAGCATCCTCGACCGCCGTGGTGACAGCCCCGGCGGCCTCGTCGAGTCCGCTCCCCGACGGCTTGTCCCGCGTCGCCTTGCGCGGCCCCCGCCCGGAGCGTCCGAGGTAGGGCCACACGAGCAGCGGGAACGCCGCCGATCGTCGATTCTTCCCCACTGAAGGCGACCACTCGGGCTGTGTGTGGCCCGCGGACGGCCCGCTCTTACCGAGCGTCCCGCCGCGACGCGGTCCCCTCCGCCGAAGCCGTGCCGGAGGAGTCGCGCGGGGCAGCCACGGAACGGACGCCCTCCCCGCCCGGCGCAGACGCCGCCGGGCGCTCGGCCGCGACAGCAGCCCGGTGGCGCAGCCGCTCCGCCGCCCACACCACGACCCCAGCCGCCGACAGCGCCGCGCCCAGCGCGCACACCCCGCCCCAGCCGGCCGCGCTCCACACCACGCTGGTCAGTGCCGAGCCGACCGCGCCGCCCACGAAGTAGCTCGTCATGTAGGCCGAGTTGAGGCGGTTGCGGGCCTCGGGGCGTACGGCGTAGACGAGATTCTGGTTGCTGATGTGCAGCGCCTGTACGGCGAGGTCCAGGACGATCACCCCGGCCAGCAGCGCGACCAGTGGCCAGGCGCCGCCGGACCCGCCCAGGGCCAAAAGCCCCCAGGACCCCAGCAGGAGGAACGCCGCGATGCCGGAGACGTGCTGGACCAGCCCCCGGTCCGCCAGCCGGCCCGCCGTCGAGGCGGCCAGCGAACCGGCCGCGCCGACCAGCCCCAGCAGCCCGATCGCCGCCTCCGACCAGCCGTAGGAGGGGCCGGAGAGCAGAAAGACCATCGCCGTCCACAACACGCTGAACGGCGCGAACGACAGCGCGCCCAGCGCGGCCCGCCACCGCAGCACGGGCTCGTCGGCGAACAGCCGCAGCGTGGAGCCGATCAGCGCCGGATACCTCAGCCCCGCGGAGGTGGGCAGCGAGGGCAGCCGCAGCCTCAGCAGGAGCGCCATCAGCAGCATCAGCGCGGCGTTGACCCAGTAGACCGTGCGCCAGCCGCCGAGGTCGGCGAGCAGCCCGGCCGCCGTACGGGCCAGCAGGATGCCCAGCAGCAGCCCCGTCATGACCGTGCCCACGGTCCGGCCGCGCTCGGCCGGCGGCGCCAGGCTCGCCGCGTACGGCACGACCACCTGGGCCGCGACCGAGGCCAGCCCGGTCAGCGCGGTGCCGATCAGCAGGAACGTGCCGTTGGGGGCGCTCGCGGTCACGGTCAGGAAGACCGCGGTGGCCGCGCACAGCCCCACCGCCAGCCGCCGCCGGTCCACCAGGTCCCCCAGGGGTACGAGCAGCAGCAGCCCCAGCCCGTACCCGACCTGCGCGACGGTGACCACCAGCGCCGCGGTCGACGGACTCAGCCCCAGGTCGCGTCCGATGACATGCAGCAGCGGCTGGGCGAAGTAGTTGCCCGCCACGGACAGGCCGGTGGCGACGGACATCAGCAGCAGCATGCCGCGCCCCAGCCCAGGCGGTCGATCCGGGCCGTGCTCCGTCTTTCCCACATGTCCTCCCTGGCACCACACGCATGAACGGCCACCGGCCCCGCCATGACGGCGGGGCCGGTGCGCATGGTCCACAGTGAGCCGTCCACCATCGATGAGTCCAACACATAGCTGTCATCTCATCGATCGCGTTCCGCGATCGATCGCTATGATCCCGCCATGGAGCTCCAGCAGATGCGCTACGTCGTCGCCGTCGCCGAGACCGGCGGCTTCACCCGCGCCGCCGAGCGCTGCCACGTGGTGCAGTCCGCGCTCAGCCACCAGATCGCCCGCCTGGAGAAGGAGCTCGGCTCCCGGCTCTTCGACCGTACGAGCCGCAGCGTGCGGCTGACGGCCGCGGGGGAGGCGTTCGTCCCCGTCGCCCGGCAGACCCTGGAAGCGGCCGAGCGGGCCCGCGCCGAGGTGGAGGCGGCGGCCGGCGAGGTGCGCGGCCGGCTCGCCGTCGGCGCGATCTCCACCGTCGCCGCCGTCGACCTGGCCAAGGAGCTGGGGAAGTTCCGCGCCCAGCACCCCAAGGTGCGGATCAGCATGCGGGTCGATATGAGCGAGGAGCTCATCGAACAGGTCCGGCAGGGCACCCTGGACATCGCGTTCGTGGGCGTGGTGCCCGGTGAGCGCATCAAGGGGGTGCGCGAAAAGTTGCTGGCGCACGGGGAGTTGGTGGCGGTGGTCTCGCCGGGCCACCCCCTCGCGAATCAGGAGAGGGTCGGTCTGCGGCGGCTGGCACGGGAGACGTTCGTGGACTACACGGCGGGCTCGGCGGCCCGCCGCCAGACCGAGGAGGCGTTCCTCGCCGCCGGGCTGCGGACCGAGGTGGCCTTCGAGGTGACCACCGTGGAACTGCTGGCCAAGCTGGTACGCGCGGGACTGGCGGTGGGCATGGTGCCCGAGGCCATCGCCTCCGACCTCACCGGGCTGCACATCCTGCGCGTATGGGGCGCTCCCGCGCGCACCGAACGGCTGGTGTGGAGCCGGCTGGGCCCCTCACCGCCCGCCACGGCGTTCCTGCGCGGACTCGGCGTGACCCCGGACGGGCAGTGGTCCCGGCCGGGGAGCGGCCAAGGGCGGGAGTGATCCCGGAAGGGGCGCCGCGCCCCCTCCGGGATCGCGCCGGATCAGCCGGCAGGCCGCGCGTCCGCTGCCTCCGGTTCCCTTGCCTCCGGTTCCCTCTCCGTACGGGACTGGGCCACCACCTGCGGCTGGGCGGCGGGGGCCGAATGGCCGCCCAGCCCGAGGCGTACGTGCAGGATCCGCGACAGGTCGTCGATGGTGCCGTTGCTGCGCAGCAGCTCCATGGGCGGGATGTCGACGCCGTACCGCTGGTGGACGGTGACCAGGATCTGGGCGGCCATGAGCGAGTCCATGCCGTAGTCGTCGAGCCTGCGGTAGTGGTCCAGCTGATCGGCCTCCGTGCGCAGCACCTCGGCGAGCAGACCGGCGAGGGCGGTCCGGAGGTACTCCAGCGCGTCGTCCGCGTTCATGGCGGCGAGTCGGGCCATCAGCTCGTCCCGGCTCAGTGCGTCGCCGGCCCCGGCGGGGGCGAGGTCCCGCAGCCGGGGCGCGGCCATCTGCGGGATCAGGGCGGGCAGCCGGCCCCAGTCGACCCGCAGGACCGAGGCCACATCGGCACCGGAGGTGAGCAGGGGGGCCGCCGCGGCGAATGAGTCCGCCGCGGTCGTCGGCTTGATGCCCATCTGCTCCATGCCGTCGCCCAGTTCGTTGCGGGCGACGTACCCGGTGTCGGCGATGGGCCCCCAGCCGATGGCCAGCGCCGCCTCCCCCCGCTGCCGGCGCCGGCGGGCCAGTGCCTCCAGATAGAGGTTGGCGCCCACGTAGGGGGCCTGCTTGATGTTGCCGACGACGGCGGTGCCCGAGGAGTGCAGCAGGAACAGGCCGAGTTCGGCGCCGCTCTCCTTCGCCACGGACTCCAGGACCTGGGCGCCCGCCATCTTGGGCGCGAGCGCGGCGCGGATCCGGTCGGGGGTCAGCTCGCTCAGGGACGCGTCGTCGAGGTGCATCGCCGCGTGCGCGATCCCGCGCAGCGGCCGGCCCGCCGCCTCCAGCTCCGCCAGGACGGCGCGCACCGCCTCCGGGTCGGTGGCGTCCGCGGCGTGCACGCTGACCTGCGCGCCGCGTTCGGCCAGAAGCGCGGCCGTACGGGCTGCCTCCGGGGCCCGCTCGCCGCGTCGGCTCACCAGGGCGAGGTGCCGGGCGCCGAGGTCGGCCAGCCAGCACGCGGTGGCCGCGCCGAACCCGCCGGTGCCGCCGGTGACCAGGTAGCTGCCCTCGGGGTCGAGCCGGGGCGCGGCCGGGCGTTCCTCGATGAGCAGTGGTTCGTCCAGCGGGTCGTAGGTGATGACGACCTTGCCCAGGTGGCGGGAGTGCTGGAGGAGCGCGAAGGCCTCGGCGACGCGGGCGGCGGGGAAGACGGTATACGGGACCTTGACGTTTTCGCCCCCACTGGCCAGTTCCCCCATTTTCGCGCGCATGCGCGGGAAGCAGTGGTCCGGGACCTGCGAGACGTCGGCGCCGAAGAAGGCGATGTTCTTGGTGAACGGCCGCAGCAGCAACGGCTTGTTCTCGTAGAAGTCGCGCTTGCCCAGCTCCACGAAGCGGCCGCCCGACCGCAGGAGTTCCAGGCTGCGGGCCATGGCCTCCCCGGCGAGGGAGTTGAGCACCACGTCCACGCCCTGCCCGCCGGTGATGTCGCGGGCCTGCTCGGCGAAGTCCAGGGTTCGCGAGTCCAGGACGTGTTCGACGCCCAGGCTCCGCAGGAACGTGCGCTTGAGGTCGCTGCCCGCCGTCGCGATCACCCGTGCCTTCTTGTGCGTCGCGTAGCCGACCGCGGCCAGGCCCACCCCGCCCGCCGCGCCGTGGATCAGCACGGTCTCCCCGGGCTGCAGCCGTGCGAGCTCGCCCAGGCCGTAATGGACGGTACTGATCGCGATGGGGGAGGCCGCGGCCTCGGCGAAGGACACCGAGTCGGCCAGGCGCCACATCTTGGCCGACTGCAACACGGCGTGGCTGGCGCACGCGGAGTACGCCATGCCCACGACCCGGTCACCGGGCGCGTAATCGGTCACGCCGGGGCCGCAGGCCAGGACCACGCCCGCGCACTCCAGGCCGGCCCCGGCCGAGTCCGCGGCGCTTTCGAACACTTCGGCGGGCAGGAGGCCGACCGCCTTCATGATGTCGCGGTAGTTGAGGGCGCTGGCGCGTACGTCCACCAGCACCTCGCCCGGTCCCGGCGGGGCCGGGGCGGGCGTCTCCTCCCACACCAGCTGGTAGGAGAGCCCCGGTTGGCGGACGCGCAGCGCGAACGGGGTGTCTCCGGCGGGCCGGGCGCTCGCGGGACGGGGCCGCTCCCGGGGGACGAAGCGGTCGGACGCGGTGAGGACGATCTCGTCCTCGTCGCCGGCCGCGAGCATCTCCCGGGCCAGCCGCAGGGCATCGGCCGCCGGGGCGCCGCGGCGCAGACTCACCCGGCGGCCCACGAGGCCGGGGTGCTCATTGGCCAGGGTGCGGGCGACGCCCCAGATGGCCGCGTCCTCGGGGTGGGTGATCTCCTCCAGCGCCGGCAGGGCCCCGCAGGGGCGGGTGACCAGCCACAGTTCGGCGTGGGCGCCTTCGGGCAGCCGCTCGTGGGCGGTGGCGAGGGCGCCGAGAGCGACGGCGCGGCGAGTGGCCACGGCGACGGTCCCGTCGGGCCCGGCGGCCTCCTCGCCCCCGAGAAGGACGGTGACGACGACCGTCTGCGCGGGCTTCGCGCCCGTGACCGCCTCCGTGAGCAGCGCCTCCCATCCCTCGGGCCGGTCGGCCAGCGGAACCGTACGAACCGCTCCCGCACCACACGTCTCCAGCGTCTCGCCGAGCGCCTGGGCCAGGGGCAGTTCGCTCTCCCGCTCAGTGGCGATGAGGTAAGTGCCGGCGCTGTCCGCCGCGGGCAGGAGCGCCTCCGGTGCCTCCGGTGCCTCCGGTGCGTCGGGGGCGGCGGCGAGGAAGACGGACCACTGGTCGCGGACCGGCGGCTCGTCGTCACCCGTCAGCGCCACCGAGGCGAAGCCGCACTCCGTGAGCAGTCGCGGCCACGCGTCCCGGGGCAGCAGGAGGGAGTCGGGGCGCAGCTCGTGGTCGGTGTGGGCGTAGAAGCTGTCCAGGGCGCCGAACACGGGGGCCAGCACCTCCGCGTCATGCGCCTCGAACGCCAGCAACTGCCCGCCGGGTGCCAGCAGGGAGCGCACCCGGTGCAGCGACTCCCGCAGGTCGGCGGCGGTGTGCAGCGCGTTCGAGGCCACGACGAGGTCGAATCCGCCTGCGGTCAGCCCCTGCTCCGCCGGGTCCTGGTCCAGATCGAAGGCGGCGTACTCGATGAAGTCGTACGCGGCGAAGTGGGTTTCGGCCCGGGTGAGGAAGTAGGTGGAGACGTCGGTGAACGTGTAGTGGGTGCGGTCGGCCGGCAGCAGAGGCAGCAGGGCCGCCGTCATACCGCCCGTACCGGCGCCGACTTCCAGCACCCGCAGCGTACGGTCCGCGGGCCAGGCGCCGGCCACCTGCTCCATCAGCGCCTGCGCCAGCCGGTTGTGGAACCGGCAGAGCGGCGCCACGTCGTAGTACTGCTCCAGCATGCGCGCCGTGGAGTCGGAGACCGTCGCCACCGCGGCGTCCTCGCCGCCGTGGCAGGAGTCCGCCAGGGTCTGGAGCTGCCGGGCGGCGAGGGCGGCGGCGGCGCCGGAGGACGGATGGCGGCCGACGAAGTCGGCCAGGAGCGACTGCGACGGCGCGGCCGGTACGCACAGCCGCCACCGGTCGTCCTCCGCCCGCCAGACGCCCTGCCGCTCCAGGAACGGTCCGAGCAGCGCGAAGAGGCGTTCGTGCTGTGCCGGAAGGCCCCGGGCGATCAAGTCCTCGACGGCGAAGGGCTTGTCCGTGTCGTCGAGCAGCGCGGCGATCAGCTCTCCGTACCGCGCGGCGGTGTACCGGTGCAGGCTCTCGACGGCCTCGCCGTAGCCCGTGCCGTGCCACGCGGCGCGCAAGCGCTTGATCCGCCGGTCCGCCCGTTCCACGAGCTCCGCCGGGGCGGGCAGCGGTACGGGCGTGCGGGGCAGTTCCTTGAGCGGGGCCGCCCGCAGCACGGTCTCCATGACGCCTACCTGGGTGACCTGGCTGATCTGTAGCCGGCGCAGCCGGCAGCCCTCCAGTTCCGCGGCGACGGCGCCGTCGTCGTCGGTGATGAGGATGTCCCAGCACACCTCCTCGTCGGTACGGCCGCGTTCGCGTACGAGCATGAGGCCGTGCGGCGCCGGGGTCTTCCACACCCGGAGCGCGGCGATCGTCGACGGGAGGTAGGGGCGCCCGGCGGCGATCCGGTCCAGCAGGAGGGCCACCCCGGTCTGGAGCGCGCCGTCCAGCAGGGCGGGGTGGACCGTGTAGGGGTCGCCGGGCGCGTCGTGCCGGTAGGCGGCCAGCGCGGTCCCCGGCCCGCGCCACATCTCCTCCAGCACCCGGAACGCCGGTCCGTAGCACAGGCTGACGGCGTCGCAGGCGCCGTAGAACCGCTCCGCCGTCAGCGGCTCGGGGCAGTCCCGGCGGGCCCGGCCGACATCGAGCGGCGCGGGTTGCGGGCGCAGTTGGGCGCGGACGCGCGCGCGGGCGTGGGGCCGCGGTTGCTCGGAGTTCTCGGTGGTACTGGTCAGGCAGAACGTTCCGTCGTCGGGGTTCAAGGACGTCTGTACGCTCGTGCCGCCCGCGTCGGGCCAGGGTACCACCAGCGCGTTGCTGATGTCCATGTGCTGGACCTCGACCGCCGTGTCCAGCACCGACCGCCCCGCGGCCAGGGCCATCTCCAGATAGGCGGTGGCGGGCATGACGACGGAGCCGCCCACCCGGTGACCGCTGAGCCACGGCGCCAGCACGGGCTCGATGGTCCCCTGCCATACGGGCTGGGGGGCGGGCAGCCGCTCGCCGAGCAGCGGGTGCCGCAGCACGCCGTCGCCGCTGGAGCGCACCCAGGACTGCGGGGTGCCCTTCCAGTGCCGCTGCCGCTGCCACGGGTAGGCGGGCAGGTCCACCACCCGGCCGGGCGCCGGCAGCAGGCGCGACCAGTCGAACTCCGCGCCTGCGGCCAGCAGCGCCGCGCACGTGGTGTCGAGCGCGTGCACGGCGTCCGCCGCGCGCCGCATGGTGGGCAGTACCGCTACGTGCTCGGTGGGGCGGCCCGCGACGACGCGGCGCAGCGAGCCGCGCAGCACCGGGTGCGGGCCGATCTCCAGCAGGATGTCGGCGCCGTCGTCCAGGGCGCGTTCGACGGCGGCGGCGAAGCGCACCGGCCGGCGCACGTTGTGCCACCAGTACCGCGCGTCCAGCTCCGGGCCCAGGACGCGGTCCGCGGTGACGGTGGAGTACATCGGCAGGGCCGCGACGGACGGCTCCAGACCGGCCAGCGCCTCGGTGAGGGCCTCGCGCCGCCCGTCCATGGCCCTGCTGTGGAAGGCGTAGTCCAGACCGAGGTCGCGGAAGAACACCTCCCGCCGGGTCAGTTCCTCGCCGAGAGCGGCGAGGGCCCCGGCGTCGCCCGACACGGTCACCTCCCGGTCGCTGCCCACCGCCGCGATCTCCAGCAGTTCGCCGTACGGAGCCAGCAGCGCCCGCGTCTCGTCCGCGCCCAGGCCCACGGCCGCCATCCGGCCCTGGCCGGCGGTGGGGGCCTGCGCCGCGCCGCGCTCCGCGACGACCCGCGCGGTCTGGGCCAGGGTGAGCGCTCCGGCGAGGTGCGCGGCGGCGACCTCGCCGACGCTGTGGCCCACGACCATGGCCGGTTCGATGCCCTTGGCGCGGAGCGCGGCGGAGATGCCCAACTGCACGGCGCACAGCAGTGGCTGCGCGACCTCGGTGGCCGCCAGCCGCCAGTCGTCGGGGGGAGAGGCCAGGCAGTCGGCCACCGACCAGCCGAGCCGGGGCGTCAGGTGCGCGTCGAACTCCTCGACCGCGGCATGGAAGGCCGGGTCGTGGGCCAGGAGGTCGGCGCCCATGCCGGCCCACTGGGAGCCGTTGCCGCACAGGACGAACGCGACCCGCCCGCTGCGCACCTCCTGCGCACGGGCGCCGACGGGGCCGCCGGGCTCGGGGCACGGCGGTGTCCGCTCGGCGTCGGCCAGTTCGGCGAAGGCCCGGGACGCCTCGCCCGGGGTGCGGGCCAGCACCAGGGCCCGGTGCTCGTGCCGGCCGCGCCGTCGGCACGTGGTGTGGGCGACGTCGTAGAACTCCTCCTCGGGCACGTCGGCGAGATGCTCCGCGAAGGCGGCCGCGGCCTCGGCGAGGGCCTTCTCGTCGCGCGCCGAGACCAGCACCGGCAGCGGCGCTTCCGGCCGGCGGCCGGGGTCCGCGGGGGCCGGCGCCGGGGCGCCGGCGACGATGGCGTGCGCGTTGGCGCCGCCGAAGCCGAAGGAGTTGACCCCCACCACCGGCCGCCGGCCGGCGGCGACGGGCCGGGGCGTGGTGGTGAGCTCCAGGCCCAGCCCCGCGAAGTCGATGTGCGGGCTGGGGTCGTCGGCGTGCAGGGTGGCGGGGATGGCCCCGTGCCGCAGGACCAGCAGTGCCTTGCAGAGCCCGGCCATGCCGGACGCCGGCTCCAGGTGGCCGAGGTTGCTCTTGACCGATCCGAAGGGCAGGTCCCCGGTGATGCGGCGGGTGCCCAGGGCCCGGCCGATGGCCAGCGCCTCCAGCGGGTCGCCGGCCGGGGTGCCCGTACCGTGCGCCTCGAAGTACACCAGATCGTCGGGGTCGACCCCGGCCCGCGCGTACACCTCCCGGAGCAGGTCCTCCTGGGCCCGCTCATTGGGCAGCGCGATGCCCAGGGTCCGGCCGTCGCTGTTGGCCCCGGTGCCCAGGATCACTCCGTGCACCCGGTCGCCGTCGGCCAGCGCCGCGTCCAGCGGCTTGAGGATCACCACCCCGCCGCCCTCGGCGCGTACGAAGCCGTCGGCCTGCGCGGAGAAGGGCGCCGGCACTCCCCGTACCGACAGCATCGACGCCTGGGAGAAGCCCACGTAGTGGTACGGGGAGATCAGCAGGTTCGCGCCGCCGCACACGGCGACCCGGCTGGTGCCGTCCCACAGCGTGTGGCACGCGCGGTCCAGGGCGATGAGCGACGACGAGCAGGCCGTGTCCACGGCCATGCTCGGCCCCCGCAGGTCGAAGGCGTACGAGAGGCGGTTGGCGGCCAGCGCCGAGGCCCCGCCGGACATCGTGTACGGGCCGATGGACCGTTCCGCCATCAACTGCAGCGCACCGTATGAGGCGTCGGAGATCCCGACGTACACGGCGGTGTCCGAACCGGCCAGCCGCCGGGGGGCGATGGCCGCGTCGTCCAGCGCCTCCGCGGCGAGTTCCAGCAGCAGCCGGTGCTGCGGGTCCATCTGCTCCGCCTCGGCGGGCGAGATCCCGAAGTAGGAGGCGTCGAAGGAGGCGACGTCCGCGAGGAATCCGCCGGCGGCCGTGTAGCTCTTGCCCGGCCGCGGCACGCCGGTGTCGACGAAACGGTCCGCCTCGAACCGGTCGGGCGGCGCCTCGCCGACCAGGTCGCGCCCTTCCTCCAGCGCCGACCACAGCGCGCGGAGCGAGTTGACCCCGCCGGGCAGTCGGCAGGCGGCCCCGACCACGGCGATGGGCGGGTGGGTCGCCGTGTTGCTCTGCTGCATCGATCCTCTTCTCGTCGGCGGAGGACGGCCGCGCGCCACTGTCAGGCGACGCACCGTAGTGGCAGATTGCTGTCAAGAGCGGTGGAAGTCGCCCATCAGGGTCGAATGTCGCTGGAATCAATGAAAAGGGTGAAATGGGCGTGCATTGTCGCCTTCACTCGTCGGAGTGGTTCCGCGAACGCCCTGCCGGACGTGCCACGCCCGGTCCCCGGCGCCGGGTACGGGACCCCGGTAGCCCGGTGCCGGAGCGGGCCCCGTAGCCGCGGTGATCGGATCGGCCGGTGTATGCCGCCCCGGGGCGGCGCCGAGGCAGGAACTCGCAGAGGGAGCGCGCTGTGTCAGTCGTCATCACAGGAGCAAGTGGATTCCTGGGCAGCCGCGTCCTGCGGCGCCTGCTCGCCGAGGAGACCCGAGAGCCCGTCACCGTGCTCGGCCGCGGTGCCCTGAACGGTCTGCGCGAGCGCGTCGAGGCAGCCGTCGCCTGGCTCGACGGCCCGCCCGTCGAACCAGACGCGTGGCAGCGCGTGCGATACGTCGGCGCCGACCTGACCCGGCCGACGCTGGGCCTGACGCCCCAGGAGCTCGCCGAAGTCGCCGCCGATGTCACCCAGCTGTGGCATTGCGCAGCGCAACTCAACCTTGCGGGCGACCAGTCGGAACTGTTCAGCACCAACGTCCGCGGCACCCGGGCCGTCCTGGACCTGCTCGACCGGGCCCCGGACGCCCACCTCGTGTACGTGAGCACCGCCTTTGTCGCCGGCAGACGGGACACGGGCCACATCATGGAGGACGACCTCAGCGACGCCGACGGCTTCCGTACCCGGTACGAGGAGACGAAATACACCGCCGAGCGCATGATCCGCGCCTGGACCGCGGCGAAGGGCCGCCGCGCCACCGTCGCCCGCCCCAGCCTGCTGGTGGCCGACCGCTCCACCCCCGCCGGGCTTCCCGCGCAGCCGCTGGACTACATGGCCCGGCTCGTCGACGACACCCTCCGCCCCCGCACCGGCCCGATCCCCGAACTCCCCGTGCGCGGCGGCATCCTGCCCCTGCGGCTCCAGGGCGATCCGCACGGCACCATGAACCTCCTCCAGGCCGACTACGCCGCCGAGGCCCTGATCCGCGTGGCCGCCGCCGGCCGCGCCCGGACGGGCATCGGCGTACGTACCGTGCACGTCACCCACCCCCGAGAAATCGCCTTCTCCACGGCCCGCGAAGCCTTGTGCAACCTCCACCGCGGCCTGCGCCTCGCCATGATCCCAACGGTGCGCAACCCCTCCCGCCACGAGGCCCTCGCCATCGAACACGCCGGACACCTCCTCGACTTCAGCGCGCAGCAGCGCACCTACGACCGGACCCATCTGCGCGAGGACGTGGGCGACCTGCCCGACCCGCCGGAGGTGGACGCGGCGTATCTCACCCGCGCCTTCGACCGAGCCGGCGCGCACCCCCGGGCGGCGGTATAGCGCTGGGGCCACGGTGCGGCGGGGGATCCTCCGTCGCGAGCGAGCCGAGGAGGAGCAGTGGCTCGGTGAGATCGAGGGCATCGACCTGACCCTGGCCTTCGTCCGCCCAAGCATGCCGACGCGGCCCGCCTCACGCGCCGAACCCCCGTCGGCCTCAGCATCCCAACCGTCCCATCCCCGAACCGATGACGACCAGAGGT
The DNA here is from genome assembly GCF_056434425.1 of Streptomyces sp. NPDC044033. NCBI lineage: Bacteria > Bacillati > Actinomycetota > Actinomycetes > Kitasatosporales > Streptomycetaceae > Streptomyces > Streptomyces sp. NPDC044033. Next base: position 141,366 of record NZ_JBWKFF010000011.1, on the reverse strand, counting down.
GATCGGGTGCCGGCGGTGATACGCCCGAAAGGCGAAGGTCACGGCGTGAGTGAATAAGGGCATGCTCTTCGACTTCACGCACGACCACGACGGTGAACGGCTCAGCGGTGTATACGGCGGTGATCCCTCCGGGGGCACCGCCGTGGTGCTGCATGGCGCGGGCAACAGCAGCATGGAGCGACTGCTCCCGCTGGTGCGGGAGTTCGTGGCCCACGGCTGCCGAGGGGTCGCCTTCGACTTCTCCGGGCACGGCGAAAGCACCGGAAAGCTCGGCGAGTTGAGCCTGCGGCGACGGTTCGAGCAGGCCGTCGCGGTGATCGACGCGTATGGCGGGGCGGATGGGCGGACGGCCCCCTGTGGGAGCGGGCCGTCGATGTGATCCGCCGCGATCCGCCGCCGTACGACGGCTGCTTCCTGCACCGCGACTTCCACCCCGGGAACGTACTCTTCACGGGAGCCGGCCCCAAGTTGCGGATCACCGGTGTCGTGGACTGGGTCGAGACCTCGTGGGGACCTGCCGACCTGGACGTGGCGCACTGCTCGACCGCGCTCGCGCTGCTGCACGGGCCGGCGTACGGGCTGGACTTCCGTGAGCGGTACGAGGCACACGGCGGCCGCGGCCTCGCCGACAACCCCGACCACCTGTACTGGCGGCTGCTCGACGCCCTGCACTACTGCCCCGACGCGGCGAAGATGGCCGGGCCGTGGCGTGAACTGGGCCGGGACGATCTGACCTCCGATGTGCTGGCAGAACGGCTGGAGGCGTACGTGGACGGACTGCTGCAGCGATACGGCTGACCGACCGTGGAGCACTCGTCTGACACCGGAGCCTCCGATTGCGCTCGGTCACTCCTACGGCGGGTCTGTGATCACTGGGCTCCGCGGGGCGGGGCACCTGGTCTATCCGGCGGCCTTCGTGCCCGGGCCTCCCGACACCTACGCACACCAGGCCGACTGACGCGCAGACTTCACTACGCACCGTGCTCAATAAGCGCCGGCCCCAGCTCGGGCTGCTGCCGAGTCACCGGTCAGGGGCCCGGGTCCGCGCGTCGTCGCGGATGACGTGGCCCACCTCTATCGATCCTTCCGCAATCGCGGCGGTCGTGTACCTCGGTCGCGGCGGAGACGATATCCCTCATCCCTAAAACTATCTTGACACGTTTCTGACATGCGCGGCTTACGGTCGAAGCGTGCCGCGGCACCGGTCAACAGCACGGTCGACGAGCTGCCCCCTTTGGATCGAGACATCCGGATGGAGACATCATTTTGCGGACAAGTAGATGGCTGGCGCTGGCTGCCGTTGCCGGGCTGGCCCTGACAGCGACGGGTGAAGGCACAGCCGGCGCTGCAACGGATATGACTCAGCGGGCCTTGGTGGGAAACACGCCCCTGTGGACCGCGTCGGCTGAGCACCTCGGGCATGCGGACTCGGGTGGGACTCTCAAAGTAAACATACTGTTGGCCGGCCAGGATCCCGCAGGGCTGGCCCGTCATGCTCAAGAGGTTTCGGATCCGCACAGTCCCTCCTACCGGCATTTCCTGACCGCACAGCAAGCTCTTGACCGGTATGGGACCAGCCATGCGCAATGGGAACGGGTCACGACGTGGGCGCGTGCCGCGGGCCTGAAGGCTACGGTCAGCGGACCTCACTCGATTTCCGTGCGGGGAAACACAAGCCGGATTGAGGCAGCATTTGGCACCCGCATCGACGAGTACCGCGTCGACGGGCGTACGGTGCGGGCGCCCGCCCGTTCTGTCAGTGTTCCGCATTCCCTCGCAGGCGACGTCTTCGGAATAACCGGACTGGACACGAGGCAGCAAGCACACCCTATGAGTGCTCACAAGAACGCCTCTTCCGCAACCGACAGCAAATGCTCGTCGTTCTACGGGGAAAAACAAGCGGCCAACCTCCCGCAGGCTTACGGGCGGACCGTCTCATGGGAACCGTGCGGCTACACGCCGGCGCAGATACGCAGCGCCTACGGCATCAAGGGGACTGGGCTCACCGGCAAGGGCGCCAAGGTCGCGATTCTCGCCTCCCTGGTCTCTCCCACCCTTCTGGCGGACGCCAACACCTACGCCGCTCACCACGGTGAGCAGCCCTTCGCCCCGGACCAGCTGACACTGCGCCTGCCGCCGGGCGCGCCTCAGATCGTGGGTGACGACGAAGGGGCGATGGATCTCGAAGCGGTGCATGCCGTCGCTCCGGACGCCGCGGTCACCTTCGATGTCGGGACAGGCGACGTGACCGGTAACGCGGTGCTGGACGCGCTGACCGACGTCGTCGACCACCGGCTCGCCGATGTGCTGACGAGCTCCTATGTGGAGGGCGTTCTGCCCGGTGGACAGCAGGGTGAGGACCCGGTGGATCCGGCGATTGTGAAGGCGACCGAGCAGTCCCTCCAGCAGGCCGCCGTTGAAGGCATCAGTACGAACTTCTCATCGGGCGACGGCGGCGGGTCCCACCACGGCGACGCTTCCTCCCATGAGGCTCCGCAACTGGAATATCCCAGTTCCAGCCCCTGGACCACCGCTGTCGGCGGGACGAGTCTGGCTATCGGGGCCAAGAACGAGTATGAGTGGGAGACCGGTTGGGAGAGTGACGCTTCGACACTGGCCGCCGACGGTAAGTCCTGGGCTCAGCCTTTGCCCGGAACCTTCTCGGCCGGTGCAGGCGGCGGTGTGAGTACTGTTTTCCCCCAGCCTGCTTACCAGCGCAATGTCGTACCTGCCGCGCTGAGCTCACCGGGCGGCAAGAAACCGATGCGGACCATGCCCGACATAGCTGCTGTGGGCGACTTCCATACCGGCATCCGCGTCGGCGTGTCACACCCGTCCGCTACCGGCCAAAAGCCCGAGTACCGCGAACAATCCGACGGAGGAACAAGTCTGTCATGTCCCCTCATCGCCGGCATGGAGGCTCTGGCCGTCCAAGCGGGAGGCGGCACATCTCTGGGTTTTGCGAATCCGGCTCTCTACGCTCTGCAGGGGACGGGGGCCTACCATGACGTCACCGACCACCCCAGTGGGGCGCACGAGAAAGAATCCTACGCTGCGGAGATGGTGAAGCCTCGAACGCAAGAAAAGTACACTCAGCTGTTTACTGTCGGACAGGCGGCCGACTCGGGTCTGGTATCAGGCACCGGTTATGACACGGTCACCGGTCTGGGCTCGCCGACAGGAAACTTCTTCAAAGCCCTGGCAGGTAAGTAACGCACATAAAGTTGTACGCGCGTGAAAACAGGGCCTCTTGGTAACTCGCGGTTGTCAATTCCAGCGAGCGGCAAGAGGCCCTGTGCCTCCATCTGGCGTGTGAGCTGCACCGAGTTTCGCAGAGTCGGCGATCTTGTTTCAGCCCGGATCCACCGGCTTGATTCCGGAGTGATCGTCTCGGGGGCGTGGAGGCCGCGTCGGGGCGGTGCGGGATGAGCAGCACCGCCCGCCCGGCCACCTGCGCCGATACCGGAGCGACAGCCTCGGCATCGGCCTGGACCTGCTCGGCCAGGCGGTTCAACACCCGCTCTGGGAGCGCCAGTTCGCCCCGCTCCCCCGCTCGACCGCTCGGCCGTTGGAGGGCGACCCATCGGCCGACTCCGCGTCTGCGCAGCGCTCGTACGACGAAGAAAGCGGAGGCAGGCCACTGACGGCGAACCTCCCGTACCCGGACGAGCAGCCGCCTTTGGGGCCCTGAGCAGTGGGCCCGGCCGTGACACGGACGTCTTCACGCCGGTTGGAGGGGCGCACGCCCGCCGTGGGCCCGCGCACCGGCGGCGGGTCCACGGCGGCCGCCGACGGTCAGAAGGGTGTCAGGGTGAGAGTGATCGCTGTCGGCGCCGTGTCCTGAATGTACGAGGCGAAGCCCGCGACGTCGTCGAAGGCGAAGCCGTACGCCTTGCCGTCGGTGGTGGCCGCGTGCATCGCCTTGGCGTAGTGGTTGGTCGTACGCGCCCGGTAGAACTTGGCCGGGTCGGTGGTGGGCTGAGCGGGCGTGTCGTGCAGGGTGGTGCGGTTGAAGCCTGCGCCGAGGACGGCGGCGACCGGCCCGGTCCGCCCGTCGTTGGGCGCGGCCAACGTGCCGTCGCAGAAGAGCACGTCACGGGTGGTGGGCTTGGCGAAGGAGACGGCGGCGGGGCCGTTGAAGGCGAACTTCCCGCCGCTCACTCGACCGGTGAACTTACCGGCGTCGGTGGTGACCTTGAGGTCCTTGGACGCGTACGCGTTCCACACCTCGTCGATGTAGGGGGCGAAGTAGTCCTTGGCGAACAGGCCGGCGTCCAGGCCGTGGCCGGGGGCGATGACGCGCAGGTCACCGCCGACGATCAGCGGCGCGAACGCGTCGACGGCGGCGAGGTCGGCGAAGACCTTGGAGCGGGCGCCGGCCTTGAGGGTGCCGGTCGTCTGGTCCTTGGCGCCGTTGAGGCGGATGGCGAGCGGGACGCTGAACATGTCCACCATGGTGGTGTTGCAGAACATGCCGCCCGCGTTGAAAGTGAACTCGGCGCAGTCGTGCATGATTTTGTAGTTCGGATCACCGGAGACCCACCCGGCCGGGTATTGCAGGGCGGGCTTTCCCGCCCCGTCCTTGACGACCTTGAGCTTGAGCTTGGAGCCGAGGGAGACGTAGATACGGCCGGACATCTGAGGCAGCGTCAGCTTGGTGTCCCCGCCACCGCTGAGCGGGATGGCGTAGTCGGTCCAGCCGTCGGGCCCGTTGTCGGCGAGCTGTACGGGCGCGATCTTGCCGTCCCTGGTGACTCGGACCTGCCGGTTGTCTTGATTGCCGACTATGTAGACCCATATCGACGAATTGCCGAACTTTCCCGTCTTGTTGATGATCGAGAGAGGCAGGGATCCGGCCCCCTGCGGGGCGCCTATGGCGCGTGGGCCTCCGAGGGCGAAGCTGGTTCCGGCAGCGGCGACGGTGGCCGCGGCCCCTCCGAGCAACTTCCTGCGGCTGAGATGCATGCTCATAAAGTGGCGCTCCTCGGCGAAGTGGGGGGCTCGACCCCTGACCGACGGGCCGGGAGGCCGAGAGCCCGAGAAACAAGGCACTACAGAAGCTAGCGCGCGGGACCCGTGTTGCGGGAGGTGCTGTCAGGCGATCTTGCTTCGGATCTCCACTGGGTCCGAGGCGGCCCCGACCGTTGGCCCTGACATGTTCCGCTGTATGAAGATATTGGTGATCGGGGCTACAAGAACGATCGGTAGCGCTGTCGTCGGCGCGCTGAAGGCTTCTCATCAGGAGGCCAAGGCTTCTCGCAGAGGGCCGGTGGCCGCATCTGCCCGGCGCCCGCGACCTGGTCGCCGCGTTGAGCAAAGCGACGCCGCGCTTGAACCCCAAGTGCTGCGGCGACGGGGCGGCGCTGACGGCGCGTGGCCAGGTCGTTCCAGCACGTCCTGAGCGTGCTGTACCGAGTCACCCGTCCGGCTCGCGTGGGAAAGGCCCTTGAACTCGGCAAGGTGTGAAGGATGGCGCCATGAATCACTCCACCCGAGCCGTCGCTACCACGCTCGTCTCCCTCGCCCTGGCGACCGTGGGCATGGCCACTACCGCCTCAGCCTCCCCGTCGGCGGGCGGTTCCTCCGCCCCTGCGGGCTCTGCCTGGTGCTGCAACTCTGCGCAGGTCCCCAGCAGCGCGAATGTGCGGAAGGCCGGCGAGCTGGTCGGCGAAGAACTGAAAGATGTTCCGGAAGGCGTGATCGGATTCAACTGCGACCCGGCCGCCGCGACAGGTTCCGTGCAAGGGACGCCTTGCGGAGGGCAGCCGGTGGAGTGCACCGGAGACAATAAATACAACGGCGTGATCGTCCTGGGCTGTCGCCCGATCAGCCTGGAGGACTAAAGCATTTCGGCGGACGCCGGGTGCCCTTCACCGCCGGTCGGTGGTGAAGGGCACCCTTTTCGTGCCGGTGGCCGCAGGAGCGGGCGGTCAGGCGGCCAAGTCCACTGCTCCACGTGCCTTGGCGAGTGACCAGGCGTGACGGCCCACGTCATCGAACCGGAAGCAAGATGGCGGTGCCGCCGCCAAAACCCATTCCAGCCTCCCCGACGCGAGCGGAGCCCGCCCTGGTGACAGTGGTCACGGTCAGTGGTCACGGTCAGGCGCTGACTGCCTCGACCGACCACAGGCCGCCTGCCGCGTCGGTCAGGCCGACCGGCGATTGTCAGTACCTGCTGGCAGGATCACCGGCATGACGCCATTGCTTCTCACCGACATCGAACGAGCCGTTCGCAGCAGTTGGAGTGCCGAGACGTGCACGCCTGAGTTCCGGTCGCGCTGGAGCGCGGACAACCCGGCGCGGGATCAGTGCGGTGTGACCGCCATGGTGCTCAATGACCTGCTGGGAGGCGAACTGCTCCGGGGAGAGGTCCACGTCAATGGAGAGCGTGTGGACTACCACTGGTGGAACCGCCTCGGCGTGGGCATGGGCCCGGGTTGGGAGGTCGATCTCACCCGCGAGCAGTTCGGGCCGGAGGAGACCGTCACCGAGGGCACCGTCGTACCCCGTCCGCCCGAGAGCGAGTGGCGCAGGCTCCGTGAGGAGTACGAGCTCCTCCGCGAACGGGTCGTGGAGAAGCTCGGAACCTGACACGCGGTCCGATCCCGGCGGGTCGATCAAGACCGCTTCACGGGCAGGGACCCGAGGAAGTCGCGTACGTGCCGCAGCCACGTCATGCGGCCGGCCTCGTTCAGGAGATGGCCCGCGCCGGGCAGTTCGATCAGTTGGGCGTCCGGAATGTCGGCCGCCAGACGGTACGAGCTCTCGGGCAGCACCAACCGGTCGCCGGTAGGCGCCATCACCAGAGTGGGGGCGGACAGGTTCCCGAGATCCGCCCGGACATCGACGCGGGACACCAGGTCGAAGTGGTCCACCATCCCGGGCGGCAGCTCGGCCCGGGTCTGGGCCACCTCGGCATCGAGGTCGGCCGGTGCGATGCTCGCCAACTCCGCCGGCGGCATGCACGACAGGCGGGCGAACCGGGCCACTTCGTCCCACCGGCCCGCACCGGCCAGGGCCTTGATCAGCTGGGCGCCCAGCGCCAGTACCGGATCCGCGACGGGGAACCCGGCGGTCAGGACGAGCGCCGTGACCCGCTCGGGATGCCGGGTCGCGACCCGTATGGCCACGGCGCTGCCCAGCGACTCGCCGAGCACGGTGAACGACTCCTGCCCCGCCGCGACGGCGGAGACGACGAGTTGGTCGGCGAGTCCGTCCAGGTCCAAGGGCTCGGTGGCCACCGGGGTGCCGCCCGCCCCTGGGTAGTGGGGACCGATGAGCGTGTGGTCACGGGCGAGATCGTCGAGTACGAGGCCGAAGTTGCCGTGGACGCCCCCGCCGGCGCCGTGGGCGAGCAGCAGCGCGGGGCTGCCGCCCTGCACGATGACGTCGAGGTGCGGGGTGGGAAGCACGTGCTCAGCGTTCGTGTCGGCGAAGGTCATGTCGACGAAGCTAAACTCCGACATCAATGTCAGAGTCAAGTCGCGAGCCGGGAGGCAGGCCACATGCGGATGAAGGAGATGGTCCGGCGCACGGGGGTCCATGAACGGCTGCTGCGCTACTACGAGCAGCAAGGGCTGCTGGCCCCGGATCGGCTGCCGAGCGGTTACCGCGTCTACAGCGAGCCGGACGTGGAGACGGTGCGCCGCATCCGCTGCCTGCTGGCCGCGGGGCTCCCGACCTCTCTGATCGTGCGGGTTCTGCCCTGCGTCCGCGCGGACGACGACCAGCCCGTCCCCACCTGCCCGGATCTCGTCGCCCAGCTGCGGCACGAAAGCGAGCGGATCACCCGCAGCATCGACGAACTGCGGGCATCCCGCACGATGCTCGACTCCGTCATCTCCGCCGCGCCCCCTCAGAGCGCCGAGGAACCGCGGTCGACCTGGCCCGGCCCTGATGCGACCGCGGCACGATAGCCCGCGGAACCCCACAGGGCCTCCTTGTCATACAGACGCCATGCAGACGTCACACAGACGCCGAGGCTCGGGCGTGTGGGGTGTCGGAGCGGTGTTCAGCGGTCCGCCGAGGCGGCCGCTATAAGATCCGGTTCAGCTCGTCCTCGTCTCCGTCCGACTCCACGCACCGCCCGTCGAGCGTGGTGAGGCCGTGGACGGGGTAGCGCTTACCTCGCCAGGTTCACCGACCGTACGTCAGGCTCACCGTCCATGACCGCCAGGTCCGCAGACCACACTGATCGGACCCCGATATCCCACAGAACGACTCCATGGCCAAGAACAGCACCTCCTCGACCACCGCCCCCGACACCGCGTGGCTGGCGTGCGGGCGCCACCTCGGGCCCGAGCCCGAGCAGGACGCCCGGCGCAACCTGATCGCCCTCAAGGCGGCCGGGGTGCTCGACGGCTTCCTGGACCTCGACCCCGTCGAGGCGGCCCGCTCCACCGTCCTGCACCCGCGGGACGAGTCCGCCGACCCCGGCCCCGCGGCCCGCCGCCTCTTCGAGGCCCGCTGGCGCGTGGCCGACGACGTCACCGTACGCGCGCAGCTGACCACGTACGATCCCGAGGCCCGCCGCAAGAAGGGCGAGGGCGTCACCTGGGTCCTCGCCGCCGAGGCGGAACGGGCGTGGGACGCGCACTGGCCCTCGCCCGCCACCATGTTCTGGCCCGACAGCGACCGTGTCCCCTGGGACTACGACATAGTGCCGGACGTGCGCCTGCGGACGGCGAACCACCTGCCGAAGGACGACGACGAGCTGCGCCGCCGACTGCGGGACTGCACCCGGCAGAGCTGGTACATCCACGTCGTGGTGCACGAGGCGATGACGCCGGACGCGAGGGGGCAGCAGCCGGTCTCCACGTTCCTGCCGCCGAGCCTGCGGCACCGGGTGGTCGAGCACCGGGGCACGCCGGAGCAGGCGCAGATCGCCGACTTCGCGATGAAGCGGGAGCTGAGCGTGCGGATGCCGCGCGGCGGCGCCGTCGTCCTGCCCGCGGCGGAGCAGGACCCGGGCGGCGACGCGGAGCGTTTCACGGTGCGCAACGTCTTCCTGGACGGCTCGGAACCGACCGAACTCCTCGACCGGATCAAGGAGTTCGCGGCGCTGCCCCGGCCTCTGCCGGCCGACGCCGAGCGGGCCCTGAACCGGCTGCGCCAGGGCTGGCACCTGCTCACCCCGGACGAGGAACTGGTCCATGCCCAGGGCCTGGTCACCAAGTACGCCGAGGCGCTCGACGCCATGACGAACTCCCGCGATCTGTACCAGGAGGCGGCCGAGGCGGCGCAGGCCGCGCTGGCCGAGTCGAGCGGCGGCGACGGTGCGCCCCGGCCGTCCGTACTGGGTCCGGTCAAGACGGACGGCTCACCGCTCGGCGCCCTCACGAAGGCGTTCGGCCGCTTCCGCAACCCGAAAGATTGACGTGCTCCGGGCAGGCGGGCCGGCCCGACGTGGGTCGGCCCGCCTTTCGTACGCACGGGAGTCGTACGCGCGGGAGCTGTCCGATTCAGCCGTCACCCGGCTCTGGGCGCTGGGCGGCAATCGGGGTCCGCCTCAGAATCCGGCGGGCGTGGAGGCCGGAATGACGCAGCAGTCCACACCCTCTCGCGAGGTCGAACGCCTCAGGAGCGGCACCGATGCTCAGCGCCGCCAGCGGATGTCCGCGCGGCCCGAACACGGGGGTGGCCGCGGCAGTGATGCCCAGTGGGGATTCGCGCTCATCGAGGGCGATGCCACGCCGTCGAATCCGTGCCAGTTCGGTGTCGAGGGCCGACTGCACGGCGAGTGGAGCGGGGCCGTTCCGCGGGCTGAGCGCCGGCGTGAACTGCGCCGGAGGGTACGCCAGTAGAGCCTTGCCGGCGGCGCTGTCGAGCAGCGGCGCCGGCGTTTCGAGCCGCCCGATCATGGAGGTGTACTGCTCGCTGTGGACCAGCTCGATGAAGCGCACGGTATCCCCGCTCTGCACGCCGAGACCGACCAGATACCGCGTCTTCTCGTACAGGGAGAGCAGCAGCGGCTTCAGTGCGTGTCTGAGGAACTTGGCGTGCTGCTCCTCCTTGGGGACGGCCAACTGGCGGATCGCGTCCCCCAGTCGGTAGTACTCGCCGTCCCGGCTCACCATGCCCAGGTCGTGGAGGTCCGCCAACAGCCGGTGGACCGTGGACTTGGCCAAGCCGGTGAGCTGCACGACCTGGGAGAGCGTAGCGGATTCGCCGCTTACCCGGATGGCTTTGAGAATGATCAGTAATCGGTTGGCGAGCCGCCCGCCATTGGCCGTGCCAGGGGTCGATAGCGGCGGCATTTCGTGTTTGCACGCGTGTTTGTGCACCAGTGAGAAACCTCCCTTTCCTGTGTCACATCGCGGGGATTCGCCCGGCGGGCTGTGTTTGGAGGGGCTTCCTCTCCATCAAGCGCCACCCATCCCACGCGCGGTAGGCAGGTGAAGGCCCTTGAGCGTGAATGTGTTGAACGCTCGTGAGCTTGCGCGTCCGTCCGCTCACGTGCTTGAGGGGGATCCGGTCGGAGGTCGCCCGTCCGCCGCTGAGGGGGCATGGAGACGGCGGTTCCCCGACGGCGCTCCCCGGCGGCGGGGCATCGAGCCGTCGACCGTTACGGGGACCGCTTCGACATCGTCCTCGTCGACCTCGGAACCCACCACTTCCCCGCCGAGTCGCCCGAGGCCACCGCCAAGCTCCTCGCCGAGGTGGCGATCCGGTAGCGAGCGGCGCCCACCGGTGGGACCGGCGCCCTCCCGCGCGGGTGGTACCGCGTTCGGGACGCGCGCCCCGGGGCCGGTATGCGGATTACGGTCAGGGCTGATCGCGAAGTGATCTCGCGCGAAACCGGTGACGCGCCATATGCCGCGGCCTGTCGGCCTGTCGGCCTGTCGGCCTGTCGGCCGACCCGTCAGCGGCGGCGTCGGGCGTTGAGCCGGGCGGCCTGGCGCGTCAGGTGGTCGCGCTCGGCGAGGTTGGGCGCCTTCGCGGCCGCCTCGGCGTACAGCCGTGCCGCCGTCGCCGGGTCGCCGTCGCGTTCATGGAGGTAGGCGGCCACCGCGGTGTGGCGGGGCAGCGAGCCGTCCAGCGTCGCGAGCGCCGCCAGGCCGGCGCGCGGCCCGTCGGCCTCGCCCACGGCCACCGCGCGGTTGAGCCGGACGACCGGGCTGTCGGTCAGGAGCGCGAGCTCGTCGTACCACTCGACGATCTGCACCCAGTCGGTCTCCTCGGCGGTGGGCGCGTCGGCGTGGAGCGCCGCGATGGCGGCCTGGGCCTGGTATTCGCCCAGCCGGTCGCGGGCGAGGGCCGCTTGCAGGACCTCGACGCCCTCGGCGATCGACTTGGTGTCCCACCGGCCGCGATCCTGCTCGGCGAGCGGCACCAGGCTGCCGTCCGGCGCGGTCCGGGCCGTACGCCGGGCGTGGTGCAGCAGCATGAGGGCGAGCAGCCCCGCCACCTCGGGGTGGTCGACCGCGGCGGCGAGCTGCCGGGTGAGCCGGATGGCCTCGGCGGCGAGGTCGACGTCACCGGAGTAGCCCTCGTTGAAGACCAGGTAGAGGACGCGCAGCACGGTGGCGACGTCCCCGGGCCGGTCGAACCGCACACCGGAGACGGTGCGCTTGGCCCGGCTGATCCGCTGTGCCATGGTCGCCTCGGGCACCAGGTACGCCTGGGCGATCTGGCGGGTGGTCAGCCCGCCGACGGCGCGCAGCGTGAGTGCGGTCGCGGACGCCGCCGTCAGCGACGGGTGGGCGCACAGGAAGTAGAGCTGGAGCGTGTCGTCCACCGCGGGCGCCGGCCCGGGCGCCGGTTCCTCGTCGACGAGGCCCTCACGCCGGCGGCGGCCGGCGTCCGCCCTGGTCGCGTCGAGGAACCGGCGCCAGGCCACGGTGACCAGCCAGCCCTTCGGGTCCCGCGGAGGGTCGGCCGGCCAGACGCGCACCGCCTCGATGAGCGCGTCCTGCACGGCGTCCTCGGCCGCCGCGAAACCGGCTCCGCGGCGGACGAGGATTCCGAGCACGCCCGGGGTGAGGTTCCGCAGCAGAACCTCGTCCATCTCGGGGGTCACTCCGTGATGCAGGGCGACGCGGTCAGGAACGGGCGGACCTCCAGCCACTCGTGGATCGGCTTCCCGCCCGCCCCAGGAGCGGCCGACAGCTCCCCGGCCAGCTCGGTGGCGCGCTCGTAACTGTCGACGTCGATCACCATCCAGCCGGCGATGAGGTCCTTGGTCTCGGCGAACGGGCCGTCGGTGACCGGCGGGCGGCCCTCGCCGTCGTACCGGACGAACGTCCCCTCGGGGGCGAGCGCCTGGCTGTCGACGAACTCGCCGCTCCCCTCCAGCCGGGCCGCGAAGTCGTTCATGTACCGCATGTGAGCCGAGATCTCCTCCGGGGTCCACTGGTCCATGGGCACGTCGTTGACCGCGGTCGGGGCGCCGCGGTAGTGCTTGAGCAGCAGGTACTTGGCCATCGTGGATCTCCTCGATGTCGGTGCGACCCATTGTGGCGGCGTTGTGGTCGCGTTGTGGTCGCGTTCACTACGGGGACGGAGCCGGTCACGGATTCTCGACATCATCGGCCGAATCTTTTTTCCGGGCCTCGCTCGCACCGGCGTCCGGCGGTCGTCGAGTGGTCGATCGGCCCGCCGGTCCGGTCCGGTACGCGGCACGGCGGCGGTCTGAGGGCCGCGGTGTGGAGCCGGGCGGTGCGGTCAGAGCCTGTGTCCTACCCCTGGTCGAATCGGCGAGCAGCGCTGACAGCTTCTCCGCCTCCTCGGTCAGAGACTGCCACACGGCCCTGCCCATCTCGTGGAAGGCGGGCGGCTCCAGCACGCCGCCGGAAGAACGGTCGCGCGCCGCACTCGGGCGGGCCTGCCCGTCCCTGATCCGTACGGCCCGGCCCCAGCCCGGCACCGCCGCTCGTACGGGCACCGGCACGGCCGCGCCCCTATGCGCGGGTGACCTCGACCGGCAGTGTCTTGAGGCCGTTGACGAAGTTGGAGCGGATGTGGCGGGGCTCGGCCGTGAGGCGGATGTCCGAGAGCCGGGGGAGGAGTTCCTCGAACATGACGCGCAGTTCCAGGCGGGCCAGCGAGCTGCCGAGGCAGAAGTGCGGGCCGCCCTTGCCGTAGGTGAGGTGGTCGTTGGGGGCGCGGGTGACGTCGAAGCGGTAAGGGGCGTCGAAGACGGCCTCGTCGCGGTTGCCCGAGGCGAACCAGAGCACGACCTTCTCGCCTTCGGCTATCCGCCTGCCGCCCAGCTCGGTGTCGCGGGTGGCGGTGCGCCGGAAGTGGTAGACGGGGGAGGACCAGCGCAGGAACTCCTCGACGGCGCCCGGCATCAGCGACGGGTCCTGACGCAGCTTCTCCCGCTGCTCCGGGTGGTTGATCAAGGCGAGCATGGCGTGCGAGATGGCGTGCCGGGTGGTCTCGTTGCCCGCGACGACCAGCAGCAGGAAGTAGTTGTCGAAGTCCTGCGCCGACAGGGGCACCCCGTCGGACGGCGGCTGGTTGACGAGTCGGCTCACCAGGTCGTCGCCGTCGGCCCCGCTGCGCCGCGCCGCCAGCTCCCGCCCGTACGCGAAGACCTCCAGCGCCGCGGGGCTGCGGAAGGGCAGATCGCGGTAGCGCTCGCTCGCCTCGGTGCCGAGCAGGACATCCGCGTAGTCGGGGTCGGTGTTGCCGATGATGCGGTTGCCCCAGTCGATGAGCCGCTGGGTGTCGTGCTCGGGGACGTCGAGCATGCGGGCGAGGACGTTGATGGGGAAGTCGGCCGCGATGTCCTGGACGAAGTCGAAGCGGTCCTTGGCGAGCGCCGCGTCGAGGGTCCGCGCGGTCAGCCCGCGCAGGAACACCTCGTACGTGGCGACGGAGCGCGGGGTGAACTGCCGCTGAAGCAGCCGCCGCATGGCCCGGTGGCGCGAGCCGTCGGTCTCCAGGAGGGAGCGACGGCTCTCCCGGTGCTCCTCGTCGACCTCTTCGAGATTGGTGAACCGAGTGGAGGTGAACGTCCCGGGGTCGCTGCCGGCGCGCACGATGTCGGCGTGCCGGGTGACGGCCCAGAAGCCGCTGTTGGGCGCGGGCTCCGGCTGCCAGTGGACGGGGTCCTCACGGCGCAGCGTGTCGAACATCCGCCAGGGCAGCTCGCCGTCGGTGAAGTTGTCGTGGTCGGCGAGGTCGACCGCGTCGAGGGGGAGCGGTTCGGGTGCGGTGGACGTGACGGTCATGGAGAGCTGTCCTTCGGAGCGGGCGGGCGGGCGGCGGTCCGTGCTGATCGGCCGTCACAGGAGGAGGGCGTACTCCTTGAACTCCCAGTCGGTGACGTACCGCTGGAACCGCTCGATCTCATTGCGCTTGTACGCGAGGAAGGAGCGGGTGAACTCGGCCCCCAGCACCTCGGTCAGGTCCGTGTCCTCCTCCAGCGCGTCCAGCGCCGCGCCGAGCGTGCCCGGCAGCCGCGCCGCGGCGCCTTCCCGGTAGCCGTAGCCGCACAGCGGCTCGGGCGGCTCCCGCTTCTCCCGCAGGCCGAGCCCCACGGCGGCGAGGGTGCCCGCGACGGCGAGGTAGGGGTTGGCCGTGGCGTCGCCGAGGCGTAGTTCCAGGCGGGTGCCGGGGCCGCGCTCCGGCGGTATGCGCACCATCGCGCTGCGGTTGTCCAGCCCCCAGTCGATCAGCCACGGGGCGAGGGTGTCGGGGCCGAAGCGCTTGTAGGAGTTGACGGTCGGGTTCAGCAGCGCGGTGAGCGCGGGCGCGTGGGTGAGGACGCCGGCGATCGCGTGCCGCGCGATGGCGGACAGGCCGTGCGCATCGTCCTCGCTTGAGCCCTTGCTTGAGCCCTTGCTTGAGCCCTCGAAGACATTGCGTCCGTCCGCGTCCACCATCGACAGGTGCAGATGGAAACCGGAACCGCCCTCCGCGTTGAAGGGCCTGGCCATGAAGGTCGCCAGCCGCCCCTCCGTGCGCGCGATCTCCTTGACGGCCGACTTGAAGCGGAACGCGCGGTCGGCCGCGTCGAGCGCCGCCGAGTGGTCGAGGTTGATCTCGAACTGGCCGCTGCCGAACTCGCGGTTCCCGGCCGTCGCGCCGATCTCCAGCTCCCTCAAGCGCCGCAGGGTGCGCAGCAGATGGCCGTCGGGGTCGCCGCGCAGCCCCGCGCTGTAGACGTTGCCCGGCGCCTGCCCGTACGGCGACCAGCCGGTGGCCGAGCCCTCGTCGCGTTCGCACAGGTAGTACTCCAGCTCGGGGCCGATCACGGCGTGCGGCTCCTCTCCGGTCCGCTCGATGACGCCGCGCAGCAGGTCGCGCGGGGACTCGGTGGCCGCCTTCCCGGTCGCCGGGTCCAGGGCGTCGCCCAGGCACCAGGCGACGCCGGGCTCCCAGGGCAGCGCGTGCAGGGTGTCCAGGTCGGGCCGGACCGAGATGTCCGGCATCCCCGCCGACAGGCCCCCCGGCATGGGAACGACGTCGCTCTGGGGGCTGGTGTGGTAGACCGCGCGGCAGAAGGTCAGACCGTGGCGCACGGCGGCCGGCAGGTGGTCGACGAGGACGTCGCGGGCACGGTCGGCGCCCAGCAGATCGGGGTAGACGACGCGCACCACGTCGATGTTCTGTGCTCGCAGCGCCGTGACGGCCTGACGGGCCTGTTCGCCGTGTGCGGGGCTCTCTTCGCTCACCCTGTCCAGCCTTCCTGCGGGGCTCGTTCGCGGGCTCACTCGGCAAGTCGTTTGGGGTCGAACAATATGAAGGGGCCGAGTGCCGCGCAAGGGGTCGCGGCGAATCGGCGGTGATCCGGGCCCGCTCGTGACAACTCGGGGTCGAGGCCATAACGTACGGGCCCAAACGATGAATCCGGCGAGGAAGTGAGGAGTCCGCTGTGCCCACCGTGCCGACCGTCCGAGGATTCTTTCCGCCCAAGACCGCCACGGGGCGGGCGTCGCTGATCCCGGCCCCGCCCTGGTACTACTCGGGCGACCTGCTCACCATCGAATACCGCACCGATCCCGCGCGGGTCCGCGAACTCCTCCCCCCGCCGCTCGTCCCCGCCGCCGAGGACCCGGGCGCCGTCGCGCTGATCTGGGCCGACTGGCAGTCCTGCGGCGCGGGGAAGGAGGAGCTGCTCGACCCGGTGCGCAGCCAGTACAAGGAGTGCTTCGCGGTCGTACGCTGCGGCTACCGGGGCCGTACGTACTCGCGCTGCGTCCACATCTGGGTCGACAAGGACTTCGCGCTCGCCCGCGGAATCCATCAGGGCTACCCGAAAAAGCTCGGCTCCATCCAGCTGACCAGGCCCCATCCGTACGGCCCCGCGCCCCGCGTCGAGCCCGGAGCCGTCTTCGGCGCGACGCTCGCGGCGGGGGACCGGCGGCTGGCCCAGGCGGTCGCCACCCTGCGCGAACCGTCGGCGACGGGCGGCTTCGTGAACGGCCATCCGATGGCCCACCACCGCTGGATGCCCTCGATCGACGGAACGGGGCTCGCCCTCGATGAACTCGTCGAGAGCGGGGCCGCGTCCTTCGAGGGCGGCCAGGCGTGGGCGGCCGACGCGGAGCTGGAACTCTTCGAGTCGCCCACGGAGGAGCTGGCGGCCCTCGCCGTCGAGGAGCCGATCGGGGCCTACTACCGCCAGGTGGGGGTGTGCTGGGACGGGGGGACGGTACTGGAGCGGGGCACGGGTAAGGGAGCGGGTATGGCTACGGGTACAGGCGTGGGCCGAACTCCGCGGCGATGACGCCCGTCAGCATGGCGGCGCCCGCCTTGGACGCGGCGTACGCGCCCGCGCCCGCGGCGGCGCGCAGCCCGGCGACGGAGCCCACCGTGACGAACGCGCCCCGCGCGGCGGCGAGATGGGGGAGGGCCGCGCGTGCGAGCAGGAAGACGGCGGTGAGGTTGGTGCGCAGCGTGGCGTCCCAGTCCTCGTCGCTGAGTTCGAGCAGGCCGCCGGGGCGCATCACACCGGCGTTGGCGACCACGCCGTCCAGCCGGCCGTGGTCCCGCACCACGGCCGCGACCAGCTCGTCGACTTCGCTCCGTACGGTCACGTCGGCGACGTAGGGCGTCGCGCCGCACGCGTCCGCGACCTCGCGCAGCGCACCGGCGCGCCGGGCGCACACGGCGACGCGGGCCCCTTCGTCCGTACCGCGCGCGGCGACGGCCGCGCCGATCCCGCTGCTGGCCCCGGCCACGAGCAGTACGGGCCGATGGGGCTCGGTGGGCTGGTTCATGGGGAACTCCCTTTCGCGAGAAGGCGGTTCAGGGTTGATCAGGCGGGTGCGCCGGGGAGGGGCGGAGAAGGCGGTATCGGACAGCGGGGGAGAACGGGACCCCGGCAACGGGGCGGGTTATCGTTTGAGTCCGTAAGGGTCGCGAACGGCAACGGTCGTACAGGAGCGGACGGAATCCGGCAGGGGCCTGCCGGAGGCCCGGCGGGGGTTCGCGGGAGGCGGCGAGAGATGCGGGAGAACACGACGTGACGGTGCACCGTTCCATCCGGGAGACCGAGAAGGCCGTACAGGCCAAGCTGGGCGACACGCCGGTACGGCACGAACAGATGGTCGCGGTGGCGAACATCTACCGCGCCGCCGCGGCGGTGCGCCAGCACTTCGAGAACTCCGTACTGCGGGGGGCCGAACTGACCTGGACCTCGTTCGTCGTGCTGTGGGTCGTATGGATCTGGGGCGAGATGGAGACCCGCCACGTGGCGGAGGAGGCGGGCATCTCCAAGGGCACCCTGACGGGGGTGGCCCGCACGCTCCAGAACCGGGGCCTGCTCGAACGCGGCGGCCACCCCTCGGACGGGCGCCTGGTGCTGCTGCGGCTGACGGACAAGGGCGAGGAGCTGATGGCCGAGGTCTTCCCCGCCTTCAACGCGGAGGAGGTCTTCGTCGCCGACCGGCTGACCGACAAGGAGTGCGGGACGCTGGCCGATCTGCTGCGCAAGATCGTGACGCAGACGGAGGAGTACGGGGAGGAGCGGCGGCTCACCCTCCTCGACGGCGCCGACCCCCGCCCGCGGCGCAGCGGACGCCGCCCTTCCCGGAGCTGAGCCGCCCGGCTCCGTTCCCGGCCCGTCACCGGAGCCCGGACCGCCCGTCAGGAGCGCCCCGTCACCGGAGCCCGGACCGCCCGTCAGGAGCCGCGGCCCGCTCCGGCGTCCACCAGGGCGTCGAACAGGCCCTGCTGGGCGGGGTCGCGGCGGGCCGTGTCCTCGGGGTGCCACTGGACCGCCGCGAACCACGCGCGGCGGTCCGGCAGTTCGAGGGCCTCGACGATGCCGTCCTCGGCGCGCCCGGTGACCGCGAGCCCCTCGCCCAGCCGGTCCGCGCACTGGTGGTGGTAGCACGACACCTCCACTTCCCGGGCGCTCCCGGCCCCCATCGACGGTTCCACACCCGCCGACGGCTCCACCGCCGTCGCCGCCGCCGGTCCCGCGGGTCCCGTCGGCTCCATCGCGGCCGCGACCGCCGAGCCCGCCGCGAGCGCGACGCGGTGGACGCGATGCCGGTGGTCGGCCCGTTCGCCGCCCATGTCCTGGCGCAGCGTCCCGCCCAGGGCGACGTTGACGACCTGGAGCCCGCGGCAGACGGCCAGCAGCGGCAGCCCGCTCGACAGCGCGTGCCGCGCGACCGCGAGGTCGAACGCGTCCTGCTCCGCGTCGACGTCGTAGACCCTGTCGTGGACCTCGGCGCCGGTGTCGTAGAGCCGCGGTGCCACATCGCCGCCGCCCGGCAGCAGCACGCCGTCGCAGCGGGCCAGCCGCCCGGCGGCCTCCTCCGGCGGGCCGGGATGCATCATGAACGGCTCGCCGCCCGCGCGCAGTACGGCCGCCGACAGCGCCCGCGCGGTCACCACGGCCCCGTAGCGCAGCGCCGAGGCCGTGGCGGAGAAGCGCTGGGGGAGCGCGATAAGAGGTCGGGCGGCGCCGCGCGCGCCGGTCACCACTGGATCCAGACCGTCTTGAGCTCGGTGTACTTCTCCAGCGCGTGTACGGACTTGTCGCGCCCGTTGCCCGACTGCTTGTAGCCGCCGAAAGGGACGGAGAGGTCGCCCTCCTCGTAGCAGTTGACCCAGACCGTGCCCGCGCGCAGGGCGCGCGAGAGGCGGTGGGCGGTGCCGAGGCCGGCGGTCCACACGCCCGCGGCGAGGCCGTACTCGGTGTCGTTGGCCAGGGCCACCGCCTCCTCCTCCGTGTCGAAGGTGAGGACGGACAGCACGGGGCCGAAGATCTCCTCCCGCGCGAGCCGCATGCCGGAGGTCACCCGGTCGAAGACCGTCGGCTCCAGATAGCTGCCGCCCGGTACGCGCTCCAGCCGGCCGCCGCCGGTGCGCAGCCGGGCGCCCGCCTCCCGGCCCGCCCGTACATGGCCGAGTACCGCGTCGGCGCGGGCCTCGCCCGCCACCGCGCCCATCTCCGTCGCCGGGTCCAGCGGGTCTCCGACGCGCAGCGCGCGGGCGCGCTCGACCACGGTGTCCACGACCCGCTCCGCCACCGAGGAGTGCACGAGCAGCCGGGAGGGCGCCGTGCACATCTCGCCCTGGTTGAAGAAGATCCCCCAGGCCGCCGTGGCGGCCGCGGTCCGCAGGTCGGGGGCGTCGGGCAGCACGATGTTCGGCGACTTGCCGCCCAGTTCGAGCCAGACGCGTTTGAGGTTGGAGTCGGCGGCGTAGCGCGGGAAGTGGCGTCCCACGGCCGTCGATCCGGTGAAGGCGAGGACGTCCACGTCCGGGTGGAGCCCGAGCGCGCGCCCCGCCAGGGGGCCGTCGCCCGCGACCACGTTGAGCACGCCCGGCGGCAGCCCCGACTCGTCCGCGAGCCGGCCGAGGAGCAGCGCGGACAGGGGCGTCAGCTCGGACGGCTTGAGTACGGCCGTACAGCCGGCGGCGAGCGCGGGGGCGAGCTTCCAGGAGGCCAGCGAGAGCGGGAAGTTCCAGGGCACGACCGCGCCGACGACGCCGGAGGGTTCGCGCGTGACGAGCGCGAGAGCGCCGGGGTCCGTGTGCGGGGACTCGTCGCGCAGCTTGTCCGCGAGCTGCCCGTACCAGCGGAACGCGGCGATGACGGCGTGCAGTTCGACGCCGTACGCCTCGCTGATCGGTTTGCCGTTCTCCAAGCTGACCGCGAGGGCGAGCTCTGCCCGGTGCTCCTCGATCAGGTCGGCGAGCCGGAGCAGGGCCCGGCCGCGCTCGGCCGGGGAGAGGCGGGGCCAGGGGCCCGTGTCGAAGACGCGGCGGGCGGCGTGGACCGCGCGGCCGACCTCCTCTTCGCCGGCGTCCGCGACGACCGCCAGCTCACGGCCGTCGCGCGGGGACAGGACGCGGAAGGACGCGCCCGAGCCGTCCTCGTCCGCGCCCGCGATGCGGTGGCGGGTGGGCGGCGCCCACCGGTCCGCCCGGCGCAGCCACGCGCCGTGGTCGATGTCGCGGTAGTCGCCGTGGTCGACGCCGCGGTCGTGGTCCTTGTCGCTGTCCGGCATAGGCGTGTCTCCCGTGTCTCCCGTGTCTCCTGCGTCGGATGGGTCGGCGGTCTCGGCTGAACCGGAGGTGCCTGCGGTGCCCGAGGGGTCGGCGTGGACACCCCCGACAAGATGTTTGGGGCCAAATGATAGCCCGGGGGCGCCGCCGGGGAAGAGGGTTGACCGCCTGGAACGAGGTCGCCTATTTTGTTTGGCCTCAAACGAATTGGAGGCTGCGATGGCTCGCCCCGCGCCCGCACCAGGACCCCCGGCGCATCAGGCGGCCCCGGCGCCGTCGGAGCACCGGGACCGCCCGCCCACCGCCACGGTGGCCGGCGTCACCGTCGACACCCGCCACTGGATCGGCGGCGAACGCCTCGCCTCCGCCGCCACGTTCACTGACCGCTCGCCCATCGACGGGACGCCGCTCGCCGAGATCGCCCGAGGCGGCGCCGCGGAGGCCCGGGCGGCCGTCGCCGCCGCCCGCGCCGCCTTCCCCGGCTGGGCCGCGACGCCGCACCCGGAACGCGCCCGGCTGCTGCACGCCGTCGCGGACGGCATCGAGGCGCGCCTGGAAGACCTCGCCGCCGTCGAGACGGCCGACAACGGCGCGCTGCTCCGCTCCCACCGGCGCGGCGTCATGCCCCGCGCCGCGCACAACCTCCGCTTCTTCGCCGACCGCCTGCTCGCCCTCGGCCACGACGACTTCGCGACCCGCGGCCACACCAACCACGTGACCTGGGACCCGGCCGGCCCCGCCGCGCTCATCACGCCCTGGAACGCGCCGCTGATGCTGGCCACCTGGAAGATCGGCCCCGCGCTGGCCGCCGGCGACCCGGTGATCCTCAAGCCCGCCGAGTGGACCCCGCTCACCGCCTCGCTCCTCGCGGACATCGCCGCCGAGGCAGGGCTGCCCCCGGGGGTCCTCAACGTCCTCCAGGGGTACGGCGACGAGGCCGGCGAACCCCTCGTCTCCGACGCGGGCGTGCGCCGCATCAGCTTCACCGGGTCCGTGCCCACGGCGCGCCGGATCGCCCGGGCGGCGGCCGAGCACCTGGTGCCCACCAGCTTCGAACTCGGCGGCAAGTCCCCGCTGCTCGTCTTCGCGGACGCCGACCTCGACCTCGCCGCCGACCTCGCCGTCGAGCAGTACGACAACGCGGGCCAGGTATGTCTGGCCGCGACCCGGCTGCTCGTCGAGGACTCCGTACGGGACGCCTTCCTGGAGCGCTTCCTGAACCGGGCCCGCGCCCTCGTCCAGGGGGACCCGCGCGAGGACTCCACCGGCATCGGCCCCACCATCCACCCCCGCCACCTGGAGCGGGTCGACGGCTTCGTCCGACGCGCGCTGGCGGACGGCGCCACCGCACTCCTCGGCGGCGGCCCGCACACCGAGCTGACCGGCCGCATGGGCGGCACCTACTACCGGCCGACGCTGCTGGCCGATGTCGCGCAGGACTCGGAGATCGTGCAGGAGGAGGTCTTCGGGCCCGTGCTCACCCTTCAGACCTTCTCCACCGAGGACGAGGCCGTGGCCCTCGCCAACGGCACCCGGTACGGACTGGCCGCCACCCTCGCCACCGGGGACCGCGAGCGCGCGGCCCGCGTCGGCGCGCGGCTCGTCGCCGGCACGGTCTGGACCAACTGCTTCTTCGTCCGCGACCTCGCCGCGCCCTTCGGCGGCTCCCGCGAGTCCGGCATGGGACGCGAGGGCGGCGACTGGAGCTTCGACTTCTACTGCGACCTCAAGAACACCGTCACCGCGCCGACGGGATGGCAGCACCATGGGTGAGATCGTCGGGGCCGGCCTCCTCGCCCACGTCCCCACCATCGTCCTGCCCGGAGCGAGCCGGCGGGAGCTGAACGCCGGCCGCGAGGTCAGCCTGGTGCCGGGGCTGCGCAGGCTGCGCCGGAACGTCTTCGAGACCCCCGGCTACGACACCGTCGTCGTCCTCGACTCGCACTGGGCGACCACCGTCGAGTTCGTCATCGCCGCGCAGTCCCGCAGGGCCGGGCTGTTCACCTCCGAGGAACTGCCGCGCGGCATGTCCCGCATGCCCTACGACTTCCCCGGCGACCCCGAACTCGCCCGCTCCACCGCCGCGTTCGCCTCGAAGCGCGGCACCTGGATCACCCCGGTCGACGACCCGTACCTGCCGATCCACTACGCCACCGTCAACCTGTGGACGTACCTGGGGCGGGGGCTGCCCGACAAACGGTGGATCTCCGTCGGGGTGTGCCAGACCGGGGACGCCGAGGACCACCTCCGGCTCGGCCGCGCGCTCGCCGACGGCATCGCCGCGCTGCCGGACCGCAAGGTGCTGCTGATCGCCTCCGGCGCGCTCTCCCACACCTTCTGGCCCCTGCGCGAACTGCGCGACCACGAGGCGAGCGACCCCGTGCACCTGCGCACCCCCCAGGCGCGCGCCGCCGACGAGGAGCGGATCGGATGGCTGCTGCGCGGCGACCACGCGCGCGTGCTGCGCACCATGCCGGAGTTCGCCGCCCACCGGCCCGAGGCGGGCTTCGGGCACTACCTGATGATGGCGGGCGCCCTGGGCGAGGAGCGCCTGACCGCGCCCGCGCGCGCCTACAGCGCGTACGAGAACTCGATCGGTACGGGACAGGTCCACCTGTGGTTCGACCGCCCGGCCGGCGGCTGGACCGGCTAGCCCGGTCCGGCGGACCGCTAGCCCGGTCCGGCGGACCGCGTGTCCTGGCAGGGGCGCCCCGCGGGGGCGCCTCTCGATCCCTTGAACCCCCGAGGAGGACCAACCGAGATGAGCGACACCCGTGAGCACCGCCGCATCCTGCTGGACGGCGCCGCCGTCCAGGTCGCGAGGGAAGGCGGTGAACTCGTCGCGGGCGACGGCCGCCGCGTGAAGGCGGCCGACGCACGGCACCTGCCGCCCGTACAGCCCTCGAAGGTGATCGCGGTGCACCTCAACCACCGCAGCAGGGTGGAGGAGTTCCGGATCTCCCTGCCGTCCGCGCCCACGTACTTCCACAAGCCGGTCTCCGCGCTCAACGCGCACGGGGGCGCGGTGGTGCGCCCCGAGGGCTGCCGGTACCTCAACTACGAGGGCGAGATCGCGCTCGTCATCGGCCGCGTCTGCCGCAACGTCGCGCCGCGCGACGCCGGGGAGTACATCGCCGGGTACACCGTCGCGAACGACTACGGCCTGCACGACTTCCGTGACACGGACGCCGGTTCGATGCTCCGGGTCAAGGGCTCCGACACGCTCTGCCCGCTGGGCCCCGGGCTGGTCACGGGGTGGGACTTCCACGGCAAGTACCTGCGTACGTACGTCAACGGGCAGCTGGTGCAGGACGGTTCGACCGACGAGATGACGTGGGACATGGACTATCTCGTCGCCGACATCGCCCGTACCATCACCCTCGTCCCCGGCGACGTCCTCCTCACGGGGACGCCCGCGAACTCGCGCCCTGTGGAGCCGGGCGACGTCGTGGAGGTCGAGGCGGAGGGCCTGGGGCGGCTGACCAACCACATCGTGACGGGCCCGACGCCCGTACGGGAGGACTGCGGGGCGCAGCCGACCGCCTCGGAGGAGGTCCGCTCCACGGCCTTCGGCGGCGACTGGGAACACCGCGGCGTCCGCCCGCCCCGCCGCTCCTGAAGCGCTCCGGGCAGGGGCGTGCCCGTGGGTCAGGTCCGGGCCGGCCCGGGCGGCGCCGCCGCGGCCTCTCCGGGCGCGGCCGGCGTGCTGGAGACGGCCGTGGCGGCGAACAGCTCGGAGACCCGCCGCCCCTCCACCGCGCTCTGCGGGAAGAGGTACGCGCAGGCGATGTATATCGCGAGGTTGAGGGCCATGCCCACGACGCCCGAGGTGAGGCCGTCCAGCCAGGGGATGGACGTGGGGTAGGCCGCTGAGAGCCCCGCGGCGGTGCAGAAGCCGGCCACGGTTCCGGCGACCGCGCCGATCCGGTTGCCGCGCTGCCAGAAGAGGCCCAGGAACTGCGGCACGGCGAGCTGCACCACCCCCTGGTACGCCATGATCGACAGCGTGATGAGGTTGCTGAGCCCGATGTTGGCGACCAGCGCCGAGGCCGCCGTGTAGACGGCGATGGAGATCTTCGCCGCCAGCAGCCGCCCCTTGTCGTTCATCGGCCGGTACACCGACACCAGGTCGTTGGAGATGAGCGTCCCCACCGACTGGAGCACCCCGTCGGCCATGCCGATCTGCGCGGCCAGGACGCACAAGGCGATCGCGATGATGATCCACGGGCCGCCGATGTGCTGGGCCAGGGTGAACAGGGCGCGGTCGGGGTTGTCGGAGACGCCGGGCAGCGTCCCGGACAGCAGCGCGACGGTCAGCAGCAGCCCGGCGAAGACGAGGGAGCAGGGCATGACGAACACGGCGGAGCGCTTGACGCTCCGCACCCCGTCCGCCGTGAACAGCCGGACGAACATCCCCGACAGGCACCAGCCCCCCACCGCGCCCGTGAAGGTCAGCGCGAAGAGGTAGAGTCCGCCGCTGCCGCCGCCGTCCATGGGCAGCGACAGCCGCTCGACGGGCAGCCGGTCGAAGCCGTGGCCGTTGACGGCCAGATAGATGATGAGCCCCAGGAGCAGGGCCGAGCCGAAGACATACGCGATGATGCCCTGGTAGAAGTCCGTGACGACGACTCCGCGCATGCCCATGCGCACCGTCCAGAACTGCCGCGCCACGAGGACCAGCACGCCCGCGAGCACCGACTGCGAGTAACTGAGGTGCCCGAAGGAGATGTAGTAGAAGATCAGCCCCATGGCCTGCATCCCGAGCACGGTCATCGGGAAGTTGACCAGGACCTGGATGAGCGCGGGCACGGTGCGCGACGCCGTTCCGCCGTAGCGCAGCCCGAACAGGTCGGACTGGGTGCGCAGCCCGTTCAGCTCCCCCCACATCCACACCCGCCGGGACATCAGATACATCAGCAGGTAGGCGAACAGCCCGTAGACCAGCAGATGGAAGCCGATCACGCCGCTGCGCGCGGCCAGGCCGGCGTCGGCGATGAAGACCGAACCGGGGAACCAGGTGTTGAGGACCGACATGGTCTGATAGCCGCTGCCGAAGCTGCGCCCGCCCACGGCGTAATCGGTGAAGTCGGCGTCGCGCCGGCGGTGCATGTACAGCGTGAGGAGCACTCCGGCGAAGAAGAGCACCACCATGCTGTAGCCGAGGAACACATTCACTGGGGGCGAACCCCTCTCAGGTCCGAGGAGGTGTCGGTCGAAGCCGCGGTCAGTCGATCTCGCCGCGGGCCGCCTCGACGCAGTACAGCGCGATGACGCCGGCCGAGACGTGCGCGCCGATGGCGAGGAAGTACCAGAAGGACAGCGGGATTCCGCTCTGGAACGCGGGATCGCCCGCGACCCAGTACACCGGCGGCGCCAGCGCGACTACGGCGTCGAGCGCGAACCAGGAACCGAAGATCGCCCACTTCCGCCGCGGGGAGAGGGTGAGGGCCCAGCGGGCGAACCGCCGTGCGAGCGGCCCCTTCCGGAACGGCCGCGGCGGCCCCTCACCCGTGCCGCCGGGCGCCGCGCCGCCGGGCGTCAGGTCACCGGGCATCATGGACGATCTCCCCGTCGAAGACCGTCATCGCCACCGGCATCGCCGCGATCTCGTGCGGGTCCGCGTGTGCGAGATCGCCGTCCACCACGCAGATGTCGGCCGCCTTGCCGGGCTCCAGCGACCCCTTCCAGCTCTCCGCGAAGTCCTGCCACGCGGCGTTCGAGGTGTACGCGCGGATCGCGGTCTCCAGGTCGACGCACTGCTCGGGGCCGCTGCGCCGCCCGCTCGCCTTCGACTCCCGCAGCATCATCGACGCCACGCCCCGGCGCCAGTCGGGGTAGGTGATGGGCGCGTCCGAGCTGGCGGTGACCGGGATGCCGGCCTCCGCGGCACTGCGTACGGGCCACTGGTAGGCGGAGCGCTCGGGCCCCACGATCCCGTCCATCAGATCGGCGATGGCGTCCTTGACCCCGGGGTTCATATTGATGCCCCAGCCGCGCTCGGCCAGCGTGGCCAGGGAGCGGGGCGAGGCGAAGTCGCCGTGGATGACGTAGTGGCGCGGGTCGGGGCGCGGGGCGCCGGTCTGCGCCGCCTCGAAGGCGTCGACGACCGCGTCGATGCCGTGGTCCCCGGTGATGTGCACGCCGAGCTGGTGGCCCTCCGTGTGGGCGTAGCGCACGATCGCGTCCAGCTCGTCGACGCGCTGCGCGTCGTTGTGGCCGTGCAGGCAGAGGCCGCCGTACCCGCCGCCCACGTACTCCTCGTGCATCCAGGCGGTGCGGCTCGGCGGGATGCCGTCGGCGAACAGCTTGACGCCGAGTACGCGCAGCCGTCGGGGATCGGCCCCCGCGCACACCCCTTCGAGCCGGGCCATCCGCTCGGGCAGGTGCCGGGCCGCGCCGCCCATCTCCAGGGGGAGCAGCAGCACGCTCACGCGCGCCCGGAGTTCACCGGCCGCCTCCAGGCGCGCGTACATCCGGAGCGTCCCGGTGTCCGCGACCCCGAGGAAGAGCGAGGTGCCGCCGGGGCCGAGGCCCGGCTCGGTGAAGCTGGTGATGCCCTCGGCGTGGCAGACCGCGACGGCGGAGCGGATGGCGGCCTCGCGGGCGGCGTCGTCCATCAGCGGGACCACGGCGTTCACCAGGTCCTGCGCGCCCTCGCGCAGGATGCCCGTGGGGGCGCCGTCGGCGTCGGCCTCGATGACGCCGCCGGGCGGTATCTCGGTGGTGCCGGTGATGCCCGCGGCCTCCAGGGCGCGGGAGTTGAGCCAGGAGGTGTGCCCGGAGAACTCGTACAGGAGCACCGGGTGCTCCCGCGAGACCTCGTCCAGGTCCTGGCGCCGCGGGGTGCGGCCCGGCTCGGCCAGGCACTCCTTCAGATAGCCCACGTCCCAGCCGTTGCCGAATATCCAGCCACCGAGCGGTAGTTGAGCGGCCTTGAGGCGTACGGCCTCGCGGATGTCGGCGATCGACGAGACGGCGGGCGAGGCCACGTCGAGGGCGAGCGGCGGCCGGGTGGCGCCGAAGGCGGCGGCGTGCAGGTGCGAGTCGTTGATCCCGGGGAGTGCGGTGCGCCCTTCGAGGTCGATGACCTCGGTGCCGGGCCCGACGAGTGCGCGGATCTCGTCGTCGCTCCCGGTCGCCGCGATCAGGCCGTCGCGCACGGCGACGGCCTGCGTGGTGCGGAACGCGGCGTCGACGGTCAGCACCGTGCCGTTGACCAGCACGAGGTCGGCGGCGTGAGGCATGGATGACCTCCCTCCATTTCGTTTGGGCCCAAACATAAGCCCGGGAGCTGTCCCCGGCGCAAGGGTGCTGCACGAATTCCCGGCCCCCGCACTGCCGCCGTGCCCCGTGCCGCTACCGCGTCACCCGGCGAGCCGCTCCACCCGCCGCATCACCTCGCGGCAGAAGTCCCCGACCCCGTCCGGGTCGTCCGTGAACTGCGACGGCTTGATGCAGAACGTCGTGAAGCCCTGCTCCATCTGCTCCGGTACGGCCTCCAGCGCCCGTTCAAGACCGGCCACCGACGTCCCGTCGGGGAAGACGGCGCGCGTGCCGCCGACCATCTCCAGTTCGGACATGTCCCGACCGGCCTCCGCCATCGCCGCGCGCAGCTTCTCCAGCTCGGCCGGCGCGGGGCGCCCCAGCGGGTTGAAGCCGTGCCCGTACGCCACGAGGCGCCGCAGGACCGCGCTGTGCAGTGTCGAGCCGCCGAACCACAGCTCGGGGCCGCCCGCGCGGTATGGCTTCGGCTCCAGCCAGGCGTCGCGGAAGCGGTAGTGCTCGCCCTCGAAGGCGGCGGGGCCGGGCCGCCAGAGCAGCTTCCAGGCGGCGAGGTGCTCGTCGAGCAGCCTGCCCCGCCGGGCGAAGGGGACCTGGAGCGCGGCGTACTCGTCCTCGCTCCAGCTCACCGTCGGAAGCACGACGAGCCGCCCCTTGCTCAGCAGGTCGAGCGTGGCCAACTCCTTGGCCAGCAGCAGCGGGTGGCGCAGCGGCGCGAGTACGGCCGCGGCGGCGAGCCGGATCCGCTCGGTGACGGCGGCCATGGCGGCGAGCAGGACGACGGAGCTGGGCCACGGTGTGTCCGGGGCCTGGTTGCCCGGCAGGGCGTACTCGCGCGGGTTGGGCATCGGGCCCCCGGCCCCCGCGTCCGGGCCGAGCACGATGTGCTCGCTGAGTATGACCGAGTCGAACCCGGCGTCCTCCGCCTCGCGGGCCCAGCGCACCATGGCGTCCAGGTCGCAACGGCCGCCGGTCATGGTCCAGTTCTCGGTCAGTACGAGCGTCATACGGGGGTGGGGCTTGGACATCCGGGCTCCCGACTGCGTTCGAGGTATTGTTTGGCCTCAAACGTTAAGCCGGTCCGGCGTCCTCCTCAAGAGCCGTGCCGGATCCGGGCCCCGCCCCATGCGGAACAGGGCGACCCGGCCGTCTTCTCGTGATTCAGCGGACGCGGTCCAACGGCTGCCGGCTGCCCTCGCGCAGCAGACCGGCCGCCTGCCGGGCGGCGGGCACGCAGGTGGCGATCTTCCCGCCGAACAGCGCGACGGTCCGCTCGTCGAGCCGCCGCACCAGCGTCGGGCGGTCGTCGGTGGTCTCCACATGGGGGAGGACGGCCCGCACCGTGAAGTACGAGCCCAGGTGCGCCGCTTCGGCGAAGCCGGTCACGAACCGGCGGGCGAAGCGCTGGAAGTCGGGGAAGCGGGTCACCTGGGGGCGGCGGACCAGCCCGGCGTTCACATACCGCATGAGCGGGCCGGGGATGAGCGGGTACGGTCCGACCGTCGTCGCGTGGATGGCGTGATCGACGTTGCCCAGCAGGAAGTCGCGGGTGCCGGCGACCTGGTCCAGGCACATGAAGGGGCCGTCCATGACGACCAGGCTGTGGCCGAGGTACATGGACGGGAGCGCCACCAGCGGCTTCTCGCATACCTCGAACTGGTACTCCGGCATGGCGGAGACGGGCCCGGGGTGCATGGCGTTGATCGAGGAGTAGGTGGCCAGCACCACGTGGTCGAACTCCCGCAGCGCGCGCCGGTCCGCCCGGGTCCGCAGCCGCACCTCGACGCCCGCGGCGGTCAGCTTGGCCGCGCACAGCCGGCGCAGTTCGTCGATGTCGATATGGGACTCCGCGATGCGCACCGACAGTTCGACCGAGGACCTCCGCAGGAACGGCGGGTACTCCTCGCGGTACGGCAGCCCGACGCGGTCGCAGAAGGCGAGGTACCGCTCCGCGGTCACCAGGCTGTTCCTGCTGGCGATGGCCACGTAGTGGGCGGATCCGTCGTGGATGGCCGCACCGTACTCGGCCTTGAAGGCGCCGAAGGCCCGCAGCACCGCGGCGACGGTGTCCATCCCCCGCGGGTAGTGGTAACCGCGGTGCAGCCGCCGCTGGTTGGCCCTGCTCGCCGACGACAGCAAGGTGGGGGACTGCTCGAAGAGCACCACGGAATATCCCGCCCGGGCCAACTCCACCGCCGTGGTCGAACCGAATATCCCGCCGCCCACCACTGCGACGCGCTCAGCCTGCACCATGCTCCTCCGAATCCTTCGTGAAGCGGTCTGCGCGGCGGCAAGGGTATTTCTGCCCGGTGGCGCTCTCCGGAAAACGGCGCCCGCCGTCATCACGGGCATCGCCGCGGAAAGGCCGATGGGAGTGCGACGGCGGCCGACTCCGCAGGAGTAGACTACAAAGAGCCAAGTGGCGCAAGGCTCTTGCAGTGCATCGGAATTATTTCGGAGAGAGCCGGCGGCACTGCCGAGGAAGGTGTCCGCATGTCCCAGCCCGTGCAGATCGTCGAGTACGACCCGCGATGGCCGGTGATTTTCGGACGGCTGGCCGCCGTTATCCGCAATGGGCTGGGCCCACTGCTCCTGCGTATCGAGCATGTCGGGAGCACGGCGGTCCCCGGCCTGCCGGCCAAACCCATTGTGGACATGGACGCGGTCATCCCCGCCGGAGCGGATCCGGCGGCAGCCATCGCGGCCTTGCGGCCCTTGGGGTACACGCACGAGGGCGACTTGGGCATTTCCGGCCGGGAGGCATTCGCCGCTCCCGAGGGAACGGCCGCGCACCATCTGTACGTCTGTGCGGCCGACAGTCCGGAGCTCGCCCGCCACGTGGCCTTCCGTGACTTCCTGCGCGCGCATCCGGACAGCGTGCGGCGCTATGGCGAACTCAAGCGGGAGCTGGCGTCCCGGCACCGCGACGACCGGTCCGCGTATACCGAGGGCAAGTCCGCGTTCATCGGGAACGTCCTGGTCCGGGCGGACGAAGAGGCCCGTCGGTCGGTCGGCCAAGGCTGACGACGCCGCCCTGGACGCGCCCGCGCGGGCCCCTGCCGAGTCCGTTCGCGCACCCCCGTGCCCCGGTGGACCCGCACCGGACCCGGCCCGTCCGATGGCCGGAAGTCGCTTGTGCTGATCCACTGGCGGTGCCTTAATTGAGTGGTGCCACGCCCATGTATGACTCAATGACTGATACATGCGTTCGATTGAGGAACACCAGTAAGGAACACCAGAGGCAAACCTCCACCGAGGGGAGTTGCAGGTGGCGCTGGTCGGCGTCAGTTGTCTCGCGCACGACGCGGGATTGGCTGTCCTCAGGGACGGCCGAATCGTATTCGCCTCGCACAGCGAGAGGTACAGCCGAAAGAAGAACGACCCCCTTCTCAACGGCGCTCTGCTCGACGACGCACTGCGGTACGCCGATGAGATCGAGGGCATTGTCTACTACGAACGCCCTTTACTGAAAAGGCTGCGCCAGGTATCGGCGCGGAACTGGTCCGCAGCCCTGACGGTGAGCCCCAAGCGCTATTTCGAACGCTTCCCGGCGCTGCGCGGGAAGCCGGTGCACTTCGTCTCCCATCATAAGTCGCACGCCGCGGGCGCCTATTTCACCTCGCCGTTCACCGACGCCGCGGTGGTCGTGGTCGACGCCATCGGGGAATGGGACACACTGACCGTCTGGCACGCACGCGGCCGCCGTCTGCGGAAAGTGCATTCCGTCCGCTACCCGCACAGCCTCGGACTCTTCTACTCGGCCCTCACCCAGCGGGCCGGACTCAAGCCGAATGAGGAGGAGTACATCCTCATGGGCATGGCGGGCTACGGAACCCCCCGCCACCGCGCGCTCCTCGAAACCGAGCTGCTGGCCGGCCGTGAACCGCCGGACTTCGCGCTGAAGCGGAGCCTGCACCGGGGGCTCGGCCCGCGCTGGCACCCGGAACTCACCCACCCGCCCGACCTGGCGAGCAGCGCCCAGGCCGTACTGGAGGACGTGCTCACCGGCCTGTTCCGCTGGGTCGCACGGAACGTTCCGTCCCGGAACCTCGTCTACACCGGCGGCGTCGCGCTGAACTGCCTCTTCAACGGACGGCTCGCGGGCATGGGGCTGTTCGACGACATCTGGATCCCGCCCAACCCCGGGGACGCCGGCTCGGCGGTGGGGGCGCTGGCCGCCCACAGCCGCGAGTTCCTCCCGTGGGAGGGGCCCTACCTCGGACACGACATCCGGCGGGAGACCGATCCCGCCCGGATCGTGGACGCCCTGCTCAGCGGAACCGTCGCCGGACTGGCCAACGGGCGCGCGGAGTACGGCCCGAGAGCCCTCGGCAACCGCAGCCTGCTCGCGGACCCGCGGGACCCGGCCACCAAGGACCGGGTCAACGCGATCAAGAAGCGGCAGCGCTACCGGCCGTTCGCGCCCGTGGTCCTCGCCGAGTACGCCGACAAGCTCTTCGAGATGCCCGTGGCCGAGGCCCCGTACATGCAGTACGTGGTGGCGTGCCGGGAGCCCGGAACGTACCCGGCGGTGTGCCACGTGGACGGGACCAGCCGCGTCCAGACCCTGCGCCGCGAACAGAACCCCCTGCTCCACGAGGTGATCTCACGCTTCCACCAGCGCACCGGCTGCCCGATGCTGCTCAATACAAGCCTCAACATCCGGGGCCAACCACTGGTCAACACCTGGCAGGACGCTCAGGACTTCGCCAGGAAGTACCAGGTGCCGGTTTTTTGACGTGCGGTCCGATGTGCGCGGAAGGGCGGTGGGAAAGTGTACGTCTACGCCAATGGCTGCTCCATGACCTACGGATCGGAGCTCGCCGACGACCCGGCCACGAGGGTGTGCCGGGACCATGAGTACCGCTGGCGCTACAGCTGGCCGGGGCGGCTGCACGCCTCGCTCGACGCCGACGGCAGCTACAACGACGCGATGCCCAGCGGGTCCAACGACCGCGTCGTACGGACGTCCATCGACTTCGTCGCGCGCTGGCTGAAGGAGGGCCTGCCGCCGCGGGCGCTGCTGGTCGTCGTGGGGTGGACGCACCCCGCCCGGCGCGAGTTCCACGTCGCGGGCGACTACCGGCAGATCGTCCCCCACCACGCGTACGACATCAGGGCGCTGGACCGGCTCGTATCGGCGTACCGGAAGACGGCCGACTGCCCCGACGAGGCCGAGCAGCGCTACGCCACCCAGGTCGCCTCACTGCACGCCTTCCTGGAACAGCACGGCATCGCGCACGCGTTCTTCAACGGCATCGTGGCCCCCGGGCTGCCCCGGCACCTGCACGGTACGTGCGTACAGGAAACCCTCACGGGCGCGCCCTTCGCCCCTCACGATCCGGCCGAGCCGACCATGGCCGACTTCCTGCGCCGGCGGCCTCACACGGTCAACGTCCAGCACCCCAACGAGAGCGGCCACCGGCTCTGGGCGGAGTCGCTGGCCGCTCACATCGGCTCCGCCGGGTTCGGGACCGCGGGGTTCGGGACCGCCGGGTTCGGGACCGCGGGGTTCGAGGACGTCGGCCACGCACGGCTCGCCGCCGCCGGACTGCCCGTGCTGGGCGGCGCCCGAGCGCTGAGACGGCACGACAGGAAGGGCGCCGAGCGGATCGGGAGATTCGTGCGGGCCCGCCGCACCCAGTCGCGCGTCCGGCGCTCCGACCGGTCCGACCCCTACATCTACCCCTGACCCCCGGGGCAGCCCCCGCGACCGGAGGAGCGACCTTTGACGACACCCGACACGCCTGCCAGCGGCCGGGTCCCCTTCAACGACCTGGGACGGACGGCCCTCATGGACACCCTCCGCGCCGCCGTCGACGAGGCCGTCACCGCGGGGGACTTCATCCACGGCCGTGCCGTCGACGCCTTCGAGCGGCGGTTCGCCGCATACAACGGCACCGCCCACTGCGTCGGCACGTCCTCGGGGACCAGCGCCCTCCAGTGCGCCCTGGCCGCCGTCGGCTGCGGCCCCGGCGACGAGGTCGTGACCGTCTCGGCCACCTTCGTCGCCACCGCGGCCGCGATCGTGCACACCGGCGCCGCACCGGTCTTCGCGGACATCGACCCGGCCACCCGTACCGTCCGGCCGGACCAGGTGAGAGCGGCGATCACCCCGCGGACCCGGGCCATCGTCCCCGTCCACCTCTACGGTCACCCGGCCGACCCGCGGGAACTGGCCGCGATCGGCGCCGAGCACGGCATCCCGGTCGTCGCCGACGCCTCCCACGCGCACGGGGCCACCTGGGAGGGCCGGCCGGCCGCGGCGTACGCGGACGTGAGCTGCTTCAGCTTCTACCCGTCGAAGAACCTCGGCGCCTTCGGCGACGCGGGAGCGCTGGTCACCGACGACGACGCCATCGCCCG
The DNA here is from genome assembly GCF_056434425.1 of Streptomyces sp. NPDC044033. NCBI lineage: Bacteria > Bacillati > Actinomycetota > Actinomycetes > Kitasatosporales > Streptomycetaceae > Streptomyces > Streptomyces sp. NPDC044033. The sequence goes on along the minus strand of NZ_JBWKFF010000011.1, from coordinate 107,301 downwards.
GCGCGCCCGGGCGCTGCGCGACCACGGCCGGGAGGACGGCGAGGTCGTCGCGGTCGGCCACAACTGGCGGTTGGACACCCTCCAGGCCGCAGTGCTCGGGGCCAAGCTCCCGCACCTCGACGAGTGGACCGCCTCGCGGCGGCGGGCCGCGGCCGGGTACCGGCGGCTCCTCGACGACACCGGCCTCGCGCTTCCGGCCGTATCCGCGGAAGCCGGTCACGCGTACCATCTGTACGTCGTCCGGCACCCCGAACGCGACGCGCTGCGGGCCGAGTTGGCGCGGAACGGCATCGACGCGCGCGTCCACTACCCGCGGCCGGTGCACCACCTGCGGCCGTTCCGCGCCTTCCGGACCGCGCCGGAGGGGCTGCCGGAGACCGAGGCGCTGGCCCGGGAGTGCCTGTCCCTTCCCCTGTTCCCCGGCCTCACCGACGAGGACGCCGACGCGGTGGCGCGGGCCGTACGGGCGGCCCTGCGCACCGTGGGCGGACGTGCCGCCGCGAGCACCGCCCCGGCGGGCACGGCGAGCACCGCCCCGGCGGCGGACACCGCAAGCACCGAACCAGCAGACGGGGCCGCTCCGGCCCGCCACCGACCGACCGAGACAGCAAGGAACTGACGGCCATGCCTGCTCTGCGCGTCCTCGTGATCTGGCCACCCCAGGTCCTCAGTTACTTCAACGCCGGCCATCACAACCTGCTCTACAGCGTGGCCGACTATCTGCGCCGCCGGCCCGAGGTCGACCAGGTGGACACCCTCGACGCCTCCGTGGAATCCCGTACGTGGAAGGAGGTCGGCGACCTTCTGCACCAGGGCGGCTACGACGTGGTGGCGGTCACCAACGACCTGGACGGGGTGGACGGGCTGACCCGCTTCCTCACCTACGCCCGCCAACTGGCCCCCCAGGCGCGGCTGGTGACGTTCGGTCGGCTCAGCGGCATGCTTCCGCAGATGTTCACCAACTTCGACCTGGACGCGATCGTCGGCTCGGGCGACTACGAGCCGGGGGTGGCGGAGTTCGTCCGCGCCGTGGGCGAAGGCGCGCCGACGGCCGGCGCCCTGCCCGGGGTCTGGCTGCGCACGGACGGCGAGTGGAGCGCGCCCGCCAAGCCCGGCGCCGTGCTCTCCGCCCAGGACTGGGTGATGCCCGACGTCTCCGAGATCCCGTACCACGCCTACGACTGGCTGTACCGGGACGACCAGAACAAGTTCTGCGGCATTCCGGGCCGCCGGGAACTGGTGGTCCCGGCGGCCCGGGGCTGCCCCGTCGGCTGCGACTACTGCGAGGTCCCCGCGGTCTTCGGCAAACCGGACCGGCGCGCCACGGTGGAGCAGGTGGTGCGGTACATCGAGGAGTCCTTCGCCGCGCTCCCCTTCGAGTACGTCGCCTTCTACGCGCCGACGTTCACCCTCAACCGGTCCTGGACCAGAGAGCTCTGCGAGCGTCTGGTGGAGCGGGGCGCCCGGTACCCGTGGAAGTGCGCGACCACGGTGCACCACCTGGACGAGGAGCTGGTGGCCCTGATGGGCCGCAGCGGGTGCGTACGGATCAGCGTGGGAGTGGAGACCCTGGCGGAATCCGGACACGCCGCCCTGCCACGGCTGAAGCGGAAGGGCGAGGACGCCGTCGAGGCGCTCTCGGCCTGGTGCGAGCGCGCCGGCGTCGAGCTGAACTGCTTCGTCATCGTCGGACTGCCGGGCACCTCCGTCGCCGACGCGGAAGCGGCCATCGCCGGGGTCCGGGCCGTCGGCGGACGCGTACGGCCCACCATGTACAGCCCGCACGAACAACTGCACCCGGGGATGTCCGTGGACGCCCTCTCGCTGCACAACCGGCAGATCCTGCCCGACGACACCTTCACCGACCCGGCCGAGCGGCAACGGGCCTATGACATCGTCTTCGGCCGCGAACGCCGCCTGACGCGCGTCGGCGAGCAGGTGGGGGAGCGGCGCGGCACCGCCCCGGCGGCGGGGTCCCGGTCATGACGGCGCGGACTCCGGAGCGCTCGCTGCGGGACTGGTTCCCGACCCAGGCCGCCGTATGGGCCCTCGACGCCCGTAGCCGGAACCACGTCGCCGGTCAGCTCAACCTCAAGAGCTGCGAGCTGCTGCACCCCGCGGTGGCGCGGTGGCACGCGAGCCAGCTCGGCGGCCTCGCGCCCGCCACCGCCGTCGAGTACCCCCTGACCGGCCCGGCCCGCGACGCCGTCGCCGCCCACTTCGGACAGGATCCGGCGCGCGTCCTGCTCACCCCGGGCTCCGACCACGCCATCAACCTGGTCTGCGAGGCACTGGCCGCCCCGGCCGGACGCCTGGTCGTCGCCCGCCCGCACTTCGACAGCTGGACCCGGTGCGCCGCCCGCCTCGGCTTCCGCCTCGACGGCGTCGACATGCCGCACCGGGCGCCGATGGCCGCCACCGCGCTGACCGAACGGCTACTGTCCGGGCCGCCGGCGGTACTGGTGATCACCCAGCCCGACAGCATCACCGGCCGGCTCCACACCCGGGAGCAGCTGACCGAGGCGGTGGCGGCGGCCCACCATCACGGCAGCGTCGTCGTGGTCGACACCTGCTACCTGGCCTACGCCGACGACGGGGAGGCCACCCTCCAGGGCCTGGAGGCGTGGGACAACGTCCTGCGGATCAACAGCTTCTCCAAGAGCCACGGCCTCGCCGGCGCCCGGGTCGGCGCGGTAATGGCTCAGGCGTCGATCATCGACTACCTGGCCCGATGGGCGCCCGACGGCATGCTCTCCCACATGAGCCTGGCGCTGCTGGAGCGCGCCCTGGCCGAGCCCGAGGTCTTCCGCACGGCGCGCGCCGAGGTGCGGACGGCGAGAGCGGCGCTGGCCCGCGCCGTCGAACAGGCGCTCCCGGGCTGGTCGGCCCGTGCCACCCAGGCGAACTTCGTGGCCTTCGACGCGGAACCCGACGATGCCGCGCGGGTGCACGCGGCGCTGCTCGCGGACGGCATCCGGACCAGACTGCTCAACGGGGAGACCGGCTTCTCCGGCGGGCTGCGCGTCGCCACTCCGAGCCTCGCCGCCGTCCGCCGGGTGACGGACGTCCTGGCCGGCCTGCCGACCCCGGCGAGGAGCTGAGATGACCTTGCTCGACCTCACGGCCATCGGCTCCGCGCCGCTGTCGACGGAGCCCTACCCGTACGCCGTGCTGCACGACAGCTTCGCCGGCCACCAGGACGCCCTGGTCGAGGAGTTCCCCACCGAGGGCTTCCACTACGACGTACGGGACTCCGCCGAGGCGGGCGGCAAGCGCTACCGGACGTACAACTACCAGCTCGTCAGGTTCGGGGCGCCGGACCGGCGGAACATCGGCAGGCTCTCCCCGCGCTGGAGACTGCTCCTCGACGACCTGACGAGCACCGCCTACCGCACCGCCGTCAGCGCCGCGACCGGCACCGACCTCGCCGGGACCGTACTGGACATCCGGTTGGTCCGCTACGCGGACAGCTGCTGGATCGAACCCCACGTCGACCGCCCCGACAAGGTGGTCACCCATCTGTTCTACCTCAACGAGGAGTGGCACCCGCGGTGGTCCGGCGCGCTGCGGGTGCTGCGCTCCGCCGACATCGACGACTGGAGCCAGGAGGTGTACCCCCACGCCGGGACCTCGGTGCTGATGGTCCGCACGGACCGCGCCTGGCACGCGGTCCCACCGGTCACCGGCGCCGGCCCGCACGACAGGAAGACGCTGCTGGTGCACTTCGCCCGGCCCGCCGAAGCCGCCGCGGACACCGGGCAGCGATGAGATGCCCAACATCGTGATCGTGGGCATCTGCGGCGCGGGGAAGTCGACCCTGGCCCGAGCGCTCGCGCGGCGGCTGGGCCTGCGCCACATCGAAGTCGACGCGCTGCGGCACGGCCCGCGGTGGGGCGTACGGGCGTCCTTCGCGCACGACGTCACCGCGCTCACCGCGGCGGACGGCTGGGTCGCCGACTCGACCGCCTACCCGGAAGTGCTGCCCCGGCTGTGGGCCCGGGCGGACACCGCGATCTGGCTGGAGCTGAGCCGGGGCGTGGTGCTGGGCCGGGTACTGCGCCGCACCGCGCGGCGGCTGCTGACGCGGCAGACGCTGTGGGCCGGCAACCGCGAGACCTGGCCGGGCGTGCTGAGCCGCCGGCACCCGGCGGTGAAGGTGCTGCTCGACTTCCGCGACCGCCGGGAGAAGGAGAGGCGGATGCTGGCCGCGTTCGACGGCACCGTGGTGCGGCTGCGCACACCGGCCGAGGTCACGGCGTACCTGGCCGGGGTGCGGGCGCAAGCCCCGGGGGAAGAGCACAGGGGGAGCGATGTTCTTGGTGGTCGCTGACGAGTCGGCCCACGAGCGGGGCCTGCCGGGCGTGCGGGTGGTGACGGACGACCGGGTGACGGTGCTCGGCCGGACCGGACACGACCTCCTCCTCTTCGACGGAGTGCTCCACCCGGACAGCGGCATGACCCCCGCACGGCTTCTGCGGATGCTGCGCGGCGCCGCCGACACGGGCACCGCCGCCGACTGGGCCCCGGTCAAGGGCAGTTACGCCGGCGCGTACCTGCGCGCGGAGCCGGGCGGTACCCGGGTGCTGGCCTTCAACGACCACCTGGGCGTCGCCGACCTGTACTCCTGGACCGACGGCCCGGACCGGATGGCGCGCGGCTTCGCCGTCGGCAACGACTTCACCGAGCTGCTGACCCGGATCCCCGCCTCCGCCCGGCGTCTGGACGAGCGGGCGGCGGACGCCTTCCGCGTGCTCGGAGCCACGGTGAACGGACGTACCTTCGCCCGGGGGGTCCGCCGCCAGCCGCCGGGCACACTGCTGTCCTTCGGCGGCGCGATGGTGCGCAGGGCACGCAGCTGGCGGTACCGCTTCGAGCCGGCGGCACGGGACATGGACGAGGCCCTGGACAGGTGCTGGCAGCTGATCGAACAGGCCGGGCGGCGGATCGGGGCGTGCGCACCACGGGGCGGGCCCGCGCTGCTGGGGGTCAGCGGGGGGCACGACTCGCGCGTCACCGGCGCCGCCTGCGTCACCGCCGGCATGGAGCTGACCGGCTACTTCTTCGGCGAGCGGCGCAGCACCGCGGGGCGGTCGGCCGGCCACGTCGCCCGGGCCCTCGGCGTCCCGCTCGACTTCCCCGGCCGCAACCGCGAACTGCCCCGGTACTTCGCCGCCTCGCTGCACCACCGGCCGATGGCGGACCTGGAGTGGTGCAAGTACCTGCCCGGACGGGACGCCCTCGTCGCGGACTCCCGCGCGCTGCTGTCCGGCAGGCTCGGCGACCACCTCTTCAGCGACAAGGGGCACCAGCCCGAGGACGGCCCGCAGGACGACCACCAGATCGCCGCCGGGCTCTTCCACGAACTCGCCAAGGAGGAGGCGAGCGCGGCCGCCGCCGAGCGGATCGTCGACGACATCACCCAGGAGCTGTCGGGGCTGGGCGGTTCGGGCGTCCAGCGCAGGCGCGGCTTCAACTTCCAGAGCATGAGCATGTCCGTCAAACAGGGCGGACTGTTCCACGCCCTCGGGGAGATCCCCCACTACTCGGTATTCGAGGACATCGACGTGTTCGAGTCCGCGCTGGACCTGCCCAACGCCTGGCGCGTCGGCAACCGCTTCTACGACACCCTCCTGGAGCGCAAGCGGCCGCGGCTCGCCCGGAACCGGATCGACGCCCCGACGACCAACGAGCACAAGCCGATCGAGCGCTGGCTGCGCGGCAACGCGGAATTCGCCGACCAGGCGGGGCGGCTCCTCGACCTCGCCGAGGACATGGCGCTGCACGGGCGCAGACAGACCTTCGGCCAGGCGCTCGACGCGATGCTCGCGGGCCGGGCGACGCGCAACGAGATCCATCGGTACTTCCGGCGGGCCACCGTCAAGGCGTATGAGCGCACGCACGGATAGCCCCGCCGGGCGGGCGCGAGGCCGCGCCGGACCGGCCCGCCGCGGACACCGCCCGGCCCCGCCGCCGGTCCGGCCGGGCGCGCAGACCACGGAAGCGGTCCGCGGCGTCGGCCCCGCACCACCAACGAGCCCGATGGCGCAGAGCCGGTCCGGGCACCGCACGAGACGGAGCACGTATGAGCCAGGAGAAGCCGCGTCAGCCCTCCGCCGTCGCGGAGGCATGAGCGTGTCCAGCCCACCGTCCCGGACCGCGACGGGTTCCCGGGTCGTCCCCGGCGCGCCGAACGCCCGGGACCTCGCGGGCCTGCGCGCCGATGCCGGGCTGCGCGTGCGGCCCGGCCTGCTGTACCGCGGGGCCGGGGCCGCCGTCGGCCCGCTGACCGACCGCGCCGGCCTGCGCGTCGTCGTCGACCTGCGGGACGGCCGCGAGAGCGGCGGCGAGAAGCCGCCCCCGGGCGTCACCGTGCTGTCCCGGCCGCTGGTCGCGGACCGGTCGGCGATCAAGTCCGGCGGTACGCCCCAGCCCTCCCACTACCTCGCCTACTACCGCCAGTTGGCCCGGCCGGCCGCGCCCACCGCCGCCGAACTCGTCGGCCTGCTCGCCGAGCCGGACCGCCTGCCGCTCCTGGTCTGCTGCTCGGCCGGCAAGGACCGCACCTCCGTGGTGTGCGCGCTCGCCCTGCGCGCGGTGGGCGTACGTACGGCGGACCTCGCCCGCGATCACGCCCTGACCGGCCGGCTGTTCCGCAGGGACCCGGCCGCGACGCGGCTGCTGCCGTGGGCGCGCGGCCTGGCCCCGTACGAACTGGCCGCGCGCACCGCCACCCCCAGCCGCGTCCTGTGGGCGCTGCTGGCCGGTCTGGAGCACGAACACGGTTCGGTCCGGCGGTTCCTCATGGACCACGGACTGCGGCCGGACACCGTGCGCCGCGCCCGCCACGTCCTCCTCGGCGATCCCCGCGCGGCCGCCACCGGCGGCGGCCCACCCCGACCCGACAGCGACAGGAGCTGACGTGACCCCACCCCGCGCCCGGCGCGGCTACCTCACCCACGCCTTCAACCACGACGGCGCCGACTACCTGCGCATGGCCTACTGCCTCGCGCTGTCGCTCCGCCTGACGCAGTCCGCCGTCACCGGGCTGAGCGTCATCGTGCCGAGCTCCCAGCCCATGCCGGACCGCTACCGACGCGCCTTCGACCACGTCATCGCGATCCCGGACGTCCGGCCGGACTTCGTCGACAAGTCCTGGCGGGTGGACAACTACGTGCGGATGTACGACCTCAACCCGTATGAGGAAGCCGTCACCGTCGACGCCGACACCCTCTTCTTCGACGACGTGTCCCCCTGGTGGGAGGTGATGGCGTCGGCGGACCTCGTCGGCGGGACCGCGGTCACCTACCGAGGGGAGCCGATCACGCACAACCCCCTGCGCAAGGAGCTGTACCGGATCGGCCTGCCCGACCTGCACAACGGCTTCTGCTACTTCCGGCGCGGACCGGTCGCCGAGCGGCTGTTCGCCACCATGTCGGGCTATCTGGAGGACTGGGCCGGAACCTGCGACCGGCATTTCGGCAACCCCCAGGTGCCGTTCTCCTCCGACTCCGCCTTCCTGCTGGCCATCCGGGACACCGGCCTCGAAGACATCGCCGCCGGCCCCCGCCCCGGCACCCCGCATTTCGTGCACATGAAGGCATGCGTCCAGGGCTGGCCCGGGGTGCCGGAATCGGCGCGCGAATGGCGCCCCTACGTCAGCCACACCTTCGACGACCGGCTCCGGCTGCGGATCGACGGAGTCCGTATCGGCGCACCCCTCCACTACCACGTACGGGACTTCGTCACCGACGAACTGCTGCTGGCGTACGAGAGCGCGGTGGAGGCCCGGCATGGCGCCGCCCGGGGCTGACGCGCGGGCCGCGGGCCCGCGACACCGCCCGCCCGCATGCCTCCCCGCCGCCACACAGCTACCCACCGGCACGCACACCGATACGCACACCAGCAAGCCCGCCAACGAGGAGGTCGGACCGTGCAGCTCCGGGCCAGGTCTTTCGACGAGTTCGCCGAGGAATACGAGCGTCCGCACAGCCTGGCCGGTGACCCGGTCGGCGAGTGGCCGGCCGGGCGCCCTCCCGCGCGCGGGGGCAGCGCCCTCGCCGCGGCCGGGCCGGCCGTCTCCGCTGCGCGGACGGCGGTGAACCGATGACGCTGTTGAAGAAGTTCCCCGCCGACTTCCTGGTCTCGGAGAGCATGGTGCTGCCCACCAGCGGCCCCGACGCCGAAAGCACCCCCTACCACTATGTGCGGCTGCGCAAGCGCGGCTACACCACTTTCGAGGCGATCGACGCGCTCTCCGCCTTCTGCGGCCGGGACGCGCGCGAGATCGGTTACGCGGGCCTCAAGGACGAGGACGCGATCACCGACCAACTGGTGTCCCTCGCAGGCGCATTGGCGCCCGAACGTATCGAGCAGTTCAACACCGCGCACGGCGCGGGAGAACACCAGCAGGGCCACCCGCCGTTCCTGATGCTGCGTCACCACGGTTACGGACCACTGGCGCTCGGGGTGGGGGAGCTGGACGGCAACAGCTTCCACATCGTGGTGCGCCATCTGGACCAGGCACAGGCCGAACTGCTCCAGGGCATCCGCGGCCGGCGCAGCCTGTACTTCGTCAACTACTACGACACCCAGCGCTTCGGCGTGCCCACGGGCCCCAAGCGCACCCACCTGATCGGCCAGGCGCTCCTCGACGGCGACCACGGGCGGGCCCTGGAACTGGTCAGTGAGTCCGGCTCCCCCGAGGCGGACGCCGCGGGGCGGTTCACCGGCCCCGCCGCCGAGTTCTTCTCCGCGCTGGACCAGCGCCGGGTCGCCTTCTTCCTCTCCTCCCACGCCTCCTTCGCCTGGAACCGCCAGGTGGGCGACCTGGTGCGGGACCGCTGCGCCGACGCCGTGGCCTGGGAGGAGCGCGACGGCATCCCGTATCTCTTTCCCACCACGGCCGACGGGGTCCTGGCGGTCCTGCGGGACGGCCTCGGCCTGCGCTACGACAGCTGGCGCTGGCGGGACGGGCGGATGGCCTCGTCCGCCTCGGCCCGGCCGGCCGCCGTGCAGACGCAGATCCGCGTCGGGGAGGTCACCGAGGACGAGAGCGCCCAGGGGGCGTGGAAGTGCGTGCTCAAGTTCTTCCTCGGCTCCGGCTGCTACGGCACCACCGCGGTCAGCCAGTTCTTCCACCAGCTCCAAGCGGCCGCGCGGTGAGCGCCGGTCCTCCGTCCGAGCTGCTGGTGCGGGGTGGGCGCGAACTGAGCGGAGAGGTCCGGGTACCGGGGTTCAAGCACGCGTTCGTCACCGTCCTGGCCGGCGCGCTCACCGGACGCTCGGTGGTGACGATCGAGAACTGCCCCGCCATCGAGGAGACCAGGGTGCTGCTCGCGCTGGCGCGATCCCTCGGGGCCGAGGCGCACAGCGACGGGCGCACGGTGCGGGTCGACCCCTCGGGCCTGACCGGGCGGACACTGGACCCGCGGCTGGTCGACCGCATCCACGGCGCCGTCTACCTGCTGCCCGCCCTGCTGGCCCGCTCCGGCCGGGTGCACTTGCCGGCCGCCGGAGGCTGCCGCATCGGCGACGAGAGCGCCGGCGCTCGTCCGGTGCGCCAGTACGCCGAAGTGCTCCAGCGGTTCGGCGCCGAGGTCACCGTCGGCCCCGACGGCTCCCTGACCGTACGCGCCGACCGGCTGACCGCCTGCGAACTGGATCTGCGCGACTGGACGACCGACCGGGGGCTGCGCAGCGGTCCGCTGTACTCGGGGGCGACCAAGATGGCGATCCTCACCGCGGCCTCGGCGCGGGGCACCACCCGGCTGCGGCACCCCTACCCGAAACCCGACGTCACCGAGTTGGTCCGGCTGATCGACGCCACCGGCCGCCCCACGAGCTGCACGCCCGAGGGCGATCTGCTGATCGAGGGCCGGCCGGACGGCGGGCACGGCCGTTCCGTGCGGCACGTGCTGGTCAGCGATCTGATCACGGTGGTCACCTGGGCCACGGCCGCCGCCCTGACCAAGAGCACGATCCGACTGACCGGGCTGACACCGGACCGCCTGGCGGCGGGCCTGGCACCGGAGATCGACGTCGCCCGCGACATGGGTCTGGACTGGCGGCCCACCGCCGACACCCTGGAACTGACCGGCGAACCGCCGAGCGCCCCCGTCGACGTCACGGTCGCCTCGCACGGCATCTACAGCGACAGCCAGCCCTTCTTCATGCTCCTGGCGACGCTCGCCCCGGGCGTCTCGCACCTGAGGGAAACCGTGTGGCGCCGCCGCTTCACACACGTGCCGGAACTCCGGCGGCTCGGCGCGGACATCGAGGTGACCGACGCCCGGGCCCGGGTGGGCGGCGGGCGCCCGCCCAGCCGTCCGGACCAGTCCGTGACGGGCGGCGACCTCCGCGCCGCCGCCGCCCTGCTGCTCGCCGCCCTCGCGGTGCCCGGCCCGGTCCGGGTGGGCGGGGCCGGCCATCTCGTGCGCGGCTACGAGGACTTGGTCACCGACCTCGTACAACTGGGGGCGGACGTCCGGCCCGCGGTCTGAAGGGCGGCCGGTGCGCATCCCCGCTCGGGTGCGCACCGGCCGCGCCGAGAGCCCCGGAGACGGCCTCCCCTGTCAGCCCCGCGTGAGCAGCACCGGCAGGGAGCGCGGACTGTTGCTGACGATGGAGGGCAGCGGGACCAGCTCCTCGGCCGGCACCGCGAGCGCGAGCCCGGGGAAGCGGTCGAAGAGGGCGGGCAGGGCGATCTCGACCTCCAGGCGGCCCAGTGCGGCGCCGAGGCAGAAGTGCGGGCCGTGGCCGAAGGCCAGGTGCCGGGAGGAGTCGCGGCTGATGTCGAAGCGCTCGGCGTCCGGGCCGTGCAGGACCTCGTCGCGCCCGGTCGCCCCGTAGGCGGCGAGGATGGCGTCCCCCTTGGGGATCACCACACCGCCGACCTCGATGTCCTCCAGCGCGAACCGGAGCGGGAAACGGCCCACGGGCGCGTCCCAGCGGAGGGTCTCCTCGGTCACCGCGCTCCACGGCCGCGCACCGCCGCGGGCCAGGGCCAGCTGGTCGGGGTGGGTCAGCAGCGCGCGCACGGCGTTGGTGATCAGATTGAGCGTGGTGTTGTGCCCCGCCACGAACATCAGCAACAGGGTGCCGATCAGCTCCTCCTCGGTCAGCCGGTCGCCCGCCTCCCGGGCGGCGATCAGATCGCTCGTCAGGTCGTCGCCCGGCTTCTCGCGCTTGGCGGCGATCAGGGAGCCGAGCCCCGCGTAGATCGCGCGCTGGACCTCCAGAACCCCCGCACGGTCCATGGTGGTGTCCGTCATGACGGCGGACAGCCCGTGGAGCTCCTCGCGGCGGTCCTCGGGTATGCCGAGCAGCTCGCAGATCACGCTGATCGGCAAGGGATAGGAGAACCTCTCCCGCAGGTCCACCGGCCCGGGTACGTCCGAGACCAGCCCGTCGAGGAGGTCCTCGGTGATCCGGCCGATGCGCGGCCGCAGCGCTTCGATGCGGCGGGCCGTGAAGCCCTGGGCCACGAGCCCGCGCAGCCGGCGATGGGCCGCCCCGTCGGTGGCGGTCATGGCCCGGACCGACACGAAGCTCAGCATCGGCCAGCTCTCGGGCACCTCGCCCCGCGCCCACGCGGCCCAGTGGTGCAGGTCCTTGACGACGCGCGGGTCGCCCAAGAGGCGCTGCAACTCCTCGTGGCGGGTGATCGCCCACGCCGTGACACCGTCCGGCAGCTCCACCTCCACCGCGGCTCCGAGCGCCCTCAGCCGCGCGTTCTCCCCATGCTGGTCGACGCCCTCCGGAGAGAGGCGAACGGGAACGCGGTGCGCCTGCCGGGTCTTACCCATGAGATCTCCCCCTTGGAACGGAGCCCGGGGGCCGCACGATCGGCTCCGGGAGAGCCGTGGCGCGGCCCCCGGGCCGGTCGTCAGCCTCCGGACGGCATCATCACTTTGAGGTGGTACGAACAGCTTCCGGTGTGGGCCATCTGGCACAGGCCCACAGCCGGATCGAGCGCGGTCGGCATGTCCATGGCCTGCAACCAGCCGGTGAGGCGTTCCCCGGGTCCGCAGTGGTAGACCTTGTCGATACCGGCCTTCTTCACGCCCTTGTAGGCGAAGCACACGCTGACGTTCATGGTGTGCACGTCGCCCTCGATGGTCTCCTCCGCCTCGAACAGCGAGCCGAGATAGAGGTCCACGGCGGTGGTGAAGAGCGTCCGGTACTGCTCGACGCTCTCGACCTTGGTGATGCCGAGGCTGCGCATGAGCCGCCGCATCTCCTGGCGGCCGAACTCGCGGACGACCTGGATATTGGCCTCATTGGCGCTGTCGATCCCGCCGGCCTGCGCCGTCTGGTAGTACCAGAGGCCGTCGGTGGCCATCCACGACCGCCGCAGAAGATCCTCTCGCTCCGTGGCGGTCAGGGGGGCCGGGTCCTGGGGGGCTGCGGTCATCGTCCTACTCCAAGATGGCTTGGTCGGTGGTGACGGCCGGCTCCGTGCCCGGAGCGGCCGAGGCCCACTGCTGGTAGACGGCCTGAACTCCGTGCCGCAGCAGCTTCCCACTCGACGTGCGCGGCAGCCGGCCCTTCTGCACGAGGACGACTTCCCGGGGGGCGATGCCCAATTCGCTGGAGACCGCATACCGTACGTGCGCGACGAGTTCGGACCGAGCGTAAGTCTCCGACTGCGTGGTTTCCACCATGACGACCAGACCGTCACCGTCCGCGAAGGGTACGGCCGCGGCCAGAACGCCGTGATTCGTCACCCCCGGCAGCCTGCCGACGACCGACTCGATGTCGTGGGCGTAGTAGTTCTGCCCGAAGACAATGATCATTTCCTTCTTGCGGCCGGCGACGTACAGTTCGCCGTCCTTGCGGAAGGCGAGGTCGCCCGTGGACACCCAGCCGCCGTCGTGGACGGTGGCCCGGGTGGCCGGCTCGTTGGCCTCGTAGCCGCGCATCACCGAGGCGCCGCGGATGTGGATCTCGCCCACCGCGGCCTCCGAGTGCAGCACGCCGCCGCCCTCGCCCACGAGCCGGACCTCCGTGCCCGCCACCGGCGCCCCCACCGAGGCGATCTCCCGGCAGAGCCCGCTGTCGCGGTCGCCGAACTCCACGATCCCCTCGCCGAGTGTGTCGCGCCGCACCCAGATGGTCCGCACCTCCCGTGCGATGGGCGGGAAGGTGACCGCGAGCGAGCCCTCCGCGAGCCCGTAGACCGGCAGGAACGCCGTCGGCCGGAAGCCGGCCGGAGCGAAGTGCGCGGCGAACCGCCGCATCAGCTCGGCGTCCACCGGCTCGGCGCCGTTGAGCGCCAGACGCCAGGAGGACAGGTCGAGTTCGCGTACGGCCTCGGCCGGGACCTTGCGCAGGGCGTGCAGATAACCGGAGTTGGGCGCGGCGCTGATGGTCGCCCGGTGGCGGCTGATGACGCGCAGCCACCGGCCGGGGTCGCGCAGGAAGTCCTCCGGCGGCATCAACAGCGCGTCGGCGCCGGCCAGCACCGCCGACAGCAGCGTTCCGATCAGCCCCATGTCGTGGAACAGCGGCAGCCAACTGCAGCCCACGTCCGCGTCGGTGAGGTCGATCCCCTTGGTGATCGCCTCCACGTTCGCCAGCAGGTTGGCGTGGCTGAGCACCACGCCCTTGGGGTCCTCGCTGGTGCCCGAGGTGTACTGGACCAGCGCCGGAGCGTCCGGGGTGATATCGGCATAGACCGCGGACGAGGCCGGTACGGTCGCGATGTCGAGGACGCCGAACTCGGGTAACTCCGTGCCGCCGCCGCCCAGCACCGGCCCCAGAAGGCTCCCCAGCGTCTCGTCGGTGAGCACGAACCGGACCTTCGACTGGCGCATCGCGATGACGATGCGCCGCATATGGATCTCCAGCGACGCGAATCTGGCCGGGGGCGGCACCGGTACCGGCACCGCTCCCGCCGCGAGCACGCCGAACAGCGCGCGGGCGAAGTCGATCGAGGTGGGCAGCGCGATGGCCACCCGCTCACCCGGTCGGACGCCGCGCTCCAGCAGACCGCACGCCACCCGGCCCGCCTGGGCGTAGAGCTCGTCGAAACCGACGCGCTCCCGCTCCTCGTCCCCGCGGAACAGGCGTATGCCGTGCCCGGTGCCGCGCTCCGCCACGTCCCTGAGCGCCGTCGTGAGGGTCACGTGGCGGCGCCTTGCTTGCAGAGACTCTCGACCAGGTCCTGGAATTCGCCGATGGTCTGCAGCCGGAAGGTGGCGTCGTCGTCCATCTCGATGTCGAATGCCTTCTCCGTCTCCAGAATGATTTGCAGGATGCGCATCGAGTCGACGTTCGGCAGGGCCCGGAAGTGCCGGTCCGCGGTGAGATCGCCCTCCGGCACGGACAGCTGCTCACTGATGATGGCGCAGACGCGCGTACGGACGTCCATGATGATCAATCCCCCTGTGGCGCAGGCCCGTTGGCGGAGCGCAGCACCTTGATGAGTTCTGCTGGAATGCGCTCGGAGTTCTGTCCGAGCACGTCGTCGGTCAGTAGATAGAACGTGCCGTCCGCCACGGCGACGGGCTCCCCGTCACCCGTTTCGATCCGGCCGGAGGCCCGTACCGAGACCTCGTCGCGCTTGACGACCTCGGCCCAGGCGCGGTACTCCGTGTCGGTCTCCACCGGCCGCGCGTAGCGGATCCGCAGACCGGTGGTGAAGGCCGACACGCCTCCGGAGCGGTACACCGCCTGGGCCAGCGTCTCGTCCAGGATCGAGGCGACGATGCCGCCGTGGACGACCCCGGGAAACGACTCGTAGTCGACCCCGAGCTTGACCCGCGTGGTGAAGACGTCACCGTGGCGTTCGAAATCCAGATGCAGTCCGATGGGATTTCCCGGGGCGCAGCCGAAGCAATTGGATTGGGCTTCTGTAGTCGTGGACTCGGGCATACCGGCTCCTCTCGTCAATTCCTGTGGTCGTGTGGCGGATCGACGAGAAGAATCGGATCGGAACGTACTGATGTCCGCTGTTCATTTCCCCCGTCGGACCTTTCTGGCACGCGGACGCCCGCCAGCCGGACCGGAGCCCGGGGGTTCCCCGACGGCTCCGGCCCCGTGCGGGACGGCGCGGTGGCGCGGACCGGTGGCAACCGGCATCACACAGGCCGGAAGCGGGCCGCGCCGGTGGCATGCGTCGTCGGCCGCGGCGCCGGATCGGCGCAGATGACCGGACGTACGCGGCTAGATGAGCGTGCGCAGCTTCCGCTTGATGTCCGTCGACGTCTCGATGGTGTCGTCCTCGGCCAGTCGGCGGACCATCGACAGCACCTTCTCGTCGGCGGCGTCCGTCGCCCCCGCCTCGACCGCCTCGATCCGCCGGATGCCGCCCGCGGAGGTCGAGTGCGGGTAGAAGTGGCCGGCCGGGTGCTTGAGGCCCTGGCTGCGGTCGGCCAGCCAGATGTAGGCCATCTTCAGGGCCGCGACCTGGCTCTCCTTGCTGCCGTCGCACAGCTCCTGGGAGAAGACGTAGAACGCCCGGGCGTGCCGGGACTCGTCACGGCCGAGCAGCTTCCACACGCGCTTGATGACGGGCTCGGTGGTGTCCGCCGCGAGCGCCTTGTACAGCTCGGCCGCGCGGCACTCGGAGATGATGTTCATCATGAGCGTGCCGGCGCGGGTGTCGCCGATGGGATACGGCTCCCGCTTGTACAGCGCGTGCTTGGAACGCACCTTCACGCCCAGCCGGTCGAGGCACCGGGCCTGTACGAGCGAGTGCCGGGCCTCCTCGGCGCCCCACATCAGCGCCCAGGAGGAGAAGCTGGTCTCGCCCTCCCACTCCCGCAGGAAGTTGTGGGCGCCGGGGAGGGTGCCGAATTCGATGATCGCGGCTTCCGTGAGGAAGTCGATCTCCTCTTCGTCGAGCATCTCCGGCTGCATCCGGTCGAGATCGAGCTCTTTCCAGTCCCACCGAGTGGTCTCGAACCAGTCGAAGATCTTGTTGTACGTCATGTCCAGGTAGTAGTCCGTGTAGTTCTCGTCCTGGACCAGCGAGTGGTATGCGCGCATACCGATCTCGGCCTTGTCGGTGAATCCGTAACCGGCGAAGTCCGACGGAGCGAGGATGTCCTCGACGTCCAGCGCTTCGGCCCAGCCCGGTACGCGCCCGCCCGCGCTCTCTCCTACGACGTACACACGGGTCTTGGCGAACTCCTTGTGGTCGCGCAGTTTCCGTACGGCGTCCGGAGCGGAGGATCCGCTGCCGCCGACGAAGACCGCCGCGAGGACGTCCCCTTCGCCGAGCTCGTGCAGATAGCGCTCGAAGACATCCGGCCGGGGCCGGTCGAGATCGATCTCGCCGAACCTGGCCAGGGACAGCTGGCCTTCCGGCCGGATGTCGGGCAGACAGTCGACGTAGGCTATTCGGGTGTGCTTGCGGTTCATGAGGCTTCCCCCTTGACCTCGGATGACAGGTTTCTTTGCGCGCGCAGTAATTGAGCTCTACGCGGAGTTCGGAGTTTTGCGCGGAGTTCGGGATGGCACGTTCCGTCGGCGCGGAACCGGCGACATTCCCACGGCCGTCAGTGCTCCCAGGAGCATGAACACGCCGATGGCGATCCAGGCGTGCCCGAAGGCCCGCTGGGTCTCGTCGTAGGTTTTCGGGGAGCCCAGCAGCGTCACCAGCAGGCTGATACCCAGCACGCTGCCGATTTGCCGGCTCATGTTGACCACCGCGCTGCCGGTGGAGAAACGCTCCTGTGGCAGATCGGAGGTGGCCGTGGACAGAATGGTCGGTAGAGCGAGCCCGACTCCTATTCCCCCAACGAGCCACCCGGGCAGAAGAGTTCCCGCGTAATCGGGTTCCCGAGCGAGTTGTTGCCACATCATCAGCACGCCGCCGGCGCACAGGAGGCAGCCCGCGGTGGCGAGCCGGCCGGCCGGTATCCGGTGGGCCAGCTTGCTCGCCGCGATCGCCCCCAGGGGCACCATGAGCGGGCCGGGCGCGATGCCCAGGCCCGTACGCAGGGCGGAATAGCCCCAGACGTTCTGCATCCACAGGATCGCGCAGAGCAGGTTCGCCGCGAACGCGGCGCTGAAGACGATCGCCGTCGCGTTGGACCAGGCGAATACCGGCACCCGCAGCAACGCCGGTTCGATCAACGGTGCGGCGTGGCGCCGGGAGCGCAGCCAGAAGCCCGCGACGCCCAGGGCCGCGACCGCCAGGAGAACGGACACGGGCGCCGCGGACCAGTCGTTGATCTTCACCAGGCCCAGGGCCAGCAGCCCGACGGAGACCGTCAGTATGCCCGCGCCCGTCAGATCCGGGATCTTCGAAGGCGTCTCGTCCCGGGAGGACGGCAGGCGGCGGGCCGCCAGCACGAGGGTCAGCAGCCCGATCGGCAGATTCACCAGGAACACCCAGCGCCATGACGCGGTCACCAGCAGACCGCCGAAGACGGGCCCCGCGGCCGCGGCGAGCGCCGCGCTGGCCGACCAGATGCGCACCGCGCCCGAGCGCCGCTCGGGCGGGAAGACCGACAGCAGCAGCCCGAGGCTGGCCGGGGTCAGGGCCGCGGCTCCCACGGCCTGCAGCACCCGGCAGGCGACCAGCATCCACAGCGAGTTCGAGGCGGCGCAGGCGCCGGAAGCGACCGTGAAGAGCGCGACGCCGAGCAGGAACCCCTCTTTGCGCCCGTACCGGTCGGCGAGCCGGCCCAGAGGGACCAGCAACGCGGCGAAAATGATCGCGTATCCGTTGAGAATCCAGGAGAGATTCGACAGTGACTCACCCTGGAAGTCACGTCCGATGTCATCAAATGCAACGTTGACGATGAAAAGATCCAGACCTGCCATGAACGCTGCGATCGAAAGGATCGATAAAAGTAGGCGGGATTGACCCGGCGTCAGCATGGCAGGGATGGTAGTTGACCGGGAAGTAAGATCACAACGTTTTCGTTTAGAACGGTACTTCGAGATTAGCGGAGGCGTGTATTCACCGCTGCCGCCGTCAAGCGGGAGAGTCGGTCGAATGTACTTCGAGATTTGCGGAACCGGAAGGGAGCGCGTCGGCGCGGCGCCGTGGCGCACGGCCGCGCCGGGGCCGGCCCTCCCCGGCGGGGCCCAGGGCGCCGGCGGGCGAGGTCGTGCGGGACGGCCCTCACCTGCGGGGTGTTGCCGGTGCGCAGCGGGGAGGCGGCTTCGCCGCAGGCGGCGTGACGGGTCAAGGGGAGGCGGTCCGCGACGCTCCGGCGTCCGCGCGTACCACGATCTTGCGGTACGGGCCCGAGCCCGGGACGGCGGCCGGCCTGGGCGCCGCGCCCGAGCCGTACGGTCGTCGGCCGAGCCCCGCCGAGGTGCGCCGGGCGCCGCTACAGGTTGACGCCGCCGGAGACGTCGACCTTGGTGCCGGTGATCCAGCGGGCGTCGTCGGAGGCCAGGAAGGCCACCGCGTCGGCGATGTCCGCTACTTGACCGACCCGGCCGAGCGCGGTCCGGCTGATGGTGCGCTCCAGGTGCGCCGGGTCGGCCAGCGCGTCGGCGGTCATGTCGGTGTGTGTGAAGCCGACCGCGACGGCGTTGACGGTGATTCCGCGGGGGCCGAGGTGCTTGGCCAGGGTGCGGCTGAACACATCGAGCGCGCCCTTGGTGAGCGGATAGCCGATGCTGCCTCCCGACGAGGCCACCCGGGTCGAGACGGACGAGATGTTGATGATCCGTCCGCCCTCGCGCATCCGCGGCAGCAGCCGCTGGGTCAGAAAGAACGGCGCCTTGACATTGACCGCGATCATCTGGTCGAACTCTTCGGGGGTGAGAACCTCGATCGGCCGCCCCATGAAATTGAGGCCCGCATTGTGCACGAGGATATCGATCGCCGATTCCCCCCGCGCGCCCATTCCTTCGTCCAGCCCCGCCACGAGCTTCTCCACATCCCCGGCGCCGCCCAGTTCGGCGCCCACGGTGAATGCCCGGCCGCCGTCCGCCACGATGCTCGCGACGGTCTCCTCGGCCGCCGCCTTGTTGGTGCCGTAGTGCACCGCGACCAGCGCGCCGTCCCGGGCCAGGCGTTCGGCGATACCCCGCCCGATTCCCCGGCTGCCGCCGGTGACCAGGGCGACCTTTCCACAGAGATCTTTCATGCGTTCACCGTAGTCCGGTGAAGAGAGGTCAGAAAGAACTGATAAAGCAACCCTGGGTTGCTCCGGACGTCAATCCATCAGCGGGTTCGGATCAATGGATTCCACCTGGCGCAACTCTCGATTCACCCCGGCGTACGCGTCGAATGCCGTGGCCGGACGTCCGAACCACCGCCCAGGGCGAGGACGCACGCGTGCCGGCGGCCTCCCGCAGGCCGTCTCGATGTCACGCCGCAAGGCGGGGCGTGAAGGCCCGCCCTCACCCCGGGCGCAACTCGGCCCCGCGGTCGGCGACCTCGCGGCGCAGGGCGTCCCGCACAGCCCGTACCGCCGGGTGGGTGACCGCCTCCCGGCGCACGGCCAGCGTGATCGGCAGCCGGATATCGACCTCGTGGGGCAACAGCCGTCGCAGCTGCGAACGGTGGGTGAGAAAGGCCGGCAGTACGCCGATGCCGGCTCCCAGGCGGGCGGCTTCGAGCTGGGCGAAGACGTTCGTGGAGGAGAACGCGGGGGTGATTCCCGGCAGATGGCGCTCGATATCGAGATCGCCGACCTGGAGCATCGACTCGATGTAGAAGATCAGCGTGTGGTCGCGCAGCTCGGCGGCCGACTCGGGAGCCCCGTACCGGGCCAGGTACTCGTCGCTGGCATACAGCCCCAGCGTGTAGTCGGTGAGGTGCTCGGTCACCAGGCGGTTGCCCGCGGGCCTGCCGATGGCCAGAGCGAGATCGAAGCCTGCCGGGTGGAGGGTCAACTGGCGTGTCGCCGTGATGAGTTCGACTTCCAGGTCGGGGTGGTGCCGACGGACCCGAGCCAGGGCGGGGGTGGCGATGACGGTGCCGAAAGCATCGGGTGCGCTCACCCGCACGGTGCCGTGCAGCGAGGGCGAGTCCTGGCCGGACACCGCCTCGGCGACGCGGGCGAGCGCGTCCTCGATCGCGCGAGCGCTCTCCGAGACGGCCTTCCCGGCATCGGTGAGCGCCCACCCCTCGGCGCCCCGCTCCATCAGCCGCAGCCCGAGGCTCTTCTCCAGTGCGGCGATACGCCGGGAGACCGTGGTGTGGTCCACGCCGAGCGCATCGGCCGCGGCCACCAGCCGTCCCGTACGGGTGACCGCGAGCAGATAGCGCAGGTCGTCAGCGCGGATCCTGCGGGGGTCGACCGTGCCGCGACCGGCCTGCCGGGAAGGCGGGCTCATGTCGGCAGGGCGGGAGCGAGGGCGCATCGGAGCAGGCTATCTGCACAAACGCACATCTGGTCTGCATGATTGGTGCTTGAACGCACATCGTCCGGGGCGTCACAGTCGAACAGCCGAGAGCACCCCGCCCTCCGCGGAGCGCTCCCCTCCTCCCACCATCGAGAGGTTCCCCATGACTGCGACCCTGTCACTGCCACGGATCATGCGTATCGGCCGCGGAGCCTCCGACGAGTTGGGCGAGGTCATCACCGGACTGGGGCTGAGCCGCCCACTCGTCGTGACGGACGCGTTCCTGGTCGGCACAGGCGCCGCCGAGCGCCTGACGGACACGCTGAAGAACGCGGGGCTGCACCCGCGGGTCTTCTCCGGCACCGTGCCCGACCCGACGACCGACTCCCTGGCCCCGGGCGTACGGGCGTTGAAGGAGCACGGCGCGGACTCGGTGATCGGGTTCGGCGGCGGCAGCCCGATGGACACCGCCAAGGCCCTCGCCCTGCTCGGCGTTCAGGGCGGCCATATGCGCGACTACAAGGCCCCACGCGCCAACCTCGGCCCGGCCCTGCCCATCGTCGCGGTGCCCACCACCGCCGGCAGCGGGTCCGAGGCGACCCAGTTCACCATCGTCACCGACAGCGACTCGGACGAGAAGATGCTCTGCTCCGGCCCGGCGTTCCTGCCGATCGCCGCCGTGATCGACGTCGAACTGACCATGTCGATGCCGCCCCGGCTCACCGCCGACACCGGCGTCGACGCCCTCACCCACGCCGTCGAGGCGTATGTGAGCCGCAAGGCCAACCCGTTCGCCGACAGCCTCGCCCTCACCGCGATCGGCACCATCGGCCGCCACCTGCGCCGCGCCTACGCCGACGGCGGCGACACCGGGGCCCGCGAGGCGATGATGCTCGCCGCGACCCAGGCCGGCATCGCCTTCTCCAACTCCAGCGTGGCGCTCGTCCACGGCATGAGCCGTCCGATCGGCGCGCACTTCCACGTCGCCCACGGCCTGTCGAACGCCATGCTCTTCCCCGCCGTGACCGCCTTCTCCGTGCACGCCGCGCCCGGCCGGTACGCCGACTGCGCCCGCGCGCTCGGAGCCGCGACCGCCGGGGACGGCGACGCCTCGGCCGCGGACAGGCTCGTCGAAGCGCTGCGCGCCCTCTGTACGGACCTGGAAGTCCCCACACCCGCGGCCCACGGCATCGACAAGGACGCGTGGTACCGCCTGACGCCCCTCATGGCCGAGCAGGCACTCGCGTCCGGGTCCCCCGCCAACAATCCGAAGGTCCCCACCGCGGAGGAGATCCAGCGTCTCTACGCGCAGATCTACGCCTGAGCGGCCCGAAGGGCGCGGAAGGCGCGTACGCCTCCCGGTTGGCGCGGCAGCCACTCCAGCCGCGAGCCGCCCGGCCGACGACACGTCCACGTCCGCAACCTCCACAACGGCGACGTGGAAGCCGTCTTCGAAGGCTCGCAGGGCGACGTCGAGTGGCTGGTGGGCTGGGCCGCCGAGGGACCGGGCGCCGCCGAAGTGACCGAGTGCTCCGTGGCTGCCGAGGACCCCGAAGGCGACCGCGTCTTCCGTGTCCTGGACGACGCCCCGGCCGCGTAGCGCGAGTCGGCCGCCCGGTGCGCGTACCGCCTGTCAGGACTCGTAGCGCCGTTCCAGCTCGTCGTATTCGGCGCGGCGGACCAGGCGCTGGCGTTCCGCCCAGGGGGCGAGCCGGTCCATGACCGGTGCGAGGGAACCGGCGTCACGCAGGCCGGTCAGTACGGTCTGGGTGCCGAGAATGGCTCCCTGCATCGCGGCGTTGGCGTATAGGAGGACGGAGTAGCCCATCGCCGTCAGCTCGTCGCGGGGCAGCAGCGGCGTCTTGCCGCCCTCGACCATGTTGGCCAGCTTGGGCACGTCCGGGACGGCCCGGCCCCCGGCGAGCAGTTCGTCGCGCGAGCGCAGCCCCTCGACGAACAGCACGTCCGCCCCCGCCTCGGCGTACGACGCGGCGCGGTCGAGGGCCTCGTCGAGACCGTGCCGGGCGCGGGCGTCGGTGCGGGCGATGACGAGGGTGTTCGCGCTGCGGCGGGAGTCGACGGCGGCGCGGATCTTCTGGGCCATCTCATGGGCCGGGATGACTTCCTGGCCGTCGAAGTGACCGCAGCGTTTGGGGGCCACCTGGTCTTCCAGCTGAACCGCCGAGGCGCCGGCCTTCTCCAGTATGCGGACCGTGCGCCCGACGGCGACCGCGTTGCCGAACCCGGTGTCGGCGTCGACGGCGACCGGGATGTCCACCGCGTCGGTGATGGACGCGACGTGCGCCGCGATCTCGGGCAGCGACACCAAGCCGATGTCCGGCAGGCCGAGGTAGGTGTTGGTGACCCCCGCCCCGGTGATGTAGACGGCACCGAAGCCGAGGTCTTCGGCGATGCGGGCGGTCAGCGCGTTGGCCACGCCGGGCAGGAGCAATCCGCCCTCAGCGGCGATCAGTTGCTTGAGGGAGGGACGGGCGGGGGCGTTCATCGGCCGGTCACCGCCGGTCCGGTTGGCGTGCGGCGAAGGACGCCGTTCATGAGTCCGCCTTTCTGCTGTGTGCCGCCGAGGCGGCGCCGGGGGACGACCGGGCACGAGATGCCGTTGATCGAGGGGCGCGTCGGGACGGTGCCGATGTTCACGAGGTGTGCGGTTCCCGGCCTGGTACGCCAAGTGCGGCGCCGTTTCCCAGGAGACCGCCGCCCACGTCCTCGGCCATGACGGCCAGGATGTTGCGCAGGCTGTTGTTGATGTGGACCGCGGTCGCCTCGGCGGCCCGGGTCTCGCCGCCCTCCTCGATCGCGGCGCAGATCGCCAGGTGTTCGGAGACGGTCTGCAGCATCCGGGCCGGCCGGCGGCGCGCGATCTGCCGCAGCCGTTGCAGGTGGCCGCGGAGCCCGGAGAGGCTGGTGGCGAGGTACGGGTTGTCGGCCGCCTCGTCGATGGCCGTGTCGAGCCTGCCGATCAAGTCGTAGTAGTGGGCGTAGTCGCCGTCGGCGGGGCCGCCGCTCTCCAGCTCGCCGCGCTGCGTCTCGAAGTCGGCCCGCAGCGCGGCGAACCGGGCGCGGTCGGGCCGGCGGGCGCACAGCCGGGCCGCGTACGGCTCAAGCGCCTCCCGCATCTGGAAGAGACGCACCACATCCCGCAGCGCGATCTCGCTGACCTGCGCACCTCGACCGGGAGTTATCCGGATCAGGCCCTCGTGGGAGAGCCGTTGGATGGCGTGGCGCAGCGGTGTCCGGGACACCGCGAGGCGTTCGGCGAGCTGGACCTCGCTGAGATGTGCGCCGGGCGGGATCTTCCAGTGGACGATCTCCGATCGCAGCAGTTCGTAGGCCCGTTCGCTCTGTGTCACCGCGAGACTCCCTTGATCGAAGGCAGTGCCTTGATCTGTTGACGATGGCTCGACGCTGACTGTACTCCTCTGGAATGCGAGCGAAAAACACCCTGTATACAGAGTGGGCGCATCGCTGACCGACCGCGACGGAGACGACCGGATGGCCGGTCCTCGCTGCCGGCGGCCAGGCCCTCCGGGGGGCTTGCTACAGCAGTTCCAGGATCTCTCTCAGGTCCTGGGCCGTGGGAGTCCACTCTCCTGCCGCCGCGTTGGCTCTCGCCTGTTCCGGCTTCGTGGCCCCTGCTATCACCGAACCGCAGCCCGGGAGCGCGGCGAGGCCGCCGATCGCGATCTCCAGGAGACTGCGGCCGTTCCGCACGCCCCAGGCAGTCAATGCCTCTACGGTGTCAAGCCGTGCCTCCGTCACCTGGTACGCGCTCGCCGCGATGCGGGTCCCTTCCGGGATGGGCTTGCCGCGCCGCACCTTGCCCGTGAGCAAGCCGTTCGCCAGCGGGAAATACGGCACTACTCCGAGTCCGAAGCGACGTGCGGCCGGGACGACCTCGTTCTCGATGCCGCGGTTGAGCAGCGACCAATGGTTCTGCGCGGAGATGAACGGCTCGAACCCTCCGGAACGGGCGGCACACGCCGCTTCGACGATCTGCCAGCCCGCGAAATTGGAATTCCCGATATAGCGGACCTTGCCTTCCCGGACCAGTTCGGTCAGAGCGGCGAGAGTCTCCTCTATGGGGGTGTGCGGGTCGGGTGTGTGGATTTGATAGAGGTCGATGTAGTCCGTACGGAGGCGCCGGAGGGACGATTCGACGGCGCGGCGAATGTAATGGCGTCCGCCCTTCGCGCCGGCCGCTGGACCAAAGCCCATCTCCATCGTCTGATGTCCGAACTTGGTCGCCAGGACGACATCCCTCCGCCGCCCCTGAAGGCATTCGCCGAGCACGGATTCGGATTCTCCGTAGACATCGGCAGTGTCGAGCAGCGTGATCCCGGCATCCAGCGCGGCGCTCACCACCGTACGTGCCCGGTCCAGCCCGACGGACCTCCCCAATTCGTTGCACCCCAAGCCGACTGCGGAGACGCGTAACCCTGAAGTGCCCATGGGGAGATAGCGCATGGTTTCTCAGTGTACGGAGACTTGACGCTCGTTCAAGAGGGGACCGATCAAGTCGGTGGCCGCCGATCCGGGAGGTGACTGACCCGGGAGGCGACTGATCCGGGAGTCAACCCAGCGGCGCTGTCTGTATCTGGCCTCCGAGGGCTCGGCAGGGCCCTGCCGGCGAGCTGCCCTGAGCCGAATCGCCGCCTCCAGCCCGGCCGTTCGCCGGTGGGCAGCCCCTGCTGGGGCCCTCAGGGCTCCCTGCCGCCCGTCGAGATCACGACCGAAACGAGCGTGATGTGTCCGCTGCACACCGGACACAAGGGGCGGCGGTGACGCGGGAGACAAGAGGGTTGGCGATTTCCGTATCGGAGCCTGGCTGAATCATCGAGCCATGACGCCGCCGCTCCTTGACGGTTTCCCATGGTCGCCGATAATCAAATCGGTTGGCCGCTGTGTTGCTCTCACTCCATGCAGATGCCTCGGCCGCGGTAAAGCACATGTGAGCCCACTGAGGTAGGGCGGTGTGACCGAGGAGGGCGTATCATGATCGAGGCGTTTTCCAGGATCGATGTACGCTGCGTCGCGGGGAGGATCGGGGCTGACATTCGAGGTGTGGATCTGACGGATTCGGCCACAGGCGAATCCGACGCCATGATGGAGATCCGTGCCGCCCTGCTCCGCCACAAAGTGATTTTCTTCCGTGGGCAGGATCTGAGCCACGCCGCGCACGTGGCTTTCGCGCGCCGCTTCGGCGAGGTGACCCGTCTGCCGGGGGCGCAGCACGGAACGCACCCGGAGGGATTCCCGGAGATCCTCATCGTCGATCCGGATGCGAAAGGCGCCCGGCGCGGCCTCAGGTTCGAGGAGCGGCTGTATCGCAAATCGGAGCGCCATGATTCCGGTTGGCACGTGGACATCGCCTCTGCCGTTAATCCGCCGGCGATTTCGGTGCTCAGATGCGAAGTGGCCACGGAGTGCGGTGGCGACACCCAGTGGACCAACCTCGTCGCCGCCTATGAGGGGCTGTCCCGCCCCCTGCGGCAGCTGGCCGACAGCTTGCGGGCCGAGCACGCTCTGCACGCCGGGGTGCGGCTGCTGTTCTCCGATGACGAGGACCTGGAGATCATCCGGAAGAGGGTCAAGGACACGCTGGTGTCCCTCCACCCGGTGGTGCGCGTGCACCCGGAGACGAGGCAGAAGGCGCTCTTCCTGCCCCCGGCGTCCGTGTCGCATGTCGCCGAAGTGCTCCCCTGGGAGAGCGACGGCATTCTCGCCCTGCTCTTCGCCCACATCAGCCGCCCCGAATACACCGTGCGGCACCACTGGGAGCCCGGCGACGTGGCCGTCTGGGACAACCGCGCGGTAGCCCACCTCCAGCCCGCCGATCTCCACTACACCGACTACCGGCGCAGGATGTACCGGATATTGATCCTGGGGGACCGCCCGGTCGGCCCGGACGGCTTCGTGTCCGAATCCGTGCGCGGCGAACCGCTCAAGCCCTGCACCGGCACCGGAGAGCGCGACACCACCGGACCGATGCGGGGATAGCGCCGGGACGAGGCGAGGGTACAGCGTCGGTGAGCCCATTCCGTGGGCCGCGGGCCCCGGCCCCTTCCCGGATGTGGTGCCGTTTCGCGCTCACCCCCGCTGTCCTCGCCCGATGTCGGTGATCAGCGCGTCATCCGGCTGTTCCGCGCCCCTCAGCGCCGCATGCTCGGCCATCGCCGCGAGTCCGTTCGCCAGCCGGGTACGGGGCCGGAAGCCGAATCCGCGGGCGGCGACGGTGATGTCGGCGCCGGTGTGCCGGGCGTCGCCCGGCAGGGCGGGCCGCCGGTCGAGGGCGACCGGCCCGGCGACCCGCTCGACGACGGCGATCGCCTGCCGCATGGACACCGGCCGGCCCCCGCCGAGGTTGGCGATCCCGGTGAAGTGGGAACAAGCGGCGTCCCGCATGGCCGCGACGACATCCTGTACGTAGGTGAAGTCGCGGGTCTGCCCGCCGTCGCCGTAGAGGGGGAAGGCGGGACCGCCGGACGCGGCGGCGATCAGGCGGGCGAAGGCCATGTCGGGGCGTTGGCGCGGGCCGTAGACGCTGAACAGCCGCAGGGAGGCCGTGGGCACGCCGTAAGTCGTCCGGTACAGCTCGCACAGATGCTCGGCGGCGAGTTTGGTCACGCCGTACGGAGACACCGGACGCGGGCAGGCGGTCTCCGGCGTCGGGAAGCGGTGGGCATCACCGTAGACCGACGAGCTGGAGGCGTGGACGAACTTCCGGAGCGGACGGTCGCGCACAGCCTCCAGCAGGCGCTGAGTGGCCAGTACGTTGCGGCGGGTGTAGAGCGCGAACTCCCGCCCCCAGGAAGGCCGTACGCCGGGCTGCCCGGCCAGGTGATAGACGACGTCGACGTCGTCGAGCAGGGCGTCGAGCCGCGGGTCCAGGACGTCGACGGGGTGGAAGGAGAAGGCGGGGGAGCGGCGCGCCCCGGCCAGGTTGCGCCGCTTGCGCGTCGGGTCGTAGAAGTCGGTGAGCGCGTCGATACCGATGACGGTGTCTCCGGCGGCGAGCAGATGATCGCAGAGGTGCGACCCGATGAAGCCGGCAGCGCCGGTCACGGCCGCCCGCATCAGCCGCGCCCTCGTGCGGACGCGCTGCCCGGGCGGGGCGGGGCCGGGTCCATGCGCGGCAGGACGCGGTCCACGCGGCCCCGCCAGGTGTGTTTCTCGCGCAGTTGCCGTTCGGCCGCCCGGCCCAAGGACGCACGCTCCCCGGGGGCGTCGGCCAGGCGCTTGACAGCCGCCGTCCAGGCCGCGACGTCCTCGGGCGGGCAGAGCACGCAGTTGACGCCGTCCGTCAGGACCTCCCTGAGCACCGGCAGGTCGGAGGCGATGATCGCCTTGCCGTACGACATGTACTCGAACAGCTTCATCGGCGAGACCCAGCGGCTGATGTCCCCGGCGCCCCCGGCGCAGGCGACGCGCCGCTGGTAAGGGGCGAGGACGAGGTCGAACGCACGGTAGTAGGGGTGCAGTCGGGCGGGCGGGCGGTGGCCGTGGAAGTGCACGTTGGGCGTACGGGGCCGGCTCAGCCAGTGCGCCAGGTCCTCGTCCGTGCCGCCGACGAGGTGGAAGTCGGCATCGGGCACGGAGGCGGCCAGCGCGAGGATGACGTCGACGCCCCGGCCCGGGTAGAGGTGTCCGACGTACCCGATCTTCAGCGCCTCCGGCCGGCCCGGCAACGCGGCCGTCGGCCCGGTGGCCGGCGGGAGGTCGGCGCAGTCGGAGACGGTCACCACCTCGGGCCCGCCGGGCCGTCGCAGCCGGGGGACGGTGCGGCGGTAGTCCTCGGCGAGCGCCTGGGTGACGGTGACCACGCGGCGCAGGCCCCGCATCCGGAACAGCAGCCGTTCCACGAGGCGTTGGTCCCTCCCGGGCCTGAGGAGGTGGGTTTCGTAGACGAGCGGCGCCAGCCCCGCCGTGGCGATCAGCGCGTACAGGTCCCGGCCGTAGAGGAGGTCGACGCCGCCGGAGCGGCGCACGGCCCGGCGGATCCGACAGGCCCGGATCCAGAGGCCGAGTACCGGGATGCGGGGCGCGCCGAAGATGCGCACCGGGAAGCGGTTGCGGGTGCCGTAGTACGCGTGGATGTCCTCGGCGGGCGTGGAGCCCGTCGCCGCGTAGAGGGTGATGTCATGCCCCGCGTCCGCGAAGGCGTCGCACATGCGCATCACATGGACTCCGTTGGCGAAGACCGAGGGAATCTCGCACGCGTGCAGATAGACGATCCGCATGAGGGCCTCACTTCGGCAGTTCGTACTCGGGGAGTTCCTCGGTTGTCCGCTCGATCTCCTCGTGCTTCCATGGCGGACCTGTCCTCTCGCGCCGGCGGTCCGCCCCCGCCGCTATTTACGCGGCCATTCCCGCAGCGTCCGTCCGGCTGCCTCCCGTGACATTCCGACAACGCGGATCTGAGCATTACCGCTGGTGAGGTACTGATCGTGGGGAGAGGCCATGGTGCGGGCGAGTCGCGCGGTGCGGAGTTCGGCCACCGTGCCGACGCCGAGCGGCCCGGCGAAAACCACTCCGGTGATGTCTCCTGACGCGGTCCGCGACGCGTTGCGGACCTGACCGTACGGATTCGCTGGGCGCGTCGACATTCCGGTGTCCGTCCTGTCCTCGGATGGTGGGGGAGAGGGGCGGATCAAGCCCAGTGCAGGACGGTTGTCGCGTCGATGAAGCCCATGCTCCACAGGACGTTGGAGCGATTGGCCGTGTCGTCGAGTTTGCGGCCGACGGCGTGGACCTTGGAGGAGTCGAAGACGTAGATGTCACCCGCCCGGACGGGCACGGTGAGCTTCTTGAATTTCCGTAGGGACTCCAGCGGGTATCCGACGCCGTCGTATGGGAAACCCAGGGAGTCGCGGGTTTCTTGGTCGGGAGTGATGTTCCAGTACTGAAGTTCGCCGCCGGTCCCGTTCTCCACACAGGCGACGACACCGGCCACCCGCTCGATCTCACCGGCCTCGAATCCCGCGAGGCGCGGGGACCGCAGCACACGGGCGTCGTCGTGGGGTACGAGGACGAATTCCCCGGTGTTCCGCCAGGACCGCATCTTGAACATCTGGGCCCGCTTGCCCCGGTGTTCCGCGAGGCGGAGCCGGCAGCCGTCGGCGGCCAGATGATCGCCGTAGTCGTGGAGCAGCGAGACGAGGGCGTCCTCGGTGCCGTCGAAGAGCGCGTCGATATCGGCGCGGATCCGTTCGGCCTCGTCCAGGTAGATGTCCAGGTCCGTGGAGGCGATGGACGCGCCGACGAAGCCCCGCGCGTGGGCGGGCAGTCCGGTGCCCGGGTGCTTCAGGATCGGGCTGGACCAGAAGTTCCGGCAGATCCTCTCGCACACCCGGCCGCTCAGCACGCCACGGAAGATGGCGCCGGCGATGTCACCGCGGAGGACGTCGGACCACAGGCCCCAGTCGAGCGCGCTTCTTTCCTCGAAGCGGAATTGCGCGTCGGGCTGGACGGCCCCGTGCAGTTCGACGGCGGCACCGGACTCCGAGCTCTCGGTCATCGGGCCTCTCGCTTTCATGATTCGATTTCATGAATCGCTTCATGGGTTCGGCCGCTGATCCACGATGGCGGCGGTGGTGGCGCCGCCGTCCAGGCGCGCGGCAGTGGCCGGAACACATCACAGTCCGCGGGGGAGTAGGGGGATTTGCGGGGCCGATCCTTCATCCAAGACCAATCCGGCCGGCCCTTACGGCGGGTAGCAGCCGCTGGGCTTGGACTTGCGCGTCGGTCTCGATCTCCTCGCCCCACCGGGAGGGACCGCGGTGACCGACTCGGGATATGTCCTGATCGCCTGCACGATCCAGAGGCGCCCGGCCCGGGCCGTCGGCGAGGATACGGCCGGGCAACTGCCGGGACACCAGCACCAAGAGGCTGCCGGAGCAGTGTACCGCCGCTGCCCAATTCAGCGACCGACCAACACCGGCGGCCTGTGGTGCGATGCCGCCGAACTCGGTGCCATTGATCTCGGAGCGGATCGCTACCGAGAACACAGGACGTGTGCAGTACATTGTCGGTGCCTGCCAAGGACACCACACTCAGCCGAAATCACCGGCGCCGGATGAGGGCGGTCGGATGGGGGCGGTGGTGCGAACGGCGACGCGTGGTGCGGATTTCGGTACGCGAGAGATCGGATACGGTCCGGGTTTCCTCCGAGGAATTCATGCGTGAACGGTCGGTGGGGCATGTGCCGAAGGGCGAGTTGAACGTGGTCCGAGGCGATCGGCGCCGGTCCGAAACCAGATGGCCGCCGCCGTCGCACCTCGGCACCAGCCCTATGCAGCACGGAGACTGTGGTTTACCAAGTGAAGAGCGTGCCCGCCGGATGTCCATGGACGGAGTTGGGAGATCCCCGGTTGCCGGACCGGACACAGAGGACGTATCGAAACACAGAGGACGTATCGAACACGCGTGGATGGTGAGGCCTCGTGGGTCGATTTGAGCAAGCGGGTGACGATCCGGCGCCACGTGCTGCCGGGCAGACTCCCGGGCAGCGGATGCGGGCGGCCGGAATGACCGTGCTGCCGGTGCGACGCATCGCCGGTGGGGACGTGGGCGCCCTGCGCCGGGCCGTCGCCGACCGGTCCGGGCCCGTGCTGTGTACCGGGCTCACGGACGGCTGGGGCGCACTGGACACATGGAGCCCGGCCGGGCTCCGCAGCCGCTACGGAGAACGGCGTGTGACCGCTCTGGTCGGCCTGCCGGACACGGGCGTGCTCCTGCCACAGGACCAGCGGTTCTACGAGAAGGAGCTCACCTTCACCGAGTTCGTGGACACCATGCTCACGGCCACCGTCTCCGCGCCCTGTTACCTCGCCTACCAGCGGGCCCATGAGATCTTCGACCCCGCCGACTACGACTTCGGCTCTCTCGTCCCGCCCGACGGGCGGCACCACACGGACACCAGGGTGTGGATCGGCTCGGCCGGCACGCGTTCGATGCTGCATTCCGACCTCAAGGACAACCTGTTCTGCCAGGTCTGGGGGGAGAAGGACGTCACGCTTCTGGCGTGGCGGGACAGCAGAGCCGCCTACCCCTTTCCCGACAATCTGGTGAACAGCCAGGTGGATCTCGGGGACCCGGACCTCAAGCGGTTTCCCCGGCTCGGCCGGGTGTCCTTCCACCACGTACGGATGGGGCCGGGCGATCTGCTGTACATGCCGCGCGGCTGCTGGCACGACGTCCGCGCGCGCACCCCTTCCATCTCCATCAACCACTGGTTCGGGGAACCCGTGGGTCTCGGCCAGTATCTGCGGCTGCTGGCCGTGCTCGGGCCGGACTACTGGAGGAGCACCGTCCGCGACTTCGTCGGCCATGGACTGCTCCACCGCCAGGAGGCGACCCGGTTCTTCTTCAGCCCGGCGTCCACCGGAAAGCGGCTGTACGACGCGGTGCGGTCGAGGAACTTCTCCCGGCACAACGACCCGAGCGCCACCCGGTAGCCAAGAGACGTGAAGAGGCGGGGGAGCCCCGTATGTCTGCCAGCGAACAGCCGCGCCGCGTGCTCGTCACCGGCGGAGCCTCGGGCATCGGTGCCTCGATCACGCGGCGCTTCGTACGGGACGGCGACCGGCTGGGCGTCATCGACCGCGACCGCGCCGCGCTGGCCGCGCTCGCCGAGACCGATCCCCGAGTGGAACTGCTGCTGCACGCGGACGTGTCGGAGGCCGCGGCGGTGGCCGAGGTCTTCACCACCGTGGACGAGGAGTGGGGCGGAGTCGACGTGTTGTGCAACAACGCCGGGATCAGCATCCGCAGCCCGTTTCTCGACACCACGCTCGCTGATTGGGAGCGCACCCTCAGCGTGAACCTCACCGGCGTGTTCCTGATGGCCCGGGAAGCGGCCCGCCGCATGGTCGACGCGGCCGGCGGGGCGATCGTCAACACCGCGTCCGTCAGCGGGACGGTGGGCATGCCCTGCTATGCCGCCTACAACGCGAGCAAGGCCGGCGTCATCGAACTCACCAGGACCATGGCCCTGGAACTGGCCCCTCGCGTCCGGGTGAACGCGGTGTGTCCGGGCTATGTGCTGACCCCCATGCAGCGGGCCGAGTACGACGAGCGGCAGTTGGCCGAGCAGGCCGAGGTGATTCCGCTGCGGCGCCTGGGCGACCCCGCGGAGATCGCCTCCATGGTCGCCTACCTGGCCTCCTCCGACGCGGCGTTCGTCACCGGCCAGTCCTTTGTGATCGACGGAGGCGAGACGGCGGGAGGACTGGCCAGCGCCCGCTGAGACCGGCACGCCACACCTCGCGCAGTGCCTTCACCCACGCCTTCCCGCCGCGGAACGCCGGGCTCCCGCCCGAGGGAACCGAGGAAACGTACGGAGGAGCAGTTGAAAGGGAAACGGACTGAGACAGGGACACGGGCAGGGGCGTCCGGCACGCCCGGGGAGGAGGCCGGCGAATCCACCGTGGCGCTCAACTCGTACACCGAGTGGGAACCGTTGCGCGAGGTCGTCGTCGGGTCCCTCGCAGGCGGGGTGTTCCCCGGCTGGCAGGAGTCCATGGCGCACACGTTGCCGGAAGCGGCCTGGCGCTTCTGCCAGGAGGAGGGCGGGATGCCGCTTCCGGCCGCCCACCTCAAGGCGGCCGAGGAGGAACTGGACACGCTGGCGGAGGTCCTGGAGGCCGAGGGGGTCACCGTCGCGCGGCCCGACGCCGTCAGCCACCGGCGGCCGTTCCGGACCCCGCACTGGGCGTCCGCGGGCGGCCTGTACGCGGGCATGCCCCGGGACATGCTGATGGTCGTGGGGGACGCCGTCATCGAAGCGCCCATGTCCTGGCGTTGCCGCTACCACGAAGCGGATGCCTTCCGCACGCTGATCAAGTCCTGGTTCCGGCGCGGCGCCCGATGGATGCCGGCGCCCCGTCCGCAACTCACCGACGAGCTGTACCAGACGCCCGGCGGCCCGGAGTCCCCCGATGCGGAGCGGTGGGCGGTCACGGAGTTCGAGCCGGTCTTCGACGCCGCCGACTTCCTCCGGTTCGGCGAGGACATCGTCGTACAGCGCAGCCATGTCACCAATGAGTTCGGCATCGACTGGGTCCGGCGGGCCCTCGGACCGGACTTCACCGTTTCGGTGGTGGGGACCGACGACCCCCACGCCATGCACATCGACGCCACCTTCGCCCCGCTGGCCCCCGGCAAGCTGTTGGTGAACCCCGAACGGTACGTACCCCACCCGCTGTTCGAAGGCTGGGAGATTCTGCCGGCGCCGGGCCCGACCCTGCCGGCGGACTGGCCGATGTACTTCTGCAGCCCGTGGGTGAGTGTGAACGTGCTGTCCCTGGACCCGGAGACCGTCGTCGTGGAGCGCCAGGAGAAGCCGCTCATCGACGCGTTGACCGCCTGGGGCTTCCGGTGCGTACCGGTGGACTTCCGGCATGTCTACAGCTTCGGCGGATCGTTTCACTGCGTGACCCTGGACACCGTGCGCGACGGGGGGCCCGCCAAGTACCTGGCATCGTGAGAACGGGCCGCTGGCCTTCCGGAGGCGTCGCCGAGCGTGACCGTGGCCTGTCGAAGGCTCTCACGGTCCGCTCGGCGCACGCGCTCCGCTCAGGGGGAGAAGAGCAGGCGCGTGTAGTCCGGACGCAGCAGGACGTTGTTGTCGTGCACGCAGTACTCCACGGCCAGCCGCGGGGGCGACCCGCCCCCGGGGCCCGTCAAATCTTCCACGGCGCGCGTCAGATCCCCCACCGAGGCGAATCGCCCGGCCAGCACGGAGCAGACGTCGTACGGGCTCCAGCGGGACCGCTCGCTCCAGTACCCGGCCAGGCCGATCTCCTCGAACACCTCCTCCGTCCGCTTCAGCCGGGTGTCCACGACCAGTTCGACAAGGGACCGGGTGAGGTCACCGAGGGCGGCGGTGCCTCCGGCCGGGACGTCGTCGGAGGGGGGTGCCAGGATGCGCCGGAGCAGGGCCTCGACACCGTCCGCGAACGGCCGTACGAGCGTGCCGGCGTCCAGAGCGCGGGCCAGGAAGGCGGGCCAGTCGCGCGTGGTGCGGTAGGCCCGGGAGAGGAAGGTCTCCTCGGCGTAGGCGAAGAACTCGTCCACGGCCCGGTTGCTCCCCAGCTCCGAGACCAGCGCCGGCGGATAGCCGAAAGTGGGGTAGAGAAGATCGATCTCGTCCAGCCGGCCCTGGGGCCCCACGGAGTAGGCGGCGTCACCGGAGTCCCCGATCACCCCGCCGCCGAGGTCGAACAGCCGGGTCGCGCGCGTGATCAGGGAGTCCTCGAAGTGCTCTGCCAGCCGCAGTTCGTTGACCGCGCGCAGTGTGGTCGAGACGGTTTCGGCGGTGGCATAGGAGTTGCCCAGGAACATGTCGAGGCGCCGGGGCGGTACGGGCTGCCCGCGGTCGCGCCGGAACTTCTCCTCCTCTTCCAGCCAGTACAGCTGGGCCTGTACCGCGTGCCGGGCCCGGTAGGGCACGTGCGTCCGCTTCAGGTTGTCGTCGTCGTAGGAGGCGAACTGGTTCCAGCTGGGCTCGAAGCGCGCCTCCAGCAGCAGCCGGATCTCGTCGCGCTCCAAGGCCGGGTTGGGCAGCAGATAGCAGGTCCAGCCCACCGGCTCGGCCCGGCCCTGGTTGAGCCTCCGCATCCGCTCGGCCATCGTGAAGAGCAGCGCGTTGCTACCGATGTTGATCTCCGAGCAGACCAGCCATATCCGGGTCACCCCGCGATCGGCCAGAAAGCCGATGTCCGACATCACCACGTCGAGGTCCCTGACGCGGTGCTGCCGGCCTTTGACCACCGGCTCGGTGCAGAAATAGCAGCGGTACGGGCAGCCGCGCTGGATCTCCACCGGGACGTGGACGGTCTCCAGGCTGCTGAGCTCGTCCTCTCCGTAGAAGGCGAAGAGATCGTCCAGTACGGCGTCGGAGTACTCGGTGTGGTCCGAGGGGGGCAGAAACACCCGCGGGCCGAACGCCCAATCGTCGCCCGAGGGGTATACGAGGTTGGCTATCCCCTCCAGCTTCCGGTGCGCCAGGACATCGTCGAGGCGGGCTATGACCTCGTCCGGCTCGCCGACCACCCCGAAGTCGGGGCGCAACCGGTTCATCAGCGCGCGCGGCTGCGTGGAGAACCCGAACCCGCCCACCATGACCGGAGCGTCCGTCAGAGTGCGTAGCTGGGCGACGAGTTCCACGGTGTCGTCCACCGGCCAGTAGCTGTTGCGTACGACTTCCGGTGCACCCGGCAGGGCGCTCTCGGCGTAGTTCCAGATGAAGATGGAGTCCACCTGGCGCAGGTGGATCCCGATGAGTCGCGGCCTTGTACGGTCCAGGGTCCGCCGCAGCACCTCCCGCCACCGGTGTCTGGGCGTGTGCAGCAGGTCGAGCCGCCCGGTCGTCAGGCCGTGCCGGGCGGCGACCGCCGAGACCTGCACGAAGGCGTAGGGGTAGATGGGCAACGCCGGGTAGTTCGAGCCGCTGAGGAGCAGGATGTCCGTGGTGTTCCCCGGACCAGCCGCCGAGTCGTCGACCGACATACGTCGCCGTCCTTCGGAACGTGAGGTGGCTCCGCCACGATGTCCGCGCGGGGCTACCAGACCTACCGAAGCGGGCGGCCCCGCACAAGGGCCGGTCCCGGACAGCACATCCGCACACCGCAGCCCACCCGGCCCTTGAGTGTGCCGGCGTGCGGCCCTGCACAGAGGAACGGCCTTGACGGGGCATCACCGGCCCTCACTATGGAGTCGGGTACTCATCGTCGCTTTCTGTCCTCGACGCAGGAGTGGAAGCATGAACTCACCTGTCATCTCGGCGGACTCGCATGTCGTGGAGCCTGTGCGGCTGTGGACCGACCGGCTCGAACGCGGCATCAGGGACAGAGCGCCTCGCGTGTTCTGGGACGCCGGACGCCACGGGTGGTTCTTCTCGTGCGACGGGCTCCAGCCCGCGCTGATCAACTCCCTCTACGCGACGGACAAGTCACCCGATGAGTTCGCCGGCACCTTGGACTCGGGCATCGAAGCGGCCCGGCCCGGCGGCAATGACCCGGTCGCGCGGCTGAAGGACATGGCACAGGACGGAGTCTCCGCGGAGGTCCTCTACCCGAGCCTGGCCATGAGCCTGTTCTGGCTGCGGGACGCCCCCTTCCAGCGTGCGTGCTTCCGCGCCTACAACGACTGGCTGGCCGAGTTCGTGGGTCACGCCCCCGACCGGCTCGTCGGCCTGGGCCTGATCTCGCTGTGGGACGTCGACGAAGCGGTCAAGGAGCTGGACCGATGCCGCGCCATGGGTCTGAAGGGGGCCGCGATCTGGGCGTCTCCGGCGCCGGAACGGGATTTCGCGGGCGAGGTGAACGACCCCTTCTGGCGAGCGGCCCAGGAGCTGGGAACGCCGGTCTCGATGCACTGCCTGACCGGATACCGGGACAGCCCCAGGCTGTTCGACTACAGCACGCCACTGGGCCGGATACAGCGGAACATGGCGTACCCCGAGGAAATACAGCACTCTCTCACCGACGTGATCTTCTCCGGCGTCCTGGAGCGCTTCCCACGCCTGCAACTCGTCCTCGCGGAGAACGACATCGGCTGGGTCGGCTACCACCTGCTGCACGCCGACCGCATCCACGACAAGCTCGGCCCCGTCCTGAACACCACGCTCACCATGGCGCCCAGTGCGTACTTCCGCCGCCAGGTCCACACCACCTTCACCGACGACGAGATCGGCATCGCCACGATGCGCCTGCTCGGCCCGGGGAATTTCCTCTGGGGGAGTGACTACCCGCACTACGAGGGGAGTTGGCCGCATTCCCAGGAGCTCATCGCGCGGTCCTTCCGGGACGTTCCCGATGAGGAACGGCGCCAGGTGGTGTCCGGCAACTGCGCACGACTCTACGGATTCGACCCGGCGACACTGACCGCCGAATAAGGGAGCCGACATGGGCGAGCGGACCACGAACCCCTGGTACCGGTTCATCGACGAGGACATCGAGAACAGGACGAGGGAGTCCATCGGCTTCACCAACCTGATCGCCGACCGGCCCTACGCGCTGGACGCCCCGACGCTCCGCGGACTCGTCGAACGCAACGCACTGATCCGCGCCTACCAGCGGATCAGCCGCGACCTGTTCATGGCGAGCGTGCGCGGCGAAGCGGATCCCGCCGTCGCCGAGACCATCCTCTCCGGCCAACCGCCCGAGCGCGGCGCCGAGTACCACCGCGGCCTCAGCGAGCGCCAGCTGGCCCTGCCGGTCTATTTCCGCACGGACGAGGCCGCCCCCGGAGCGATCGCCGAAATCCAGTGCATAGCCTCCGGCTGGGAGATCGCCGAGCAGTTGCACAGCCTGTACCAGGAATTCCCCGCCGAATTCGGCGCTCCGGCCCACCCCTTCGGCTCGCTCATCAACGCGCTCGCCGCATCCATGCGCGAACGGCTCGGGCCGGACCCGGTCGCGCATCATCTGACCAACAACGCCTCCCGGCCGCACGGGGTCCACTACACCGTGCAGCGACTGCGCGAGGCGGGTATCCGGCACTTCGGCTGGGACCCGGTCCAGTGGCAGGACTGCGATTTCATCCGGGCCCACGAGTTCTACGACCTGAGGTACAACGGGTTCTTCGACCAGTGGATGGAGAAGTGCGAGAAGGGGGGGCTGCAATTCGACCATCCCCCCATCCCGCTGTACGACGCCAAAGTGGTCATGGCGTGGCCCTTCTGGGACAAGACCCGGAAATACTATTCGGACGAGATCCGTGGGTTGTTCCCCCACACCGAGATCATCACGCCCGACGGTTTCCGTATGCCCGACGGGTCCTGGATCAGCCTGGAGGAATACTGCACCCCGGGCGAGCGTAGTAAGCGCGTGCACTATTTCAAGTTCGGCAGCCACCACCCGACGCTCAACTGGGGCAGCCGCGCCGTGTACTTCTCCGGCAGTTTCTCGACGGTGGCCCTGCGGAAGCTGCTCGACCGCATCCTCGCCGACAGTGCGGCAGGGCACCCCTGGGTGGCGCAGGAGGCGCGGATGCACCCCGAGCCGGCCACCGCGGTGACACGGCAGGGGGAGGAGCTGAAGATCGAGGCGTACACCA
Organism: Streptomyces sp. NPDC044033; assembly: GCF_056434425.1. NCBI lineage: Bacteria > Bacillati > Actinomycetota > Actinomycetes > Kitasatosporales > Streptomycetaceae > Streptomyces > Streptomyces sp. NPDC044033. Next base: position 68,961 of record NZ_JBWKFF010000011.1, on the reverse strand, counting down.
AGTTCAGCGCCTTCTACACCCCCGAGCGCCTGATCGGAGTGCTGGCCATGCAGGAACGGTCCCGCAAGGTCCACGGCTCGGTGCAGACCGTGGTGAGCATCGCCTACTGACGCCGGGAACGGCGAGCGGGTCCGTACCCGGCGCGTGCGCGCCGGAACCCGGCAGCGTACTCACCGGCACCACACGACGACGCCGGCGCGCACCTCACCTCGTGGACCGCGAGGCGTGCGGGGTGCGGCGCACCGGCATCCGGAGTCAGGAGGGGGCATGGCGACAGCGTTCGAAACCTTCGCCAGGATCGGGGTACGACGGGTCGCGGGGCGCATCGGGGCCGATATCGAGGGGGTGCACCTCGCCAAGCCCGTCGACGCCGAGACCATGGCCGAGATCCGTGCGGCGCTGCTGCGCCACAAGGTGATCTTCTTCCGGGGCCAGCACCTGAACCACGCCGAACACGTGGCGTTCGGGGAGCGTTTCGGCGAGCTGACCAGGCGTCCGGGGAGCAAGCACGGGATGCACCCGGAAGGCTTCCCGCAGGTCCTCACCGTCGACCCCGACGCCGACGACACCCGGTACGGCCAAAGGTTCGAGGAGCGGCTGAAGCCGAAGTCGCTCAGGCACGACTCGGGCTGGCACGTCGACCTGGCCGCCGCCGTCAATCCGCCGGCCATATCCGTCCTACGGGCCGAGGTCGTCACCGAGTTCGGCGGCGAGACCCAGTGGACCAACCTCGTGTCGGCCTACGACGGTCTCTCCCGTCCGCTCCAGGAGCTGGTCGGCGGGTTGCGGGCGGAGCACACCCCTTATGCCGCCTGCCAGTTGCTGCTGTCCGATACCGAGGACGTCGAGATCATCCGCAAGCTCACCGAGGACACCCTCCTCTCCGTCCACCCGTTGGTGCGGGTCCACCCCGAGACAGGCGAGAAGGCGCTGTTCGCGCCGCCCGCCTCGGTGACCCACATCGTCGGGCTGCTGCCCTGGGAGAGCCGGCGGATCCTGGCGCTGCTCTTCGAGCACAGCACGCGCGCGGAGTACACGCTGCGGCAGCGCTGGGCAGCCGGCGACGTCGCCGTGTGGGACAACCGGGCCGTGGCGCACCTCCAGCCGTCCGACCTGGACGACACGGAATACCACCGGACCCTCTACCGGGTCACGGTCCTGGGCGACCGCCCCGTCGGACCGGACGGCTTCCGTTCCGAAGCGGTCCGCGGCGAGCCGCTCACGGCCTTCACCGCAAGCCCCGACCACTGAGAGGGAGCGTGCGCCGATGCCCGAGAAGCGAGGCGTCTACTTCGTGGCCAATGACAGCGTCCGGGAGCTGGCCATCGTCTTCCTCAACAGTTTCAGGAGGAGCAACCCGGACATCGCGCTCTGCCTGATCCCCTTCGACGACGACTTCGAGGGCGTCGCGTCGCTGCGGTCCCGGTACGACTTCTCCGTATGGGACGATCCCGACCTGCTGCGGCAGTGCGACAAGGTCAGCCTGTCGTTCCACGACCGGCCCATGGGGCATTTCCGCAAGCTCGCGGCCTGGGAGGGCGAGTACGAGGAATTCCTCTACATCGACTGCGACACGGCCGTCCTGCACGATATCGGCTTCGTCTTCGCCTACCTCGAAGAATTCGGCTTCGTCGTCGCCACGTCCCATGTGCCGGGGCGCGCCTGGAAGGCCAGCATCGGACCGTCCGGAAAGCTGACGCCGGAACAGTTCGAGTACGCGGCGAACACGGGTTTCGTCGCCTCGCGAAAGGGCGCGCTGACGCTCTCCCGCATCGCCGACAGCCTGCCCGCGGCGCGGGAGCTGGCCCCTCATATGAAGCTGGGGTACGAGCAGCCGCTGCTGAACTACCTGATGGTGACGTCCGGGCTGCCGTACACGAGCCTGCGCCGGCTGAGAGGAACGACGGGGGACCAGAGCATTCCCGGTGAGGTCTACGCCTGGACGCCGGGTGTCGTCGCGCGCGACGGAAAGGTGGTGGACCCGGCCTCGCCGCCGACGCTGCTGGTCCACTGGACGGAGCCCGTGAAGCCGACCCAGCCGGACAAGCGAGCCGTTCCCCTGTACGAGCTCTGGCAGCACTACCGGAACCTGCCGGCGCCGCGAAGGCAGCGAGCCTGAGGGGCGCCGGATCAGCGCCCGTGCGGCGCGGCGGCCTTGCCCGCCACCACGTACAACGACTGCTGATCGTCATGGCGGGGCGGGAAGCCGGGATGGGCGGCGAGCAGGTCCGCCTCGACGATCCGGTCCACCGCCCCGAAGCCCGCCTGATCGAGAGCCCAGGCCAGGAGCTCGAAGTCGAACAGGTTCCGGTGTCTGCCCCTGGCCTGGAAGAGGTCGTTGACGAAGTGCTGGACCGGCGCCCCGCCGAGGGTGTAGTCCGGCCACCGCTGCCGCCGGTCCTCCATCAGCGCGCGCCCCCGGTCGTCCAGATACGCCGTGCACACCTTGGCCAGGTCCGGGCACGACAGCCACACCCGGCCGCCGTGGGCGCAGATCCGGTGCAATTCCCGCAGGAGCGGTATCAACTGTTCCCGTAGATCGAGGTGTTCGACGACGTGCTGCATGACGATGTCATCGGACGAGCCGTCCGGAAACGGCAGCCGTCCCGCCGCCAGGTCGATGTCGAACTCCGAACCCGCCACATCGCAGTTGAGCCATCCTGGAACGCGGCGGTCACCGCAGCCGAGGTGCAGTCTCCGTACGTCCTCGGGGACCTTGCGGTACCGCTGCCCCAGGCGCGCCCGAAGCCGGATCATGTCGTGCCTGATCAATGCCGCCGTCCGCTGATCGAGCAGCAGTCTGTGCGATATCCGAGCCGACATGTGATCACCGCTCTACTGAGGGGCATGAGGGGTTCGGCAGCTCACCGTACGCCATGGCCGACACGCTCTGTGCCGCTTCGCATATGCGGCTCGGCGCTGCGGTCGCGACCTTGGAAATCAGTGAACCCGGGTGGCCTCAAGGGCTGTTGTCCCCTGCGGTCCACGCGTCGGTCAATTCTCGCGGAGGTGCGTATGCGATCGGTGGTCCTTTCCGGTGCCGGAGTGTGCGAGGTCATCGAGTGCGACGAGCCGGCGGGCGGGCCGGGTGACACGGTGGTCGACATCAGCGTGAGTGTGATCAGCCCCGGAACCGAGCGGGCCATCCTCCTGGACTTGCCGACCGCGGGTGCCCGGTTCCCTGAACACCCCGGCTACATGGCCGCGGGCGCCGTACGTACGCGGTCCTCGCTGCCGGCCGGCACGCGGGTCGCGGTGCGCCGGGCCCGCCACGGCGACGTCGCCGTCGTACCCGCCGCCTGCGTGCGCGCCGTGCCCGGTCACGTACCGCTGGTGGACGCCGCGGTCTGGCAGCTCGCCCTCACCGCGCTGCACGGCCTGGAACGCGGAGCGCAGCGCCCCACCGAGCCGGTCACCGTGATCGGCGGCGGTCTGCTCGGCGTGATCACCCGCAGGCTCGCGGCGGCCCGCGGAGCACCGGAGGTACGGGCGGTCGCCGCCTCCGCGGCGAAGGCATGGGCCGCGGAGGCCGAGCCGGTCACCACCTTCCTCTCCGCCGGCGAGGCCGGTGGAGGCGCCCCGCTCGTACTGGACGTGACCGGCAGCGGGGCCGGGCTGCACGCCGCCGTCGCCGCCGCGGCGGACGGCGGCCGGGTGGTCCTGCTCGGCTCGCCCCGGAGCGACCTCGCCGACGTTCCGCTGCGGCGGTTCCACGACCGGCGGCTGGACCTGCGCGGCGCGCACGTCTCCCGGATGGGGAAGGAGGAGGAGACCAGGCTCAGCGATGTCTTCTTCACCCTGCTCGCGAAGGGGCTGTTCACCGTCCGGGACGTACTGGCCGAGTACCCGGCGGCCGAGGCCCCGTCGGCCTACCGCCGGTTGGCCACCGACCGCACCCTGGTCAGCGCCGTCCTGCGCTGGGGCCCCCGCCCGCCGTCCGGAACCTCCGCCGCCCCCGCCGGCACGGCGCGGGAGTCCGTGGCGAGCGGCTCCGTAACGCGGCAGGCGCCGGCCACCGCGCGTCCGCGGCGCACACCGCCCCCGTCCCCGGTGCGGTTCGGGCTGATCGGCTGCGGTGACATCGGGATCGAGGACGCCAGGGCCCTGGCGGACGCCGAGGGGGCCGACCTGGTGGCGTGCCACGACCCGGTCCAGCGGCTGGCCGAGAGCACGGTGGCGCGGTACGGCGGCGCCCACGAGCGGGACCTAGAGCGGCTGATGGCGCGCCGCGACGTGGACGCGGTGATCATCGCCACGCCGCACGACACCCACGAGCCGCTGCTCGCCGCCGCGCTCGCGGCCGGCAAGCATGTGCTGCTGGAGAAGCCCCTCGCACAGAACCTGCCCACGGCGCGGCGGATGGCGTCGGCCGCCGGCGCCAGCGGCCTGACGGCCGGTGTGCTGTTCCCGACGCGGACGGATCCGCGCTTCCTCCGAGCCCGCGAGGCGCTCGGGGCCGGAGCCGTCGGCACGCCGCTCGGCGTATCGGCCCACTACCTCGTGGACAGGTCCGCGGACTACTTCCACGGCGGCCTCAGCGGGCGGTCCCCCTCCACATGGCGGCTGTCGGCGGCCCGCTCCGGCGGCGGATTCCTGATCATGAACCTGATCCACCAGATCGACACGGTCCGCGCGCTGCTCGGCCGCGAGGCCGACCGCGTGTACGCCGAGACCGCGCCGTCCACCGTCGCCGGCGCCCCGGGCATCGAGGACGCGGTGACGGTGATCATCCGATTCGGCACGGTCATCGCCACCTTGGTCGGTGCGTCCAGCGTGGTCGGCGGCGACGGTCAGCACATCCGCGTCTGGGGAGACAAGGGGCACCTCCAGGTACTCCCGCACTACGCCGTCACGAACCGGCCGCGGGAAGCCGACCCGGCACCGGGCGGGAAGGGGCATCCCGCCCCTGCGGAGGCCGCCCCCGCGAAGCCGACCGCCATCGACCTGCGGGCCCGGGCCTTCACCAGGTTCGCGGGGGCCGTTCGCGACGGCGCGCCCGTCGACGTCAGCCCGTACGACGCGCTGCTGACCCAGGCCGTCGTCGAAGCGGCGTACGCCTCGGCCCGCTCCGGCCGGGGGACCACCCCCGCGCTCCACACCGCCGAGGGCGGGCCATGAGCATCTGGTGGCGGATCGCGGTCGGCGCGGACGGCGGCTACGCGCTGCCCGCCGAGGCCGGGCCGGACGCGGTGTGCTTCGTCGAAGGCACCGCCGAAGCGGCGACGTGGGGACGCGGCTACCCCACCGACGAAGCCGCCGCGCACGCCTGGGCGGCCACCGCGCAAGCCGCCGCCCGGGCCGCGCACGAAGCCGGCGGCACGGCGGCCGTCGTGGGGGAGGGAGCGCTCGCCGCGCTCATCCGGCGGGCGCTCCCGCTCGGCGGCATGCCCCCGGACGCCCCGCCGGACGTGGTCATGGAGACCACCGGAACCGGCGCCGGGATCGCCCGGGCCCTGCGGACGGTACGGACGGGAGGCCACGTGATCCTCGCCGCCCGCCCGCTGGAGCCGACCACCCCGGTCGCCACCTACCGTGACGTGCACCAGCGCGAGGCACGGGTGACGTCTGTCCCGTGGTGCGGCCGGAACGCACCGCCGGCGCCGGCGCACTCCATCGCCTGGGCGCTGGCCCGCCTCGGCTCCGCGACACCGGGGCGGCCGGCGCCACCGGGCCTCTGGCACCGCCTGGCGGGAGGCCCCGCACCGCCGCCCGCCTGAGGCGAGCCCGGACCCTCCCGCCGCCCGGTCGCATCCGGGATGACATTTGTCATTCGGGGCCGGTGACGGGGCATCACTACCAGCGGCGCCGGCGGGACGGGAACGTGGTGGCCATGGGAACGACACAGGCGGTGATGACAGCCGAGGGGCTGCGGTACCGGTACGGGGAGGCGGTCGCACTGGACGACGTGGACCTTCGGGTCGACCCGGGGGAGTGCGTCGCGCTGCTCGGGCCGAACGGGGCCGGGAAGTCGACACTGGTGACGATCGCGGTCGGGCTGCGCACGCCGCAGCACGGGACCGTACGGGTCCTGGGCGGTGATCCGCGCCGCGCCGCGACCCGCCGGCGGCTGGGCGTGGCGCAGCAGACGCTCGGCTTTCCGAACACGCTGACGGTGCAGGAGCTGGTGACCGGCGCCGCCGTCCGGGGCGGGCTGCGGGCGGCGGCGGCCGGGCCGGTCCTGGCGGAACTCGGGCTGAGCGAGTTGGCGCGCAGGCGGGTGTCCAAACTCTCCGGCGGCCAGAAGCAGCGCGTGCAGCTGGCGATGGCGCTGGTCACCGAGCCCGCGCTACTGGTGCTGGACGAGCCGACGGCCGGCCTGGACACGTCGGCCCGGCGGCACTTCTGGCAGATCCTGGCGCACCGCCGGGAGCAGGGCGCCGCGGTGCTGGTGACCACGCACCTGATCGAGGAGTCGGCCGCGGTCGCGGACCGCGTCGTGGTGCTCGACCACGGCCGGGTACTGGCGGACGCGCCGCCGGAGGAGCTGGTGTCGCGGCTGCCGGACCGCACGGTGACCGTCCGGACCGGCCTCGGCCGCGATGAACTCCAGCGGCTGCCGGGCGTACTGTCGGTCACGCCCGAGCACGACCTGGTGAACATCCAGACGCGCTCGCCCGAGGACCTGCTGCGCGTGCTGCTCGACCGGGACCCGGACCTGTCGGAACTGCGGGTGCGGGACGCGGGCCTGGAGGAAGCCGTGTTCGCGCTGACCGACGGTGCGGAGGCGGCGGCGTGAACGTACTGACGGCACGGATCTTCGGGGTCGAGCTGCGGGACGAACTGCGGGCGATCGTGCGGGAGCCGACATCGCTGTTCTTCAGCATCCTCATGCCGGTCGGGTTCTTCGTCCTGTTCAACCTGTTGTACGGACACGGCACCACGCAGGGGCTCTCGGCCGGTACGGCGATGGTGGCCACGTTCGGCACCTACGGGGTGATCACCGTGGCCGCGTTGCAACCGGGGATCGGGGTCGCGCAGGACCGGGACCTGGGCTGGCTGCGCATGAAGCGGGTGTCCGCGGTGCCGGTCGGGATCAGCCTCGCCGCGAAGGCCGCGGCCGCGCTGCTCTACGGGGTGGGCGTGCTGGCGCTGATGGGGGTGGCGGCCGCGGCGTTCGGCACGCTGCACGCCGCGCCCTGGGCGCTGCTGCGGGTGGCGGCGGTACTGCTGCTGGGCACCGTCCCGTTCACGCTGTTCAGCGTGGCGGTCGGGCTGCGGTTCCGCACGGGCGCGACGATCGCGCTGCTCAACGCGGTGCTGTTCCCGCTGGCGGTGCTGTCCGGGCTGTGGATCCCGATTCGGTTCCTGCCCTCGGCGGTGCGGCACATCGCGGAGTTCCTGCCCACCTACCACCTCGCGCAGCTCGGGCTCTCGCAACTGGGCGAGGGCACCGTCGTGATCCATGTGCTCGCCCTGGTCGTCACCACCGCGGTGGCGGGCGGAGTGGCCACCATGTCCTATCGTCATGCGCGGATATGAGTACCGTCGATGCTTCCGAACCCGGGTCCCTGGCCGCGCGGCTGCGGACCTGGGAGTGGGTCTACCTGGGCTATGTGCTGTTCGTGCTGGCGCAGCCGTACTTCTCACCGGACTGGGCGTGGTGGGACTGGCCGCTGGCGATCGCGGTGTGCGTGGCCACGGCCGTGCTGTACGCGACGGCGCTGCTGCGCGGCCCGTCCGCGCGGCACATCTGGTCGTCGATCGTGCCGCTGGCCGCGATCGGCGCGCTGGCCACGCCGTTCAACACCAACGCGAGCGTGCTGTTCATCTACGCGGCGGCCGTCGCCGGCAAGACGCTGGCATGGCGCGACGCGCGGCTGTGGTTCGCGGGCCTGACCGTGCTGAACAGCGTCACGGCGCTGGTGTCCCAGGTGCCGATGCCCTACCGGCTGTGGGGCTTCGGCTCGGCGCTCGTGCTGATCTGGGTGATCGGGCTGCTCGAACTCAAGCAGCGCGACCGGCGGCAGGAACGGGAGAACGAGCGGCTGCGCACCTCGCAGGTCGAACTGCTCGCCGCCATCGGGGAACGCGAACGGATCGCGCGTGACCTGCACGACCTGCTCGGGCATTCGCTGACCGCGGTGGTGATGCGCGCCCAGCTGACCAAGGAGCTGGTGCTGGCCGACCCGCGGCGGGCGCGCGCCGAGGCCGAGGAGATCGAACGCAACGCGCGGGAGGCGCTGGCAGCGGTGCGCAGCACGGTCACCGGCTGGCGGCAGACCAACATCCGGGCGGAGCTGGAGGCGGCGCGGCGGGCGCTGGCCGGGACCGAGGTGACCTTGCGGGTGGACTACGACGAGAAGATGATCCTGGTCGCGACGGCCGAGCACGAACTGGGGCTGGCGTTGCGGGAGGCGGTGACCAACGTGGCCCGGCACGCACGGGCCTCCACCTGCCGGATCGGACTGGACGCGGACGGGGAACGGGTGCGGCTGGTGATCGCGGACGACGGGATCGGGAGTACGGCTCCGGAGGGCACCGGGCTGACCGGGCTCCGGGAGCGGATCGCGAAGCTCGGCGGCGCGGTGCAGCGCACCGGCTCGGCCGGCACGACGGTGACCATCACGGTGCCGGTCGAGGCGGCCCGGTGATCCGGGTGGTGCTGGCCGAGGACCAGGGCATGGTGCTGGGCGCGTTCGCGTCCCTGCTGGACCTGCAACCGGACATCACGGTGGTGGCGACCGCGACCAATGGCGACGACGCGCTGGCCGCGGTGCGCGAGCACCGTCCGGACGTCCTGGTGACGGACATCGAGATGCCCGGCCGCACCGGTCTCGACCTGGCCGCGGAGCTGAACGGCCTGGGCGACCCCGCCCGGGTGCTGATCGTGACCACGTTCGCGCGCAGCGGCTATCTGCGGCGCGCGGTCGACGCCGGGGTGGCCGGGTACGTGCTCAAGGACGCGCCGATCGGTGAGCTGGCGGCGGCCCTGCGCCGGGTCCACGCGGGGGAGCGGGTGGTCGCGCCGGAACTGGCGGTGGCGGCCTGGGACGCGGCCGATCCGCTGACCGACCGGGAGCGTGAACTGCTGCGAGCGGTCGCGGAAGGGGCGGGAAACGCCGAGATCGCCGCGCGGCTCTTCCTGGCCGAGGGCACCGTACGCAACTACCTGTCCAGCGCCATGACCAAGCTGGGAGCGCGCAACCGGACGGAGGCGGCCAGGACGGCGCTGGCGCGCGGCTGGCTGTGAGTCGCGGCCGGCTGTGAGCCAGGCGGTCCTACGGCGCCGCCGGGGCGATAGCGGCCGGTCGTGAGGCGACCGGGAGCCGATCGGGCAGCGCGAACAACAGGTCGTGCAGGGGCCGGCCGGTGCCGTGCCAGATGGACAGCGCGTACACGCTGATCGGGTAGCGGACCCAGCGCGGCGGCGCCCACACCGTGCCGCGCACGGTGCCTCCCTGACCGCTCGCGTCGAGACTCGACGGCACGTCGCCGTCCGCGACGAGCAGGTCCCAGCCCTGCCGGGGCATGGCGAACTCCGCCTCGCGCAGGTCCCCGCGCAGGCTCGCGCGCAGGATCGTGGTGGCCGCGATGTCGAGCGTCAGCGCGCCGTCGACCAGCACGCGGTCGACCTCGTGTCCGGAGTCGGCCAGCCGGCCGCACAGCCGGTCGACCGCGGCGGTGAGCAGCTCCGCCGTGCCGCGTTCGGTGGAGACGGCGCGGCACAGCAGCGCCTGGAAGTGCACTTCCTCGGGCACGACGATTTGGTCGCCGATGACCGTCTTGAGCAGTTCCATGTCCAGGGCGGCCGGTTCCTGATGGGTGACGGCGACGTTGCGGGCGACGGCTCGCAGGAACGGGTCGGCGCAGTCTTCGAGCAGGAACTCCCAGACCCGCTGGCACAGTTCGACCAGCCGGACGCCTGTCGTCGCATGGATGACGCGCAGCGCACAGCGCAGCAGGATCTTCTGAAACAGCGTCATGCCCACCCGGAACTCCATGCCGCGCGCCCATTCCTCGGCGGTCATGGTCTCGTGCGCGACGACGACGTCGGCGATGAGTTCGGGGTTGGTGACGTCGCCGGGCATCCAGCGCGTCGTCAGCTGGTGCTTGTCCTGGAAGGACTCCCGCGAGTACTCGGTGTTGTTGAGCAGCAGCAGCGGATAGATCACCGGGGAGCCGCCCGCGGTCAGCACCTCCTCGACCCCCTTGAGGTACGAGTCGTACGTCTCGCCGGGCAGGCCCCAGATCAGGTCGGTGTAGGTGGGAACGCCGAGTTCGCGGAACCGGGACAGCAGTCGGCGGTAGTGGTCGGTACGGATGTTGGCGCGGTTGGCGATCTTCAGCACGTCGGCGTCGAAGGACTGCGCGGACAGCGTGATCGCGCCGGTCAGGTCGGCGGCGTGCAGCATGCTCGCGATCTCGACGATGCGCTCGTTGCCGTTCTTCGCCCAGTTCGTGCTGATGATCAGCCGCTTGTCGTAGCGCCGGCTGAGTTCCACGATGTGCTCCGCGATCTGCCGGTCGCGGGCGAGGATGCCGAAGTTCGCGTCCGCGATGAACAGTGTCGCGTCCGTGGGCATCAGCCGGATCAGGCGGCCCAGTTCGGCGAAGATCCGGTCGAGCTCGAACTGGCGCACCTTGGAGTTGGTCGCGCCGCCCCAGTAGCAGAACGCGCACTTGTACGGGCAGCCCCGGTTGGTCTCGTAGACGATCATGGACGAGCCGGTGATCTCCTCGTCGGAGTAGACCGGGGTGAGGATCGGCGAGACGATCTGGTCGAGATCGGTGATGCGGTCCGCGTCCGGGTTGGTGACGACCGCGCCGTCGGACCAGTGGCTGATGCCGGGGATCGTGGTGAGGTCCCCGTCGGCGAGGAAGCGGTGCATCAGCTCGCGGAACCGGAGTTCACCCTCGCCGTGCACCAGCACATCCACCCAGGGGGCCTCGGCGAACAGCGGCTCCTGCTGGTAGCTGACGTCATTGCCGCCGATGACGACCCGGCACTTTGGCCAGCGCCGCTTCACCTGGCGGGCCAGTTCCAGCGACTGGGCGCGGTTCCAGAAGAACACGGTCAGAGCGACGACGAACGGTTCGTCCCAGGAGTCGAGCAGCTCCGCCATCGCCCGGTCCCCGCCGCTCTGTTCGCGCACGCAGATCCGGAACTCGCAGGCGTCGTCGAGGACAGGGTCGGCGACCGATGTCGCCTTGAGATAGCCGAGGGTGATGCTGTATCGGACACCGTGCATCGCGGTGAACTCTACGAGTTGTACGGACTTCTTCCGGGCGGGCGCCGGCGCCGACTGCTCGCCGGCATGGGCGACGTGGAGCGTATCCATCGTGGAGGTCATGGCTGAACATCCGTCGAGCGAGTTTGCGGAGGCGGTGCGGGAGATTCCCGCATCGATACTCGGGGATGCACACGCTTGCAGTGCCGAGCGTAGGTGTCAATAACACGCGCTTTGTAGTGTAGGTATCTTTGAGGATACCGAGGCAAACCTTAAAGAACTTTCAGGTTCGGATAGTTGAGCTGACGGTTATTGACGGCCTAGCAGGCCAGATGTAGCGTCATCCGCGAATCGGCGGCGCCGGCAGGCCCCGAACCGTAGGGGACGCAAACCGGATGTCTATCCGGTGAATGCCCGGCTGCTAAGGAGTGGTATCGGTGCGCTTCGGTCTTTCCTTTCTTCCTGACTGCACGCCGGAGACGAAATCTCCACAGACCTACTTCGGCGACGCACTGGAACTGTCGGTCCAGGCCGAGCTGGGCGGTCTGGACACAGTCAAGATGACCGAGCACTACCTCCATTACTACGGCGGCTACTGCCCGAGCCCCTTTGGATTCCTGTCCGCCGTGGCCGCACGGACGAGTTCGGTCAGGTTGATGACCGGCTGCGTGCTGCCGGTCTTCCACCACCCGATCCAATTGGCCGCGGAAGCGGCGCAAGTGGACGCGATCAGCGGCGGCAGACTCGACGTGGGATTCGCGCGGGCATATCTGCCCGACGAGTTCGACGCGCTGGGCCTGGAGATGGACGAGAGCACCGACCGATTCCGCGAGACCATTCGCGCGGTACTGCGGATATGGACCGAGGAGAAAGTCAGCGAGCAGACGCCGTTCTTCTCCTACCGCGATGTGACCGGCCTGCCCCGGCCCACCCAGCGGCCGCACCCGCCGGTGTGGGGCGCGGCGGTGCGCACGCCGGAGAGCTTCACCTGGCTGGGCACCGAAGGGCTGGGGCTGCTGATCACCCCGATGATCTCGCCGCACGAGTTCCGCGGTCACCTGGGGCTCTACCGCGACGCGTTCCGGGCCACGCACGGCGCCTCCGGGCCCCGCCCCCGGGTCGCGGCCAGCCTGCCGCTGGTGATCGCGGACACCGACGAGCGCGCGGAGCGGATCGCCGAGACCTACCTGCGCCGCTATCTGGACGTATGGGCGGAGGCCGTGAACCCGTGGGACCGCAGGGAATCCTCGGCCTACCGCGGCTACTCCGGATTCGGCTGGATGCTGCGCGGCCTCCAGCCCGCCAAACTGTTCACCGAAGGTGGTGTGATCGCCGGATCACCGACCACGGTCATCGACCGAATCCGCGCGTTCAACGACCGCATCGGCGGCGTCGACGAAATCCTGTGGCAGGTCGATTTCGGCGCGATGCCGCTCCCCGAGGCTCGGCAGACCTTGGAACTCTTCTGCGACAAGGTGCTGCCCGAGGTGAAAGAACTCTGAAAAGGAAGGGAGGTGTACGACATGGAGGGATTCGACGACCTGGTGCTGGATGACAGCGCCTTCGAGTTGGTGGACCTGGGCGAGGTGGTGCCCGAGTCGGTGACGGCCGGTTACGGCCTGACCGAGCTGTCCGCTTCGGGCGGAGCGAGCAGCTGTTGCTGCTGCTGCCCGTGCTGTTCCTGCACCTGATCCGGGTGCTGATGTTCCGGGCACATGTGCTCTAGCCGGTGCGCGCCGTGAACGGGGACCGGGTGGCTCTCGGTCCTCCTCCTGACCAGACATCGAGAATGCGTGAGAAGCGGTGTTCATGGAAGCCAATGCCGAGCGAATACGGCCGCGACTGCGTGGCGACGTCTACGTCATGCGCGTGCCCGAAGGCGCTTACATCCGCAGCAACCTGGGCGGGTCGATACTCAAGGGCGCGTCGACCTATGAGTGGATCCAGCGGATCGCCCCGATGCTCGACGGCACCAGGACCCTCGGCGAACTGTGCGCGGGCGTACCGGAGTCCAGCCGCTCCGGGCTGGCCAAGCTGACGATGCTGCTGCTCGGCAAGGGATACGTCAAGAACGTGCTGGACGACCGTCCGCACACGCTGCCGGCCGACGTGGCCAAGACCTACGCGGCCAACATCGCCTTCGTCGAGTACTTCGTCGAGTCGCCGGAACTGCGCTTCGAGGACTACCGCGACAGCACCCTCGTGCTGGCCGGGTCCGGCCCGTTGCTGCAAGCCCTGGCCAACTCGCAACTGCGCTCCGGCGTCCGCGCCCTGTCGCTCGCGCCGTTCGCCGAGTCGCCGTTCGACCGCGACCGCGTCGCCGAGCACCTCGCCGCGGCCCGGGCGCAGGACCCGGAGCAGCGGATCGACTACCTGGACGCCGACGGCGGCCTCGACCGGATCGCGGCCGGCGCCACCATGGTGCTGCACGTCGCGGACCGCCCCATGATCGAACGCGCCCGGCGGCTGCCCCACAGCGCGGTCGCCGCGGGCGCCGCGTGCGCGCAGGTGGTCGTGGCGGGCGACGAGGCGTGGATCGGCCCGGTGACCGGCAAGGACGGTGACGCCACGGCCTGGGAGTCGGCCTGGCGCCGGCTGCGCGCACTCGCGCCGGACCTCGCCGGCGCGGATCTGCGCGACCACCCGGACGCCGCGGTGAGTGAGTTCCTGCGCGGCCCCACGGTCGCCCTGGTCGCCAACCAGCTGTGTTTCACGGCGTTCCGGCACCTCACCGGCATCGACCCGAGCGCCGAGGCCGATCACCTGGTCCGGTTCGACCTGGAGACGCTGGAGACCGCCAAGCACCCCTTCCTGCCGCACCCGCTCGCGCTGCCCGCCGTTCCCGACGACCCGGCACGGCTGACCGCGCTGCCGGCCGCGGCGCCCGTCGACGACGAGGAGCTGGCCCGGCGCGCGGTGGACTGCGTCGACCCGCGGACCGGCGTGTTCGCCGAGATCACCGAGCGCGACTACGAGCAACTGCCGCTGTTCGTCAGCGAGGTCGTGGTCTCCGACCCGGTCGGCCTGGCCGGCGGCCCGTTCCCCGTCCACGGCTGCGGCGAGAACGTGGTCGAGTCGCGCAGGCGGGCCGTCCGGCACGCGTTCGAGCGGTACGCGGCGGTCATGCCCGACCCCCGCAAGGGCGACCGGCTCTACGGCGTGGACGTACTGACCGGTGAACCGGTCGCGGTCGACGCCGCGCAGGTCTTCCCCGCGCGGACCGCGGCCTCCGCACCGGCCGAGACCCCCGGACCGACCGCGGCCTCCGGCAGCGACTGGCCCGAAGCCGTGCGCGCCGCGGTGGTCGCGGCAGCGAATGACAGCGTTGTCACGGCGGTCGCGAACGCCGCCGAGCCCTTCCCCCGGCTGGACCTGGCCGACATGGAACTGACCCCGCGCGCCGCGCGCTACGCGAAGCTGCTGAACATCGTCGGCCGGCCCGTCGAGGTCCACGACCTGTCCGCCCTGCTCGGGCTGCCCACGTTCGCGTTCACCACCCCGGACGCCACCGTCGCCTACGTGAGCGACCTGGACGTCGGCGCCGCGCTGGAGAAGGGGCTGGAGCGGACGCTGCTCGCCTACCAGTCCCGAGCCGCGGACCAGCCCGGATACGCGCCGCCGCCCGTACCCGACCTGCCCGTGGGCCTGCGCGGGGAGACCGGAGCGCGGCCGGAGTCCGTGACCCTCGAAGAGGCCGTGGCGAGCCTGACCCGCGAGGGCGGCCGCATGGTCGCGGTACCGCTCGACCACGATCCGCTCGTCGCCCGGATGTGTCCGTTCGTGGCAAGAGCCGTGGTCGTCCATGGCTGACCAGCCCCAGGTGCTGCTCGAACCGCGTCAGGTGATCGTCGGGCCGTGGCCGCCGGGCTGCCCGGAGTGCCTGCGCACCCGGCGCGCCGCCTCGGCGTCCGCCGAACGCACCGCCGAGATGGCCGCCGAGGTACGGAGCCAAGAGCTGCCGACCTTCCTCGCGGACACCGTCGCCGAGTTGGCCTCCGCCCGGCCCGAGGAGCGGCGGTTCTGGATCGTGGACACGGCCACGCTGGCCCTGTCCCGGCACGGCTTCCTGCCCGACCCGCGCTGCCCGGAGTGCTCGGCCATGCCCGCCGACACCGAGCGGGGCGCGCGGATCACCCGGGTGGCGCGGCCCAAGCTCTCACCCGAGTCGAGCCGCGTCCGCCTGCTGGACCAGGGCCAACTCGACGCGGCTTACGTCGACGCGCAGAGCGGCCTGATCCCTTCGGTCACCTCCTACACCCAGCACGCGTTTCCGTTCACCGAAGCCGTCATGGCCGTGCCCGGCGTCTTGGTGGAGGCGGCCGGCTACGGCCGCACCCGGGATTTCACCTCCGCGAGGGCCGTAGCGGTGGCGGAGTCGCTGGAACGGCTCGGCGCGTACGCGACGAGCAAGCGTACGAGCACCAGGGCCGGTTACGCGGAGGTGGCCGATGACGCGATCGACCCCCGCTCGCTCGGCCTGTACCCCGGCGACCGGTTCCGCACCCCGGGTTTCCCCTACCGGGAGTTCACCGAGGACGCGGTGACCGACTGGGTGTGGGGCTGGTCGTTCGGCCAGGACCGGCCCGTTCTCGTACCGGAGGACTTCGTCTACTACCGGCTGCCGAAATCCGGCGGCGGCGAGCCCGCGTTCGCGTGCGAGATCTCCAGCGGCTGCGCCCTCGGCGGCTGCTATGAGGAGGCCGTGCTGCACGGCGTCCTCGAAGTCGCCGAGCGCGACGCGTTCCTGATGGCCTGGTACGGGCGGACCCCGCTGCCCGAGATCGACCTGGCCTCCGTGCCCGATCGCCGGGTTCCGCTCGTGGCCGAGCGCATCGGGCGGCAGGGCTACCGGGTGCGCGTCTTCGACACCACGCGGGAACACGGGATTCCGTCGTTCTGGACGTTCGCCGAGGACATCACCGGGACCGAACGGCCGCAGGCCGTCTCGACCGGCGGCAGCGGGCTGCGCCCGGCCGAGGCGATGCTGGCCGCGCTGCACGAACTCAGCCAGACCGTCGAGTACGTGGGCGTCCTCGCGCTCGATCCGCGCTGGCGTGACCGCGCCCAGCACCTGGCCGACCATCCGGACGACGTCCGCTCGATGGCCGATCACCTGCTCTGCGCCGCCAACCCGGCCACCTTCGACCGGTATTCCTTCCTGCTCGACGACCCGGCGGCATCGACCTGGCAGCAGGGGCTCGAACGCTGGCACTGGCCCGGCAACGCCGACATCGGCGCGGACCTCGACGAGGCCGTGCGGCGCTTCGCCGCCGCCGGCATGGACGTCGTCGCAGTAGACACCACCTCCACGGAACAGGCCTCGGGAGGCTTCACATGCGTCAAGGTGATGGCACCGGGGGCGGTGCCGATGACCTTCGGACACACGGCCCGGCGGGTGACCGGACTGCCCCGGCTGCCCCGGGTGCGCAACCCGCACCCGCATCCGTTTCCATGACCGAGCCCGTTCCCATGACCGAGCCCGTTCCCACGACCGAGCACGAGGGCGGCCCCGGCCGGGAGTTCTGGCGGGTCACGCTGGAAGACCTCGCCGAGGCGATGGAAGCCCGGCAGTCGGAGTACGGCAACCCGGACGAGCCGCTGAAGTTCAAGCTCTACCGGGGCCTGCCCCGCCGCCCCCTGACCACCAGGGTGCCCGGGGAGCTGACCGAGACCGAGACGTTCGACGAGGCGGCGCTGTCGACGCTGCTGCGCTACGGCTACGGCATCTCCCGGCAGGAGTTCGACACCAACGGGACCTGGCCCTACCACCGGATGGTCGCGTCCGCGCGCTGCCTGTTCGGCATCCAGCTGTACGTGTGCCTCGCCGACGGCGTCTACCACTACGACGCGCCGCACCACGCGCTGGTGCGGCTGCGGGACGGCGACCACCGCGGGCTGGCGGCCAGGGCGACCGGCACCGCGGGCGCGGTGCCGGAGGCCGTGTTCGTACTCTCCGCGCTGTTCAACAAGGTCGCGTACATCTACCGGGAGTACGCCTACCGCCTGTGCACACAGGAGGCCGGTCTGCTCGCCGGCAACCTCGACCTGGTCGCACGGGCCATGGGGCTACGGGCGCACGTGCACCACCAGTTCGTCGACGAGCCGGTCGACAAGCTGCTCGGGCTCGACGGCGACGAGGAGTCGGCCCTGCTGGTCCTGCCGCTCCACGCCGCCGGTGCGGACGTCCGGCGACAACCGGCCGCGGAGACGGCCGCGGCGCTGACCGCGGCCCTCGACCCGATCGAGCCGCCCGTCGTGCGCAGCGGGCTGGAGGTCGCGCGGGCCTGCCCGACGATGACCGAGGTCAACCGCGCGTCCCGGCGCACGGACACCGCGGCCTTCACCACCGCCCTGCCGGTCACGCCCGGCGGGTCCGGAGCCGAACCGCTGCCCCTGCCCGAGGCCGAACTACCGGAGAGGGACCTGGCGGCCGTGCTGCGGTCCCGTGACTCCGGCCCCGGGATCTTCCGGCCGGTCGCGTCGCGGGTCGACGGAGTCGAACTGTGGTCGCGGCTCGCCCGTATCCGCACCGGGGTCACCAGCGACACCGTCCCGGCCGGAGCGCCCGCGCCGTTGGAGGTCTTCCTGACCGTCGGCGACCTCACCGGCATCCCGAAGGGCGCCTACCGGCTCGACCCGGACACCGGCGCGCTGCACCCGGTCGCCCCCGCGGACCCCGGCGTCGACGCCATCACCGCGATCGAGCGCGTCACCATCCCCGGACCGGTCTTCCGGGACCTGAACGCCGTCGTCCACCTCGTCGGCGACCACGACTGGGCGTTCGGCACCTTCGGCGACCGCGGCTACCGCGTACTGAACCAGGAAGCCGGGCTGCTCGCGCACCGCGTGTGCGTCGCGGCCGCGACGCAGGGCATGTCCGGCCGGATCGTCAACGCCTACCACGCCGAGGGGGTCCGCGCGGCCCTCGGACTCACCGGGCGACGCCACACCCCCGTCTTCCAGATCCTGCTGGCCAGGACCGGTCCGGGCGGACGAGTGATCGTACCTGTCGAGCCCGAGGCGGTGGACTGATGGACAGGCTGAGCGAAGCCCGCTCCGGCGCGGCGCACTACACGCTGGGCCCGGCCGCCGTGGTGCGCCTCGCCGGAAGCCCGGTCGCCGTGCTGGAGGGGTTGCGCTGCGCGCGGAGCTGGCGCACCGCCCAGGAACTGGTACGGCTGCGCGCCGAGATCGCCGACGCGACAGGCGAGCTGTCGGACCTGCTGCACGCGGCGATCGGCGCCGCAGGCGACGGGGAGCGGAAGGCGAGGCTCGTCGCGGTGCGCAGGGCCGTACACCGCGGCCGCCGTATCGATCCCGCGCGCCTGGCCGACCTGCCCGCCGACCTGGTCGCCCCGGTGCGGGAGTGGCTGGGGCGGCTCGCCGAACGCGACAGCCTGCTGGCGGCGCTGGACGAGCGGTTCGAAGAAGACCAGGCCGCGAGCTATGAGTCGCTGCGCACCGCGGCCGGGCTGCCCGCGTTCCAACTGGGTCTCGTGCACGCCAACCCGGACATGTTCCTGGCCCTGCGCAAGTGGATCGACACCGGACGCGCGCCGCAGCGCCAGAACGTGCTGCGACTGGCGCAGTACCTCGCCCGTTCCGCGGCGAAGACCAGCCCGTACTCCACGTTCACCAGCAGCGGCCTGGCCACCTGGAGCCGGTCCGACGACATCGTCGAGCTGTCCGGGCAGCTGGCCGAGGGGCGGTTCGCCGCGGCGACCGCCACCGAGATCAGCATCGGATCGCTGCACCGGATCGCGCGGGCCGTCCACGAACGCCCGGAGATCGCCGGCGGCTGCCGCATCCGCATCAACCCCAGCGCCACGGTCACCGACGGCGTGCTGGTGTTCCTGGGCCGCCGCCCGGTCGAGCACGTGCACAGCCTCGCACTCACCCCGACCCTGCGCCGGGTGATGGAACTGATCACCCACGAGAGCACGTTGGGGGGTCTGCGGGACAGGCTGCTGGACCGGGCGGCCGACGGGCGCCAGGTCGACGTGTTCCTCCGCCGCCTGGTGACGCTGGGCGTGCTGGAGCTCGTGCCGCCGCTCGCCGACCAGACCCCCGACCCGGTGGCCGATCTGCGCGCCTGGCTGCACCGGCTCGGGCAGCCCGGCCTGGCACGGCTGGACCGGACGCTGCACGGGGTGCACGAGGCGCTGTCGAGCTACCCGACGATCACCGCGCCCGGCGACCGGGTCCCCGTGCGCGACGCCGTGATCCGCGGTCTGGACACGGCGCTGCGCGAGGTGGGCGACCACGCCCACCTGGACAGCCCGAAGCTGGCCCAGGAGTTCTCCCGGTACAGCTTCTACGAGAACGCGGTGTATCCCGGTACGACGGCCGTGCTGGACCCGGGGAGCTGGCAGCCGCTGCTGGACGACCTCGACGCGGTACGCACGCTGCTCGGCCTGATCGGGCCCGACCTGCCGTTCAAGCTCACGCTCAGCTCGCTGTTCCACAGCCGGTACCCCGTCGGCGCGCGGGTCCCGCTGGTGGTGTTCTACCGGGACGTACTGGCCGAGCGGTCCGACGCCACCTCGGACCCGGCCGCGCGCGAGTCACCCCGGGCGCACAGCCGGTACGCCGGCGAGGACAGTCCGGTCGAGGCCGTACGGGAGCTGTACCGCCTGCGCGCCGCCGGCAAGCGGCTGCTGGGCGGGCGGACGCCCGACCGGGACGGCGTGGTCCGCGTCGACCCCGAGGACATACGCGCGCTGGCCGGCGAATGGCCCGACTGGGTGCGCACACCCACGTCCGTCGCCGTCTACTGCCAGCTCGCCGACGCCGCGCGCGGCCCGCAACTGGTCGTCAACAACATCAGCTGCGGCTTCGGCCGCGGCCGCAACCGGGTCCGGCAGATCCTCGACGGGCTCGACCTGCACGTCGGCGTACCGGCCGAACCGGGACTGGCCGCGGGCCGCGGCGACGTGCTCTTCGCCGAGTTCGAGGCCGTGGCCCGGTCCGCGGTCAACGTCAGGAAGCCGGGCGTCCGGCTGGTCGTCGACTATCCCGGTGTGCGCAGCGTGCGCGAACGCGACGACCTGCTGCCGGTCAACGACCTGTACGTGCGGCGCGGCGCGGACGGGCTGCTCGCGCTGGTGTCGGGGCGGCTCGGCAAGCAGATCTGCCCGGTGCACCCGGGCCTCGGCGACCGGCTGCTGCCGCCCGCCGCGCGGTTCATGGTCGAGGCGTTCGGCGAGTCCAACACCTGGTTCGGCGCGCACACCGAGCTGCGGATGACCTCGGACCCGCGCGCGGACAGCGGCGTGCGCCACCTGCCCCGGCTGATGGTGGGCCAGGTGGTGCTGCGGCGCGCGATGTGGCTGACCCGCGCGGACCGGCTGCCCCGGCGCGCGGACGCCGCGACCGACGCGGCCTGGCTGCTGAGGATCGCCGGCTGGCTGGCCGAACACGGCATCCCCGAGCGGTGCTTCGTCACCGTCCTCGACCCGGCGACCCTGATCCAGAACGGCCGGGGCGAGCACGGCCAGGGGCCGAACAACGGCGTCAAACCGAACTACGTGGACTTCGCGAGCATGCTGCTGCTGCTCGGACTGGAGCGCCGGCTCGCCGAGCCGAACGCGATCGTGCAGATCAGCGAGATGGTGCCGGACCCCGGCCAGGTCCGCGGCGAGCGCGTCGCCGAGTACATCGTGGAACTCAACGAGCCTGGAGTCAGATATGTCTGAGCGCCGCTGGGTCAGCGCCCACCTCTTCCACCACGGCGATCAGGATGCCGTGATCGTCGGAGTCGTCAAGCCCGCGGTCGACCGGCTGCGCGGGGCCGGGCTCTCGGACGGCTTCTTCTTCCTCCGCTACTGGGAGGGCGGCCCGCACGTCCGGCTGCGGGTGCGCGCACGGGCGGAGCACGCCCAGGAGGTCCGTACGGCCATCGAGGAGACGGCCGCGGAGTTCTACCGGACGTCACCGTCCCGGTCCTCGATGACCGGACAGGACTACGCCGAGTCCGCGCCCGCCCTCGCCGCGGTGGAACGCATGGCCGACTACGACCCGGTGCTGCACCCGGACAACTCGGTCGCGTTCATCGACTACGCGCCTGAGACCGGGGTGTTCGGCACGGGCCGTGCGCTGGAGGCGGTCGAGAAGCAGCTCATGGCGGCCAGCGCGGTGGCCCTCGAACTGATCGCCCGCGGCCGCACGCCGGGGCAGCGCGCCATGGACGCCTTCGCCATGCTGTCCGGCAACCGCACGCTGTTCACCGGCATCCTGCCCGAACTCGCCTATCAGACCCGGTTCATGGTCGAGAGCGAGGGCACGTCCGTGAAGCTGCTGGGATCGACGGAGTTCGAGCGGCACTTCGACGCGAACAAGGCCCAACTCCGCGCCGGCCTGGAGGCCGTGTGGGCGTCGACGCGGGGCGTGGCGCTGCCGGACGCGTCCGTGGCGAGCAGATGGCTGGCGACCGTGCGGGATCTCAACGACACCTTGGTCGAACTGGAGCTGCTGGGCCGGCTGGACGCCTACCCCGCCTTCGACGCCCCGGCCGACGTGCTGGAGCACATCAACCACCTGGTACCGCAGCTGATCGTGGAGCGGTGCGCGCACCTCATGTGCAACCGGCTCGGCATCAGCCTGGCCCAGGAGACCCACCTGCGGCTGCTGCTGACCAGGACCGCGTTCGACCTGTGCGCGGTGTGACCCGTGAGCGATGAGGCGACGCGCTACCAGCAGGACGTGCACACGCCGACCGAGGTGGCCAACCCGGAGGCGTACCCGCCTCGGCTGGTCAAGAGCTACCCCGGCGCACCGCGGCACGCGCTGCCCTGGCCGCCGGAGAAGTCCGGGCACCGGCTCGGGGCGCTGCTCGCCGACCTCGGCGGCATCACCCGCTCGCAGTGGCTGACCCCGCTGGACATGCTGCCCTTCACCGACAGCTTCGAGGCCATCCCGGACTCCGACCCGTTGCAGTGGCTGGTGACCCGGCGTCCGACGCCGTCCGGGGGCGCCCGGTACAGCGCCGAGTGGTACGTGCTCGCCGGCCCCGACTCGGGGGTGCCCACCGGCGTCCACTACTACGACCCGGCCCGGCACGACCTGGTGCGGCTGCGCGCGGGCGACTACCGGAGCTGGGCCGCCTCCCGGCCGGCGGCGACGGTCCTCGTGCAGACCAACGTGTTCTGGCGGCTGGCCGCCAAATACGGCGAGATGTACTACCGCCTCGCCTGTCTGGAGACCGGAATCCAGGTCGCGCAGGCGCTGGTGGTCGCGGACGGCCAGGAAGCCACGGCCCGGCTGTGCTTCCCCGACGCCGACATCACCGAGCTGCTGGGGCTCGACCCCGGAGAAGAGGGGGTGCACGCGGTGATCGAGCTGGTGCCGCCGGTGCCCTCCGCGTTCGGCGGCCCGTCGCTGGCCGCCTTCCCGCGCGCGGCCGGCGCCCACGCGGCCGTACTCGCGCAGAGCCGCCCCGGCCCGGAACCGCTGCCGCCCGCGCCCGCGGGAGAGGGCAAGCGGATCAGCCTGCCGCACGCGGTACCGGACCTGCGGGCCGGTACCCGGACCCGGCACGCGGCCATGCGCGGCTTCAGCGGCGAGAAGATGTCGATCGGCGCGCTGGCCGCGATCCTCACCGCCTACGGCCGGCAGGCGCGCTGGGACCTGCCGGCGAACCTGATCGAGTTCTACTGCGTCATCGCCGACGTGACCGGAGTCCCGGCCGGGGCCTACCGCTACCACCCCGGCGAACACCGGCTGGAGCTGGTGAGCGAGGACGACCCCCGGCAGCGGCTGCGCGAAGCGGCGCTGGCCGCGCTCACCCAGCAGGGCGCGCGCACCGGGAACCTGTGGCTGCTGCCCGTGGGAGACGCCGAAGCGGCCGAGGAACGGTTCGGCGCCCGCTGGTACCGCGTGCAGCAGGCGGCCGCCGGAGCCGCGCTGCACCGCGCCTGCCTCGCCGCCGCGGCGATCGACGTGGCCAGCCGGATCCAGAACGACGTGCTCACGCATCTGCTCGACGCCTGGTTCGGCCTGGAGGGGCGCAAGCGGAGCCTGCTGATGGCCCAACTGGGCACGGAGCACCCAGCCGGGTCGCGCCCCGAGTTCCGGCTGACCTGGTGAGGGAGAACCGCACGTGAGCGACACCGTACTCGGTGACGGCCTGCTGGCCGACGCCATCGCCCGGCGCCCGCCGTCGATGCTGGTGGTGGCGCGCGACGGCTGGGACACCGGCGACTGGGCCGCGGCGCACGACCGGGGCGGGCCCTGGCTGCCGGTGTGGACCGAACTCGACCGGGTCGTGATCGGCCCGGTCGTCCGGCCCGGCGAGCCCGGCTGCGTCCGGTGCGTGCAGACCTGGCGCTCCAGCGCGCCCCGCCGCGACCAGTGGACCGACGAGCTGCGCGAGGACGACCGGATCGTGACGCGGCCGTCGAGCTGGCTGACGGTCTCCGCCGCCGACACCGTGCGCGAACTGGTGCACTCGGGCGCCGCCGGGGACCGCTGCTGGTACCTCGGCCTGCGGGACCTGTCCCTGACCCGGCACACGTTCCTCCCGGACCCGCTCTGCCCGGACTGCGGCGCGCTGCCCGACGACACGGCCGTACGGGCCGAGATCACACCCCGGTCGCGGCCCAAGCCCCGGGCGCGCGCCACCAGGGTCCGCGAACTCTCCGAACCCCGGCTGACCGGCCTCTACGTGGACGCCGAGACCGGTGTGGTCGCCCCGCCCACCGGCCTGCGCGACGCGCTGTTCCCGCTGGCCGAAGCGGTCCTGACCGAGTACGGCTACCGCGGCGAGGCCGGGTTCGGGCGCACCCGCGACTTCGCCTCCTGCCGGGCCACCGCCATCGCCGAGGCGCTGGAACGGCTCGGCGGCCAATGGCCCTGGGGCAAGCGGACCACCGTGCGCGGCAGCTACGCCGAACTCGCCGAGCACGCCCTCGATCCCCGCTCGCTCGGCCTGTTCCCCCCGGACCGCTATCTGGAGCCGGACTGCCCCTACCAGCCGTTCACCGAGGACGCCGTGGTGGCCTGGGTGTGGGGGTACTCGTTCCGCGAGGCCCGGCCCGTGCTCGTACCGGAGAACCACGCGTACTACCGGACGGCGCTGCGGCCCGGCGCGGACCGGCCGGACAAGCCGTTCACCTTCGAGATCTCCAACGGATGCGCGCTCGGCGGCTGCCTTGAGGAGGCGATCCTGCACGGCATCCTGGAGGTCGTCGAGCGCGACGCGTTCCTGATGACCTGGTACGCCCGGCTGCCCGTTCCGGAGGCGGACCTCGCCCGGGCGCCCGACCCGCGTATCGGGCTCGTCGCCGAGCGCATCGAGCGCACCGGATACCGGGTACGGGCCTTCGACATGACCCTGGCCGAGGGGATTCCCGCGTTCTGGGTACTGGCGCAGGACACCACCGGCGACGACAGGCGGCCGAAGGCCATCTGCACCAGCGGATCGGCGCTGGACCCGGTCGCCGCCGTGCTCACCGCGCTGGGCGAACTGGCGCCCATCGTCGAACAGGAGCTGCGCAGATACCCCGCCGAGGCCGAGCGCGCCCGGCGGATGGCCGCCGACCCCGACCTGGTGCGCGTCATGACCGACCACGCGCTGTGCGGCGCGACGCCGGAGGCGTTCGACCGCTTCTCCTTCCTCCTCTCCGGCGACCGCGTGACCGGCTGGGACCGGCTCGGCCGCGGCCCCTGGCCGCTCCACACCGACCTGCGGGACGACCTGGCCGAGGCCACGGGCCGGATGCTGGCCGGCGGCATGGACGTCGTGGTCGTCGACCAGACGTCGCCGCTGCACGAGGCCGCCGACCTGACTTGCGTGAAGGTGATCGCGCCCGGCGCCCTGCCCATGACCTTCGGCCACCGCAACCGGCGGATCACCGGGCTGCCCCGGCTGCGGGAGGTGCCCCACCGGCTCGGGTACGCGCCGCGCCCGCTGACGGACGCCGACATCAGCCCCTACCCCCACCCCTTCCCGTGATCAGCCACGCCACCACGTTCGGGGTGCGCGTCGCGGGCCTGCCCGCGACCGTGCTCGACCGGCTCGCCGACCAGCGGCTGCGGCACGCGCTGATGACGACGGCGCGCACGGCGGCCGAGCTGGCGGCCGGCGCGGCGGCGCTGTCCGACCGCTGCCACGGTCTGATCGGGGCGCTGCCCGACCCGGCCGCCAAACCGAAGCTGGTCGCGCTGCGGCGGACCGTGCACCGGCTGCGCGACCCGGCGCGGCTGCTCGCCGACCCGCTGGTCACCGCCGCCCTCGGAGGTGAACTCGCCGATGAGATAGCCGAGTTCGGGCACGCCGTCGATCGGTACCGGGCCGACCGCGCCCAGTTGCCGACCGTACTGGCCGAGGCGGAGCGGTCCGTACACGCCGGTCTGCGAGAGATCAGCACCGACCTCCGCTTCGACCAGGGCCTCGCGCATGCCAGCCCCACCCTGCGCGAAGCCCTCCGGCGCGAGCCCGGGCGCAAGGAGCTGACCCGGCTGGCCGTCTACGCCGCGCGGACCGCCGCCAAGACCAGCCCGTTCACCACCTTCACCGCCGCCGGCCTCGGCCGGTACGTACCGGAGGGGCCGGCGCTGCGCTGGACCGCGAACGCGCGGGCGCGGTCGGCCGTCGAACTCGACCTGTCGGCCCTGGCTCCGCTGGCCGCCACGCTGACCGAGGTGACGGTCCGGGTCAACCCGAGCGCGCGGCTCGTGGCAGACACCGTCCGGTTCCTCGGCCCGGCACCGGCCGAGGAACTCCTCAGCCTGCCGCTGACCCCGCCGCTGCGGCACTGCCTGCGTGCCGCCGCCGGCCGGCCGACGCTCGCCGAGCTGACGGCGAGCCTCCCCGCGCCGCCACAGAAGGCGGCCGGGTATCTGCACTCGCTCATCGCGGCCGGCCTGCTCCTGACCCGGCCCGACATCGACGAGCACGGAGTCGACCCGCTCGGACGGCTGGCGGACCGGGCCCCCGTACTGGACCCGCTCCGGAAGGCGCTGCGCAGGTACGAGAGCGCGGACGGAACGGACCGGATCGCGCTCGGCCCGATCCTGCGCGAGCGGCTCCTGGAGCTCGGCATCACCGGCAGACTGCGGGACGTCGTGACCGAGCGGTCGGTCATCCCCGGCGTCGTGGTCGAAGCGGGGCTGCCGGCCTGGCAGGGCATCCTGGACGAGCTGGCCACCGCCTGCCGGCTGCTCGCCGTCTTCGACCACACGCTGCCCTTCAAGCTGGCGATCGCCGCGTTCGTACGGGAACGCTTCGGCACGGGAGCGCCGGTGCCGTTCGACCGGTTCTACGCCGC
Organism: Streptomyces sp. NPDC044033; assembly: GCF_056434425.1. Classification (NCBI taxonomy): domain Bacteria; kingdom Bacillati; phylum Actinomycetota; class Actinomycetes; order Kitasatosporales; family Streptomycetaceae; genus Streptomyces; species Streptomyces sp. NPDC044033. The sequence goes on along the minus strand of NZ_JBWKFF010000011.1, from coordinate 42,527 downwards.
GCTGGTGCGCGACGGACACGAGGTCATGCGGCTGCACCCCGCCGCGGTCGCCTTCGACATGACCGGGCTGACGGCGACCCTCGCGGCCAGTCCGGTCGCGGAGGTACGCCACCTGGCCGGCCTGATCGCCGACGTCCGGCACGCGATGCCGGACCGGCAGCGGATCGAGCGGGTGCTCGCCGCGTCACCGGCCTGGGTGCGCCCGGCCGGCTCGGTCGCCGTGTACGCCCAGTACGGCGCCGGCGAGTTGGTCGTCAACGCGGTGAACTCCGGGTTCGGCCGGGGCCGGTCCCACGTACGCCGGCTGCTGCGCCATGTCGCGGATGATCCGCTCCCGGTCGACACGGTGCACCCGGACGCACCGACGTACGCGGAGTTCGACCAGACCCTGGCCACCTCGCTCAACCAACGCGAGATCACCCTGCCGGACCGGCTCGACTACCCACCGCCCGCCGGGCTGACGGTCGGCGTGGGCGACGACGGGCTCCCGGCCCTGTTCCACAACGGATCGGCGGTCCGCCCCGTCCACGGCGGTCTGTCCTACGAGCGGCAGTTCCCACCGGCCATGGCCCTGCTGATTGAGGCGTTCGGCGAGAACCCCATCCTGCTGCGGCCCGACCAGCCGCTGCGGCACGACGCGAGCGCCGGGAACGGGCAGGGGCGCGTGCTGCACGCGCCACGGCTCGGCATCGGGCGTGTGGTACTCCGGCGAGCCACCTGGGTGGCCCAGGAGGGGACGCTGCCGCGCCGCGGCGCCGGGCAGCCCGACGCGGACTTCCTGCTCGCGGTGGTGACCTGGCTGGCCGAGCACGGAATCCCGCCCCGGTTCTTCGTGTCCGTGCTGCGGATGGGCGCCGTCGCGGCGGGTTCGGCCGCGGGCAATCGCGCCCGCAAGCCGCTGTACGTCGACATCGGCTCACCGCCGCTCATGCTGGCCTTCGAGCGGCTGGCCAGGGACCCGGCCTGCGCGGCGGTGTTCTGCGAGGTCGCGCCGGAGCCCGGGACGGCGATCGTCGACCACCAGGGCCTGCCGAGAGTGACGGAGTACGTGATCGAGCTGAACTGCCAGGACGTGCAGGGCAGTCGAGACGGTCGAGGCGAACAAGACGGTCTTGATGCTCAAGGCGGTCAAGGCGGTCGAGACCGTCAAGAAGGAGATGGGAAATGACGGAGTCCCTGTGGCGCAGCGTGAACGTCTTCCACCACGACAGCGACCGGACCGATCTGCTGCTCGACGCGGTGCGCCCCTTCATCAGGGAAGTGACCCCGTCGGTGAACCGGGTGTACTTCCAGCCGCACTGGCGGCGCGGGCCGCACGTCCGCGTCCCGATCCAGGCGAGCCCCGAGACCTTCGACGACGTCGTCGCCCCGGCCGTCGCCGGCATACTCCAGGAGTACCTGCGGACGCACCCGTCCACCGTGGCGCTGGACGAGCGGGCAACGCGCGCCGAGCACGCCCGTCTCGCCCGACACGAGCGTGACAGCGGGCCGTTGACGCCCTGGGCGGCCAACAACACGGTCGAGATCGCGCCCTACGACCGGCGCCTGCGTGTGCTCGGCGGGCAGGCGGCGGCGGACCTGCTCGCCGACTACTACGTCGACACCAACGACATCGTCTTCGACATCCGCGACTGGGCCCGCGGCGGCGGCTCGAAGATGGCCCTCGCGGTCGACATGTTCATCGCGGCGGCGCACCGGTTCCTCCCGCCGGTGACCTACGGCTACCTGTCCTTCCGCGGCCACGCCGACGCGTACCTGGCGAAGATGCCCGAGGCCCTGCGCGGGCGGTTCGACCGGGTCTACGACGCCAACGCGGAGCATTTCCGGCGGCGGGTCGGCGAGATCGCCGCGGCCTCCGACTACCACGACGTCCTGCCGTTCGCCGCCCTCCTCGACATCCTGCTCCGCTACCGCGACCGGGCCAACGGGCTGATAAAGGCAGGTGAGTTGGCGCTCAACGCGGACGAGAACGGCGCCCCGGAAGCGTGGGGTTCGACCTGGAGCGCCTGGTCCGACCGCAGCGCGTTCCATCAGGTGCTCGGCGGCCACCGGGCAGCGGCCGACCAGCTCGGCGGCTGGAACACCTTCCAGCAGTACCGGATCGTGCTCAACTGGCTGTACCTCAATATGTACCGGCTCGGCATCGGCGAACTGGAACGCAACCTGATCTGCCACGTGGTCTCCCGGGCCGTCGAGGACGTGCACGGAGTGACCGCGATGGACCGCATCCAGGATCTGATCGGTTTCGTCGACGGCGGCGGCCGCCTGTAGCCGCGCCCGGCGCGTACAGTCCCGGCCGCGCCACCGCACCCTTCGGGCTGCGGCAACTCGCCGCATGCGGAGGGGATTTACCCCCCCCTTCGAGGTGATGCGACCGGCACCCACCCGGCCCCCGCACGCCCTTCGCCAAGCTCGCGCAAAATCAACTACATGAAACCGCCTGGTGAGTTCCTTCCGCACCGTGAACCGGGCGTGATCGCCGTACGGTCGAAGACGGGGCGACGGCGAGGCGGGCGGCGGGGAGGGTGCCGCGGTGGTGGGGCCGGTGGGTCGGTTGTTTCCGGAGTGGCGACGCTGAGAAGGATCACGCGTGTGCCCCCATGGGGACTCATACCATGAACACAGTTCAATATTAATGCACTTTCGGCATCGCAAGGATCGCGAAAGGTACCGATATGAGCACTCTGAAGCCCAGTACCGCCGTCGACATCGCCTCCCGATCCGACGGCCCCAGTCGCCCGATCCTCGACCAGATCGCCGACAAGTGGTCGATGACGGTACTGGCGGTCCTCGACGAGCCCAGGCGGTTCAACGAGATCAAGCGCCACCTCGAAGGCGTGACCCAGCGGGTCCTGACCCAGACCCTGCGCCGCCTGGAGCGCAACGGGATGATCAGACGACGTGTGCTGCCGACCTCGCCGGTCGGGGTCGAGTACTCCCTCACTCCACTCGGCGAATCCATATGGGAGGTCTTCGGCCAGCTGCACGCCTGGGTGGGCGCGAACGCGGAGGAGATACTGGCCCATCAGGCGGAGTACGACCGGCGGCACGGCTGTCGCGACTCGAACTCCAGAGCAGATCCCGGGTCCGCCGTGTCGATGGCCTCCTGAATTCCTCCCTGGCGCGGAGGCGTCAACTCCCCACCCCTTACCGCCTTTTCGCGGGCGGTGACTGTTTCGGCCGGGCAGGGCGGGGTGGCGCGGGTAGGGGAGTCGGCGCGGCCGCAGCCCTGCCGCGTCCGCTACAGGGCGAGGACGTACGCCCGTACGCCGGATTCGCCGGTGTGCAGCTTGAGCGGGTGGCCGAAGGCGCCGCGCGGGGTGGGCGGGCACGGGATGGTACCCAGGTCGCTGTAGGCGCCGTGGTCGAAGAGGGCCCCGCGCAGGTTCTGGTACGAGTCGGTCGCCAGAAGGGTGACCAGATGTGCGGGGAGAGATCCCAGGGATTCGCCCGTCCACGAGCGCACCCGGCCCGTGGCGGAGTCCGGCCCGTCGCGCTCCTGCACCTGGATGTGCGCGCCGTCAGGGTCTTGCAGCAGCAGAGCCCACAGCCTGCGTTGCACGATGTCGCGAGGGAGGGCGAACAAGCGCTGGGCCAGGGCGTCCGGAGAGCCCGAGAAGCAGTGGAACTCGGCGTCGGGCACGCGGTCCGCCGCGCCGGCGGGGTCTGTGCCGGTCATCTTCATCCGTCTCCTCTTCGTCCGGAAGGGCTCGGGGCCCGCGTGGGCGTGCGGCGGTCAGGAAGGGCCGGTGGGCGCCTTCACCGACCCGGGCCCGGTCCGGCCCCGCCGCCGGGTGCGCTCCTTGGCCGCGGGAAGCGTCATGGACGCGGCGGCGATCAGCGCCGCGGCGCCCGCCGTCAGCGCACCGGCCATGGTGGAGACGTGCTGCACGACCACGCCGGTGACGAAGCTGCCGGCCGCGAAGCCCACCCAGTTGGACGCGACCAGGCACGCGAACGCCTGCGCGCGGGTGGCGGCCGACGCGTACTCGCCGACCAGCACGGTCTCGATGGCGTCGGCCGGACCGTTGACGAAGCCGATGACCGCGAGCAGGGCCACGGTGAGCAGGGTGGCCGGGCCCAGCCCCAGGGCCAGGACGCACGCCCCGTACAGGCCCAGCGCGACGGAGAGCTGGGCGGGGCCGGTGCCGGGCAGCCGCAGCCCGCCGTACAGGAAGCTGCCGAGTACGCCGCCGCAGGCCAGCGAAGCGATGAAGAGCCCCGCGCTCGTGCCGAGTTCCCCGGCGTGAGCGGTCACCGTCACCTGCACCCCGCCGATCGCGAAGGCGGCCGCGGCCACCACGAGCTGGATATGCACCTGCCGCCGGTTCCAGTCGAGGCGCATCCCCGGTCCGGCCAGCGGCGGACGCTCCCGGTCCACCATCTGTACGGCAGGAGCCGCCCGCAGCCACCACACCCCGACGAAGGAGACGGCCGCGGTGACCACGACGGCGTACAGCACGGGCAGTACGACCACGATGGCCGCCACCAGCAGCGGCCCGCAGACGAAGACGCTCTCGGTCAGCAGCCCGCAGAGGGCGAACAGGGTCTTGCGGTCGTCCTCGTCCGACACCACCGCCATGTACACGGCGTTGGACACGGCCGTCGCGGGCGGGGTCGCCGCCCCGGCGAAGAAGGCGGCCGGAATCAACAGGACCGGCCATACCGAGGCGGCGACCAGCACCGTGAACAGGCCGAAGAACAGCGACTGCAGACAGACCGCCCAGGCCAGGGCGGTACGGGAGCCGCGCCGGTCGGCGATCCGCCCCCACATCGGGGACGTGAAGGCGAGGGCGACGGCGTAGGCGCCGGACACGGCACCGGCGTTGGCGTAACTCCCGCTCGCGTCCTCGGCGACGAGCAGCAGCGCCAGGCTGACCATGCCGGACAGCATGCGGCAGACGAATGCGGCCGTCACCACACGTGCGATGCCGGGGTGGGAGAGCGCTGACCCGTACCGAGCGAGGACTGCCATCCCGGTCACCCCTCACGCGGCGGATTCCTGAAGCCGGTCGGACGCTACCGGCAAGCCGGGAATCGGGGAAGTGCGGGCCGACGATTTCCGGGTAGCCCGGTGGTAAAGTCGCGACCGTCCCGAGAACGTCCAACCGCGCCAGTCGCGGGCGGCCGACTCGCCGAAGGCCGGACTCCGGCCTCGACCCCCGCCGTTCCGTGATTGGCCTGGCCGCCATCGAGCGGTCATCCGAAGATCAGGGGGTACGCGCAATGACCACCGAGTCCCTACGGACCTCCCAGCCCGTGACCGAGGCAACGACCAAGGCATGCAAGGCGGCAGCGTGGGACTGCCAGTCGCACGACTTCATGGGATCGCCCGAAACGGTGATGACGAACCTGGTCGGCCTGCCCGACGAGCTCGTCGGCCGTCGGGTCTACATGCTCATGGTCCAGGGCGACGGCCGCTCCGAGGCGTGTGTCTTCGAGCGCTTCAACCTTGAGGACGCGGAGAGCACGGTCTCCGTCTGGCCCGAGAAAGACGTACCGGGACTGGTCAGCCAGATCACCGAGGTCCTCGTCGCCAACCGGGGAGTGCACTGTCCGGGTGAGCAGGTCAAGGCCACTCTGGAGACCGAGCGCGAGATCCGCGTCGGCGCTCCGGCGCCCGCTCCGAAGACCGCGGCCGAGGCGTTCGGTCCGGTCCTGGACGGCTTCCGCGACGACAAGTTCGTCCGGGCCACCGTGCTGGTCCTCTGCTGACCAGGAAAACCAGGCGAGGGCGGTCACTTCGTTGTCCGTCCTCGTCGGCTTGCGCGTCCGGAGGGGGCGGCCGGTCCGGAATCCGCCTGCGGACAGCGCGGCGGATGCCGAGAGTGTTTGGGCCCGTCGCAGCCGTCGCCGCCCTGCTGCTGCCAGTGCTCCGGGCCGGCCACCTGCCGGCCACCGAAGAGGCCCAGCGGGCGAGCGCCGCTCTGCTCAAGCGGAGCTCCCGGACTCAGAAGATCTGCCTCATCGAGCGGGCCATCGAGCACATGCTCCGGCGCCAAGACGCCGGAAATCGCCGTCCTGCCCCATGAGTTGACCTCTTGACGCGATCACGGACGGAGCGGCGGACCGCGAGGTCCACGAGTGGGTGGAAGCGCGGGCGGGGCCGTACGGGCAGACGGAACCGGGCCGGTCTCCGCGGCGCGAGTGGGTGAGAGGCCCCACGAACCGGCAGCCGGTGGCGGGCGGCCGGTCTGGTCCGCGGACCGGGGGCACGGCTGCCGGCCAGATCACTCCGTGACGGGCAGGCACTCGGTGAGCAGGTCGACGACGTCGCGCCAGGCCCGCTGCGCGTGCTGGGGGTGGTAGCCGACGCCGGGACGCACGGTGTGGCCGACCGACGGGTGGTGGAAGGCGTGCAAGGCGCCGCCGTAGACCGTGAGGCGCCAGTCGACGCCCGCCGCCTGCATCTCGGCGGTGAACGCGTCCTGTTGGGCGGACGACATGATGGGGTCTTCCGACCCGACCCCGGCCCACACCGGGCAGCGGATGCGCGCGGCCTCGCCCGGTCGGCCCGTGATCAGTCCGTTGACGGTCCCGATCGCGCGCAGGTCGACGCCATCGCGCCCGAGTTCCAGCGCGATGGCGCCTCCGGTGCCGTAGCCGACGGCGGCGATCCGGCCGGGGTCGGTGCGCGGTTCGGCGCGCAGCACGTCGAGCGCCGCGTGGCCGATGTCCCGCATCCGGTCGGGGTCGGCGAGCAGCGGCATGCAACGGGCCAGCATCTCCTCGGGGTCGCTCACATAGCGCCCGCCGTGGAGGTCGAAGGCCAGCGCTACGTATCCCAGCTCGGCGAGCGCATCGGCGCGGCGGCGCTCGACGTCGCTGAGCCCCGTGCCTTCCGGGCCGATCAGGACAGCGGGCCGGCGGTCGGCACCGGCCGGGAGCGCGAGGTGCCCGACCATCGTGAGTCCGTCGGCCGGGTACTCGACCGTGCGTGTGGTGACTGTTGTCATGGGACCGGACTGTAGTGATCACCGAGCCCGGTCGGGCGGGAGTTCACCGCCGGCGGAAAATCGCGTCACGGCCGCCCGGGAGCGGCCCAGGGTGTTCGTGAACTTCACCACCCCCACCAAGTCCGGCCCCGAATTCACATGCGCACAAGGATTCAACCTGTTCACGGGGTGGCCGCCGCTGAAGGTGGCCGGAGTGGCCGCGGCCGGTATGTGATGGAGGGGAACCGCCTCGGTTCGAGCCGTGAGACGCCATCGGCGGGGCCGCCTCGAATTCATCCACCGCGGCGGGGCGGCAACCGGCCGCCATGCATGCCGGGACCGAGCGGCTCACGGACGAACAGCTGGGCAGGGTAGCGGTCTTGGCTGTCCCGGCCAGGCGGGGAAGGCGCGGCCCGACAGCCATCGAAGCCGAACCGCGTCGGGCCTTCCGGGCGCCGGCCCGGTCCGAACCCTCGACCGGGGCGCCGGCGTACCTGACGGCGCTCGCCCAGTTGATGACCGACCGCAACCACTGACCGCGGCAGGCGATTTCGCGTGGTCATCGAGGCAAAGGAAGTGCGAAGTGAATGAGGCGCAAGAACAATGCGGAGCACCCGTCGCCGCGTTGGGGCGCAGGCCCAGTGCCGGGTCGCGCATCGTCAGTGTCGGCGCCTACCGGCCCGCCGCCGTGGTGACGAACGAGGAGGCGGCCGCGTCCGCCGGGGTGGACACGGACTGGATCTCCCAGCGGGTCGGCGTCGAGGAGCGGCGTCACGCCGACGGTGGCGAGACAGTGGTGTCGATGGCCGTCGAGGCCGCCAAGGAGGCACTGGCCGATGCCGGCCGTACCGCCGATGACATCGATATCGTGCTGCTCGCCACGTGCTCGATGCCGTCCCCCATGCCCAACGGCGCTGCCTCCGTCGCCTCGGGGCTGGGGTGTCGCGCCGCGGCCGCGTTCGACCTCAACGCGGCCTGCTCGGGCTTCTGCCACGCGCTTGCCGTGGCGGACGGGTTGATCCGAGCGGGGACCGCCCGTGGCGTGATGGTGATCGGCTCGGAACGGATGACCGACTGGGTGTCGGCCGAAGACCGCAACACCGGACCGATCTTCGCCGACGGCGCGGCCGCCGTGCTGGTCATGCCCTCGACCGAGCCCGCGATCTTCCCCGTCGCCTGGGGCAGCGACGGCCGCAACGCCGACCTCATCAAAATCCCCGGTGACACAGGGGAGATGGAGATGGCGGGGCGCAAGGTGTTCCGCTGGACCACCACCGTGCTTGCCGGGGTCGCGCGGACCGCCTGTGAACGGGCGGGGATGGCGCCCGCCGACCTCAAGGCATTCGTCCCGCACCAGGCCAATCTGCGCATCATCGAATACCTGAGCCACACCATCGGCGACCACGACCTGGCGACCGCCACCGATGTGGTCCAGGCGGGAAACACCTGTGCCGCCTCGGTGCCGCTGGCCCTGCACGCGGCGCGTCAGCGAGGCGAAGTCCGCAGCGGCGACCCCGTGCTGCTCTTCGGGTTCGGCGCGGGGCTGACGTACGCGGCACAGGTCGTCCTCTGTCCGTAACCCGTCCACCGCACACACGCATCGACCGAACAACCCCTCAAGGAGAGAGACATGTCTGTGGAACAGAACACGCTGAAGCACGTTCAGAGCATCATCGCCACGATCACCAAGAGGGCTGCCGAGGACATCAGGCCGGAGCACCAACTGGTCGAAGACCTCGGCCTCGACTCCCTGCAGATCGTAGAAGTCGCCACGAAGCTGCAGAGGGCCGTGGGCAAGCCCATTGACGACGATCTGCTGAATGCCGAGGGGGCGACCGTCGGTCGCTGCGCCCAGATCGCACAGCAGGGATGACCCGCCGGCTCAGCCCCTCTCCGTACGCGCCCGTGCCGATCGGGAGGAGACCTTGACCGCACCGGAGCCGACGCGCAAGCGAGCGGCGGCGCTGCCCGGAGGGCGCCGGCACGGATCGTCGTACAGCCGGCATCGCGGCCGGCTGGTGACACTCCCCGCCGGGCAGCGCCGCACGCGCGCCCCGACCACCGCGAACCCGCGGTTCGCACCAGGAAGGCGAACAGCATGACCTCTGCCCAGGCTGCCCAGGTAGGGAACGGCCGCCTCACCGATCTCCGCAGCGTCGTCGAGCTGGCCCGGGAGATCTTCCATGCCGCCCGGCCCCAGGCCCCGGCGGTCGATTGCGCCGCGCCCGCCGCCCGCGACGGCGCGCGTGGAACGGACGCCACCGCCCGCCCCTCCGGTCGCTCACCGTCAAGAGACCTGCCGACCGCGACGCGGGAACCCCACGACCCCGCAGTCGAGGCGGCGACCGCGCGCCCCGGGACGGCCGCTGCGCGTGTCCCGGGCGCCGGCAAGGGCGTCACCGGTGTGGGGCGGGCGCATGGCAAGGTGATCCTGGCAGGGGAGCACGCGGTGGTGTACGGCGCCCCCGCGGTGGCACTCGCCGTGCCGGCACTGACGTGCCACGCCCGGGTCGCGTGCCGGGACGGAGATGGTGGTGGGGCGCCGGGAGCGGGCCGCGCGACTGCCCTGCCCACGAGCCGGGCCGATGCGCCGCGGGTGGAGATGCGTACGAGCGCCGAGTACAGCACCCTGTCCCCGGGCATGCGCATCCTCGTCGAAGCGCTGCTGACGCGTGGAGGCCCGCGCCGGCGGCCCGTCGTGGACATCCTGGTGGAGAGCGGCATCCCCTCGGCGCGCGGCCTCGGTTCCAGCGCGGCGTGCGCCCGCGCCGTCGTGTACGCACTCGATGACGCGCTCGGTCTCGGCCTCAGCGCCGACGCGGTCTTCCAGTACGTGCAGCTGTCCGAGGAAGCGGCACACGGAAAGGCGAGCGGCATCGACGCGCTGGCCACCGGAAGCAGCGGGCTCGTGCTCCTGGAGAACGGTCATGCCACCTCACCGCCGGTGGGCCGGGACTGCTGGATCGTCGTCGCGGACAGCGGCAGGGCCGCCGGGACCAAAGAGGCCGTCACGCTGCTGCGCGACGGTTTCGCGGACTGCCCCGGCCGCCGGGAGTACTTCCTGGACCGTTCGTCGGCCCTGACGCGCGAGGTTCTGAGCGGCCTGCGCGACGGCCGGTTGGAGGCAATGGGAAGGCGGCTGACGGACTGTCACAGCTTGCTCGCGTCCCACGGTCTCACCGTCGACCGGACGGACGCCCTGGTGGACTCGGCCCTCCGGGCCGGCGCCCTGGGCGCGAAGATGACCGGCGGCGGCCTGGGAGGCTGTGTCATCGCCCTGGCCCCCACGGCGCGGACCGCCGCCGAACTGGCCGGCCGGCTCCGACGGGACCACCACACGGACAGCTGGATCGCACCCATAGCGGCGAGGGACGGCCATGCGCGGGGATGAGCCGCCCGTGAGGGCGGCAGTGGCTCAGCCGAACATCGCGTTGGTCAAATACTGGGGCAAGCGCGATGACCGACTCGTCATCCCGTACGCCGACAGTCTGTCGATGACGCTGGACGCCTTTCCCACCACCACGCTGGTGCGCTTGCAGCCGCACGCCACACACGACGTGGTGATCATGGACGGTGTCGCCGCCCGGAACAACGCACAGCGCCGGGTCGTCGACTTTCTCGACCTGGTGCGGGAACGGGCGGGCCGGTCCGAGCGCGCCGTGGTGGAGACGCACAACACCGTCCCCGTAGGGGCCGGCCTGGCCTCCTCCGCCAGCGGCTTCGCCGCCCTCACCCTGGCCTCGGCCGCCGCGTACGAGCTGGAGTACGGGCCCGCGGCGCTGTCCCGGCTCGCCCGCCGCGGCTCGGGGTCGGCCGCACGGTCGATCTTCGGGGGCTTCGTCCGGTGGCATGCCGGGGCGCCGGACGCACCCGATCCGGACCGCGCCTCCTTCGCCGAGCCCCTCACGAGCGCCCGAGTCGATCTCGCCCTGGTCGCGGTACTCCTTGAGACCCGCCACAAGTCCGTCTCAAGCCGCGAGGCCATGCGCCGCTCAGCGAGGACGTCCCCCCTCTTCCCCGCATGGCTGGCGCGGACCCGCGCCGAGATCGGCGATATGTGCACGGCGCTGGACGAGGGCGACCTCGCCGCGGTGGGCGAGATCGCGGAGCGCAACGCCCTCGGCATGCACCGGACCATGGAGACGGCCACACCGCCGGTGCGCTACCGCAACCGGGACTCGTACAGGGTGCTGGAGCGGGTACGCCGCATGCGGCGCGGCGGACTGGGGGTGTGGTCCACGATGGACGCCGGCCCCAACGTCAAGGTGCTCTGCGCCGCACGCGACGCCCAACTGGTGGCCGCGGAGCTGAAGCGAGCCACCGGTCGCCCGGTCGTCGTGGCTCGCGGCGGGCCCGGCGCCGTACTCCACGGGGGGCCGTGATGCCTGCCGAAGTCACCCGCCGGGCCCCCGGCAAGCTCTTCATCGCCGGCGAATACGCCGTCCTGGAACCGGGCGAGCCGGCGGTCGTGGTGGCGGTGGACCGTCACGTCACCGTGTCGGCGACGCACCCCTCCGGCGCCGACGTGGTGCTCGCCACCGACCTGCTGGAGCACGAGGTGCGCCTGCGCCGCGACGCCTCGGGGCTGATCCCTCTGGACCCCTCGGACCTGCCGCACGCCCGAGGGCCGCTCGCCCACCTCATCTCCGTGACCGAGGTGGTCGCCGCACTCCGCACCGAACTCGGGCTTCCCGTGGTACCCGTACGGCTGGAAGCCCGCAGCGCGCTGCACGAACAGCGAGTGAAGGTCGGTCTGGGGTCGAGCGGCGCGGTGACGGTGGCGGCCGTCGACGCCGTCACCGCGTTGTGCGGCATGGCGACAACACGGGAGTCCCGCTTTCGCCTGGCGGCGCTGGCAAGCGTCCGCGTGGACGCCGGCCCGTCGGGGGCCGACCTGGCCGCGAGCGCCTGGGGAGGCTGGGTCGCCTACCGCTCCCCGGACCGGAACGCCCTTCGCAGGGCACTGGACGGCGACGGTGTCGCCCGCACCCTGCGCGCCCCGTGGCCCGGCCTCTCCATCCGCGGCCTGCCGCCTCCCACCCGACTGGACCTGTACTGCGGCTGGAGCGGCAGCCCGGCGTCCACCCCGGACCGAGTCCGCCGTCTCTCGCACGAGGCGTGGTGGAACAGCGCCGCACACGGCCGCTTCCTGGCCCGCAGCAGCCGCTGCGTGGGATCAGTGGTCCGCGCCCTGGAACGGGACGACCCGCCGGGCCTCGTCACCGCACTGCGCGACGCACGCGACCTCCTGGCCGACCTGGACACCGAGACGGGACTCTCCATCTTCACCGCCGCCCTCACCGAGCTGTGCGAGACGGCGGAAGCGTGCGGCGGGGCGGGCAAACCGTCGGGAGCGGGTGGAGGAGACTGCGGCATCGCCCTGCTCGCGCCGGATTCCTCCGCCGACCTGCTGCGCGATCGCTGGTCGCGAGCCGGGATCACCCCGTTGTCGCTGCGCGTCGCCCCTCGCGCCGCCGACGAGGCTCCGCACCACGAGGCGGAACCGGGCCCTCTCCCACCGCCCCTCCCCGTATCCACCCACCATCCCTCACCTCTACGACGAGGACAGCCACGATGACCGGATCACGCAAGGACGACCATGTGCGCCTGGCCGTGGCCCAGCACAGCAGCCAGGACACGCCGCCCGGCGGCGACCGCCCCTACCCGCACAGCCAGTTCGACGAAGTGCACCTCATGCACCACGCCCTCGCCGGCACCGACAGGGAACGCATTTCCCTGCGCACCCGATGCGACGTGTTCGACTGGCCCGTGCCGCTCTACATCAACGCCATGACCGGCGGCAGCGCCATGACCGGCGACATCAACCGCGGCCTGGGGATCGTCGCACGGGAGACCGGAGTGCCGATCGCCACCGGCTCGATGAGCCCCTACCTGAAGGGCCCCGCCACGGCCGGGACCTTCAAGGTCGTACGTGAACACAACCGCGACGGCTTCGTCATGGCGAACGTCAACGCCAACGCCACCCCCGAACAGGCCCGCCGGGCCGTGGGGCTGCTGGAGGCCGACGCCCTGCAGATCCATCTCAACGCGGTCCAGGAGACCGTCATGCCGGAAGGCGACCGCTCCTTCGGGTCGTGGCCCGCCGGTATCGAACGCATCGTCGCGGCGGTCGACGTCCCCGTCATCGTGAAGGAAGTCGGCTTCGGGCTCAGCGGTCGAACGGTGTCCACACTGGCCGGGCTGGGCGTCCGGGTGGCGGATGTGGCCGGCCGCGGCGGCACCGACTTCGCCCGCATCGAGAACGGACGCCGCCGGCACGCCGACTTCGCCTACCTGGACGGCTGGGGGCTGAGCACCCCGGCGGCACTGCTCGACGCCCGCGGCCGAGGTCTGCCGCTGCTCGCCTCGGGCGGCGTGCGCCACCCGCTCGACGCCGTCCGGGCGCTGGCCCTCGGAGCCCGCGCCGTAGGGGTATCGGGCGGTTTCCTCTCCACACTCCTGGACGGCGGTGTGGACGCGCTCGTACAGCAGATCACCCGATGGCTGGAGCACATCACCGCCCTCATGACGCTCCTCGGCGCGACCCGGCCGGCGGAACTGCCCGAGTGCGACGTGCTGCTGACCGGCTCCCTGCACGAGTTCTACGCCTCGCAGGGCATCGACACCCCGACAAGAAAGGAGCACCACGATGACCGACCAAGCCGAAACAGCTCTCCGGAGCGAGGCGTCCAGCACTCCTGAGCGGCGCTGCGCGGAGATCCCCATGCGCTGGGTCGGGCCGATACGGATCTCGGGCAACGTGGCCACCGCCGAGGCGGAGGTGCCGCTGGCGACCTACGAATCCCCTCTGTGGCCGTCCGTCGGCCGCGGCGCGCGAATCTCCCGGATGGTCGAGGGCGGCATCAAGGCCACCTTGGTGGACGAGCGTATGACGCGTTCCGTCCTCGTGGAGGCCGAGGACGCCGCGGCCGCCCACGCCGCGGCGCGCGCCGCGCACGGCCGCTTCCCCGAACTCTGCGAGATCACCCGGTCCACCAGCCGCTTCGCCGAACTCCTGGCCGTACGGGACGAAATCGCCGGCCCCCTGCTCTTTCTGCGCTTCGAGTTCGCCACCGGCGACGCGTCCGGCCACAACATGGCCACGCTGGCCTCCGACGCGCTGCTCACCCACCTGCTCTCACACATCCCCGGTATCCGCTACGGATCCATCTCGGCCAACTACTGCACCGACAAGAAGGCCACCGCCATCAACGGCATCCTCGGCCGGGGCAAGAACGTGATCGCCGAGATCCGGATACCCGAGGAGACCGTGAGCACCGTCCTGCGCACCACAGCGGCACAGGTCGTGAAACTCAACGTGAACAAGAACCTGGTCGGGACGCTGCTCGCCGGCGGCATCCGCTCGGCCAACGCCCACTACGCGAACATGCTCCTCGCCCTCTACCTCGCCACCGGCCAGGACGCCGCCAACATCGTGGAAGGTTCGCAGGGCGTCACCTTCGCCGAGGACCGCGAAGGCGATCTCTACTTCTCCTGCACCCTGCCCAACCTCATCGTGGGCTCGGTCGGCAGCGGCAAGGGGCCCGGCTTCATCGAGGAAGCCCTCACCCGCCTCGGGTGCCGCGAAGAGCGCCCCACGGGCGAGAACGCCCGCCGCCTCGCCGCGTTCGCGGCCGCCACCGTCCTGTGCGGCGAACTGTCCCTCCTGGCCGCACAGACCAACCCCGGCGAACTGATGAAGACCCACACCCGATTCGAACGCCACAAGGGAGCCTCCCATGACCGCTGATCCCGCCGTCGGCATTCATGACCTGTCCTTCGCGACCGGCAGCCTCGTGCTCACACACGAGGAACTCGGCAAGCACACCGGCACCAGCCTGTCCAAGTACCACGAAGGAATCGGCCAGCGGGCGATGAGCGTGCCGAGCCCCGACGAGGACATCGTCACCATGGCCGCCGACGCGGCCCGGCCGGTCATCGAGCGGCATGGCGCCGACCGCGTCCGCACCCTGCTGCTCGCCACCGAGACCGCCGTCGACCAGTCCAAGGCCGCGGGGGTCTACGTCCACTCCCTGCTGGGCCTCCCCTCACAGGTCCGTGTCGTCGAACTCAAGCAGGCTTGTTACGGGGCGACCGCGGCCCTTCAGTTCGCGACCGCCCTGGTCCAGCGCGACCCGGCCCAACAGGTCCTCGTCCTCGCCAGCGATGTGGCCCGCTACGACCTCGACAGCCCCGGAGAAGCCACCCAGGGCGCCGCCGCGGTGGCCATGCTGGTGTCGGCCGAGCCCGCTCTCGTCGAGATCAACAACCCGTCCGGCCTGTTCACCCAGGACGTCATGGACTTCTGGCGCCCCAACTACCGCAGTACCGCGGTCGTCGACGGCAAGAAGTCGCTCGGCGTCTACCTCCGGGCCGTCGACGCCGCCTGGCACGACTACCAGGAACGGGGCGGACTCCCGCTGGAGAAGATCCACAACGTCTGCTACCACCAGCCCTTCACCCGGATGGCGTTCAAGGCCCATCAGCAACTCCTGCACTCGGCCGGCCTGGACGCCGACGACGAGGCGGCCATCGACCGGGCCGTCGCGCCGACAACCCACTACAACGAGATCGTCGGCAACAGCTACACCGCCTCCATGTACCTCGCACTCGCGTCCCTCCTGGAGACGGGCAGCCCACTCGACGGCGAGACGCTGGGCTTCTTCAGTTACGGCTCGGGCAGCGTCGCCGAGTTCTTCACCGGACAGGTGTGCCCCGGCTACCGGACCGCCCTGCGGACGGACGCCCATCGAGAGGCCATCGCACGCCGCCGCGCCATCGACTACGCGACATACCGCCGCCTGCACGCCCAGCGCCTGCCCACCGACGGGCGACGCCACGAACTCGCCCACCAGACCCTGGGCGGCTTCCGCCTGGCCCGCGTCCAAGCACATCAACGCATCTACGAGGCGGCCGGAAGGCGATTGTGACACCTGCCCCCGGACCCGTGACCCGGTGCCTGGACGACGGGGGCGGAGACGGTGACGGTGACGTCGGCGAGCGCGACAGCCGAGGCGGCGGAGGCAGCGGAGGCGAGCCAGGGCCGAAGAGGTCTCCTGGTACGTATCCGAGACCGCCAACTCGCATCCGCGCGCGCCTGGTTGGCCATCGCCCCGGCGCATCGGCGTGCCGATCGGCCGGCGAAGCGGTACGGAGCAGCCCCCAGGGCGGACATGCCGCCGGATGGCTGGCGGCCGCCAATCCGGCGTTCGCGACTCCGGCGTTCGCCATTCGGGCGTTCGCTCCGATGCGGGCGGAAGCCGAGACCCTGGGCCCGTGACGGCGGGATCAGACGGCGGGCCAGGTGTCGGGCCAGGCGCCGGATCAGGCGCGGGTTCAGGCGCGGGTTCAGGCGTCGAGGGCGTAATTCGCCTGGTCAGCGGCTTGATGAATTCGTTCGTGCTCGCGGGCGAGGACGGCTCGGTACGGCTGCGCTGTGTGATGATGCTCCGATGGCAGCCGGTCCTGGGGAGGGCCGGATTCATGAGAAGGGGCGGGAACGCGGCGTGGGCAAGGGCGGGTCCATATCGGATGAGGAGTGGGATCGCTTCCTGCGGGAGGCCGGGGCCGAGGCTCCGGGGGCACCAGAGGAACCATCGGCGCGGGCGCGAATCGTGGCCCGGCGGTTGCGGGAGGAGCCCGGTCGGCCAGAGGGGTGGCGGACGTACCAGCCGGTGCGGCGTCGACAGTTCAAGGGCTGGTACGTAGTCGGGCTGCTTGCCGCGGTCGCCCTGCTCGTGGTGGCCCTGATTCCGGGGAAGCTGACGGGATGGTTCGGGGGCGACGACGGTACGCCGCAGGCCGCCGAATCCGAGCGGCCGGGGCACCCGCCGGCGGCGGCAGCGGCTCAACGACCCACGCTGGACGCGCCATACAGGGGGTCGCCCGCCGCGCAGTGGAGCGACGGAGCGGCAGGAATCCATGTGCCTGCCGCGCGGGCGACCGGCTGGATGGACCGGGCCCAGGTCGCGCGGGCCCTCGACCGGTCCCGGGATTTTCTCGTCGCGTCCAGCCTGGATTCCGGCGTGCTGCGCGGTGACCGGCCCGACAAGGCGATCGCGTTGATCAACCCGCATCAGGAAGACGTGCAGGGCTACCTGACCGCCGCGTTCCACACGCCCAGCCGCGAGAACGACCCTCTGCTGCTGTTCAGCCGTTTCGAGAAGTCGAAGGTGCGGCTGGTCGGGGACGTGGTCAAGACGCGGGGACGGATCACGTTTCGCGAAGGCAAGCGCGGCGCGGTCGAGGTGACCGCCGACGTCACGTACGTCTATCCCGTCGTCCGCTCCGCAGCGGGCGACGATGATGTCGTGCGCACCATCGTGCGCCGCGAGACCGTCATGAGCTGGGACGACCCGGCGAAGGTGAACACCGAGCCGGGCACCTTCTCCCTCGTCTCCTACAAGTCCGACACCACCAACGGCGGTTGTGACAAACCCACCGGCTACTTCACCCCTCCCTTCGGCGCCGGACGGGCCACCTCGGGCGGCTCCGAGGTCGACCCGTACGACCGGAGCACGCCGATGGACGCACGTACGCGGGAGACCGACGGATCGGGCTGCGGAACCGCCACTCGGTCGTGAGTGGCACACGACTCGTAGTCGAACTCCTTTTTCGCGGCCCGTAGCGGCTCCCCTTGACCGCGACCGCTCCGGGCTCGGGACTGGTTGCCGTCGGCATGGTCGGCGGTGTGCGCGGTGGCGACCAGCCCAGCGTCGTCCGGTATCTGTACCGCGTCCCGCCGGCGGCCGGCGCGTTGTTCGGACAGTCCGTCGTGATCCAGCCTAGGCATGACGGCCCCCTGTTCCGTGCGTCCACTCGGAACCTACCCGCGCAGACACGCGTGGGAATACCTCCGCCCTCGAACCCGTCGGTTCGGGGGCGGCTGCATGTGGTGAGATCGGCGCATGACCACTCGTGTCCTGTACCTGTTCGGCTCTGCGGCTCCGCCCGTCCTGAACGTCGCTTCCGTGATCCGACAGGCCCAGGAGCAGGGGTGGCAGGTATGTCTCGGGCTGACCCCAACGGCCGCTCATTGGTTGGAGGATCAGCTGGCTGACCTGACCGAGTTGACAGGGCACCCGGTGCGCACGCGGTACAAGATGCCGGGCGAGCAGGACGTATGGCCGCCGGCGCACGCCGTGTTGGTTGCCCCGGCGACGTTCAACACGGTCAACCAATGGGCGTTGGGTATCACGAACCACTTCGTGGTCGGATTCGTGGCGGAGGCGATCGGCAAGGGGATTCCGTTGGCGGCAATGCCGTGCGTGAACAGGGCCTTCGCTCAGCATCCGCAGTTCGAGCGGTCGGTGGCCACGCTGCGGGAGGCCGGGGTGAGCGTGCTCTATGGCGAAGGCGGCTTTGTCCCGAATGAGCCCGGGAAGGGAAGCCCGGAAAGATTCCCCTGGGATTTGGCGCTGAATGAGGCCGCTCGGATCGCCATCGATCAAGTCCGACACCACCAACGGCGGTTGTGACGACCCCGCCGGCTACTTCACCCCCATGGGGAATCGCGGGGCCGTGTGTCAGGGCGATGCTGTATACGCGAGAGGCGTGGGCGATTTCGGCTATGGGGCGCGAAGCCGCGTTCCGCCGGGCCACCGCCCAGGCCGAGGAGGCGCTCGCCGCGACAGGCGACGTCGACGCGGACCCCTATCGGATCGCGTATTTCGACGAAGCCGAGTTGGCAGGAGTAACCGGTGGTCGGCTGCTGGACCTGGCACGTCAAGACGCGAAGAAGCATGCTCATGCCGCTGCTGACCGGATTCGTGAAGCGCTGGCCGGGCGAGGCCCGGAGGCCGGGCGCAGCTGGGCGCTCGACCGCATCGGACTCGCGGAATGCTGCTTCCTCTCTGGTGACTTGAACGGAGCCGTCGAACAGACACATCTGGCAGTCGATGCGGCGCAGGGGACGCAATCAGGACGTGTCCATACCCAGCTCGGTGTTCTGTACCCCTACACGGTCGGGCACAGCGCTTCAGCGCCTCTGCGCGAAGCTCGCCATAGGATGCGTTGTCTGCTGGCCAGCTGACGAGATGGGGAGCAACGTGACCGCCATCGCCGTGACCGGGCACATGGACTTGACCCCTGGGGCTGCCGAGTTGGTACGGGGAGCGATCCGGCAGCTCCTTGACGCCTACCCCGCCGAGTCCCTTGTGGGCATCTCCTGCATTGCGCGGGGCTCCGACAGCCTGTTCGCTGACGCCGTCCTGCAAGCCGGTGGCCGCCTGGTCGTGGTCCTCCCCTCCCGGGACTACCGGGAGACGAAGGTGAAACCGGACCATGCCGACCTCTTCGACCGACTCGCAGGCGCCGCGGACGAGGTGCTGATCATGCCGTACGACAAAGTGAACCGTGAAGCCTATGAGGCAGCCAACCGGCAGGTTCTCGACCGCGCGGAACGACTTGTCGCTGTGTGGGACGGTGCGCCGCCCAGCGGGAAGGGCGGGGGCACAGCCGACGTCGTCGTGGCGGCCCGAGAGGCGGGCCTTCCCGTGGATGTGGTCTGGCCGTCGGGTGCCTCACGCGAGAGCTGATCCTTCGGAGTCCGGGAGACCTGAGCGGGACAGACGGGGGCGTGGCCCGCCGCGGCGGGGCCTCTGTGTTCTTCGCCGAAGCGGGGATGAGTGGATCGGGGCTCTGTCCGCAGCGGCGGGGCCCTTCGCCGATACCGGAGGAGCGGACACGGCCTCCGTCCCATCCTGGTAGCAGGAGAAGGCCGAGGGGCCCGACGGCCCGCTGGCCGGCCAACAACCGAGATCAGCTGATTGGCGGCCCCGACCCGCCACCTGGAAGCGCGAGGTCGGCCCTGTTCTCGTATAGCTACCGCCAGGTGGCATGTAGCACTGAGTAACTACGTGGGGCTGCGGTCGTGCTGCTGGAGGGCGGAGAAGTCGGCGCGGGCAGCCTCGACGGCCTCAGGGTACGCCTGGGTCTTCTCGTGTTCGGCGAGTGCCCGGTAGAGGCCGGCGACGGAGGGACTGTGTCCCTTGCGCCTGCCGGTGTGGATGATCAGGGCGGGCTGGATCTGCTCGACGGACTCGCCGAGTACCTTGTGCCGCAGCACGGTGTGCAGCATGTCGTCGGTGACGACCGGGGGCCGGCCGCCGTACTTGCCTTTGTGGGCCGCGGTGTCGAGTCCCTCCAGCGTCGATTCCCGGATGTTCTCCCGCTCGGTCTCGGCCATCGCGGCGAAGAGGCCGAACAACAGCTTGCCGGGGTCGGTGGGGTCGTAGACGCCGGGCAGCGGCCCGGCGAGCATCTCCAGTACCAGGCCGTGCTCGGTCAGATGGTCCGCGAGGGCGGTGAGTTCTGCCGCGTCGCAGCCCAGCCTCTTCATCTCGAACACGCTGAAGATGACCCGGCAGTGCGGGGCGTGCGCCTTGATCTCCCGGGTGGTCTTCAGCGACTCCTCGAACTGCGGGCGGACCTTGATCCGGGTGCTGGTCTCCTCGCTGAAGATTTTGTCCTTGCCGATGCCGTGCTTGTCGAGCGCGTTCAGCTGCGAGTCGAGCTCCTGGCTGAGGAGCGAGCAACGGGCGTAGCCGATGCGGATGTTCGCGCTCGGCAGAGTGGGGGCGATGGCCGCGGGCACCGGTTTGCCGGGCCGAAAAGGCTGGCCCGGCCCTCGGTTGGCCGGGGTCGGCACCCGCAGTTCCTTCGCCAGCTTCGCCAGCTTCGCCAGCTTCGCCAGCTTCGCCAGCTTCGCCAGCTTCGCCAGCTTGGTGAAGCGGCCGGTGTGGTAGGCACTCGTGACGGCCACGCTGCGCGAGCGGCACGGCGAGCCGGGGGCGGCCTTGCACTTCGGGCACGGATGGCGCTCGACGAGATCGGCTTCGGACTCGGCTTCGGCGGGGCGTTCTTGAGGGACAGTCATGAGTCCGGGCAACGCAAGTCGCAGAACCTCGCTTCCTTCATTTTTGAGTGCGAACGGGTCCTGAGAACCGATTGAAGATCAGCGGGAGTCCGGAGGCCGGTTGCTGATCTTGCTCTGGCAAAGGGGCGTTTGCGAGAGAGGTCGCGCGGGCGCGCTGACCCCGCCTACGTAGGTTTACGGCGCCCCGCATAGGCACGGGTGGGTCGTCTCATGAATCGGGGAGAGGCGGGTGCCGTGGTGAGACCGGGGTGGACTGAACGATGGAGCTCGTGGTCTGGCCGAAGAGGAGGAACTGGTCGAGCACGTCCTCCAACGCGTCGACGGCGGCCACCTGGATGCGCAGCAGGAAGCAGTCTTCTCCGGTGATGCGGTGGCACTCGACCACCTCCGGTACCTGGGCGGCCAGTTCAGCAATCTTGCGGAGTTGCCCGGGACCGGGCCGGATGCGGACATAGGCGGCGACGGGGAGGCCGAGTGCTGCCGGGTCGACATCGAGGCGATAGCCGCGGATGACCCCCGCACGTTCCAGGCGCTGTACGCGCTCGGTGGCGGTGGGTGCGGACACCCCGGCCCGGCGTGCCAGTTCAGACATGCTCAGCCGTGGGTCGTCCCTGAGCTGTGCGAGTACCCGCAGTCCGACAGCGTCAAGAAGGTTCTTGTCGTTCTGAAAAACTCTTCCGGCTTTCTCTTTGCGAACTGTAGGCATTTTGGCTCTCACTGTTCTCGGTATCCATGGCCCTGAGCGTCTCTGGTTTCAACAATAGAGGTATGGATATTGCTGAAGCCGCTCCCGACTCCCGGCCCTGCCCGGGAGTAGTCGCGCGGATACCGGCACCCGCCTGGCCGGCGACCAGCGCGGTCTTTCACTACGCCGGACCGGCCTTCGCGGTGCTCCTCTTCGCACAGGTCGATGTTCTGGGTGTCACCTGGTTTGCGCCTCGCCACGGCTGCCGCGCTCCTCTGCGGGTGGCGCGCCGGCCGTGGAGATGCCTCGCCGTGGCGACCTGGCCGTAACGGCGTCTGATCGTGGCACTGGGTCTGGTTCTGGGTGCCATGAACAGTTGCTTCTATCTGGCGATCGACCGGCTACCGCTCGCCACCGTCGCCGCGATCGAGTTCGCCGGCCCGGTGCTCCTGGCGGCCGCCGGAGTCCGCAATGGGCGCAACGCCGCAGCCCTGGCCGCCACCCTCGTGGGAGTCGGGCTGCTCAGCGATGTCCACCTCACACACGAGCCCCTCGGCTTTGAGTTCGCCGTGGCCAACAGTCTGCTGTTCATGGCCTACGTGGCCCCGGGCCATCGCATCGCGGGTGACGGGCCCGGCCACAGCGCGGACCGCCTGGCAGCGGCCATGGCGATCGGCCGCATTGCTGTCACCCCCTTGGGGGCACGCCCGGCGCTGTCGGCATTCGGAGATCCACTGCTGCTCACAGCCGCGGTCGTAGTGGGCGTGTGCCCCTCCGTCATCCCCTATCTGTGCGATCAACTGGCGATGGCACGAGTGTCCCGAACGACCTTCGCGCGCCCATGCCCGCGCTCCTGCCGGCAACGGCGTGCGTGATCGGCGTAGTGGTACTGCGTCAGCTCCCTGGCCCGTGGGAGATCGCGGCCATCGCCACCGTCGTCCTGGGGGCGCCCTCCACCAAGACCCGCCTACTTCCTCACCCTCGCGAAAGGCCACATCATGACTACCGTCTCCGGCGACCGGCATCTCCCCTCTGCCCGTCACCTCTTCGACGTCCCCGACGATATCGCCTACTTCAACACCGCCAGCCTCGCACCGACCCTGCGCAGCGGACTGTCCGCGGGCAACGCATCGCTGCAGAACCGAGCCCAGCCCTGGAAGATCACCGGCGAAGACTGGTTCACCGCCGCCGAACGCCGCCGGGAACTGTTCGCCGACGTCATCAACGCCCGAGCCGACGACATCGCCTTCATCCCTGCGACCAGTTACGGCATTGCGACGGCAGCCCAGAACCTGACCGCGAGCCGCGGACAGCGGATCCTGGTGCTTGCAGAGGAGTACCCCTCCGGCATCTACACCTGGTGGCGCTTCACCGAACGCACTGGGGCCAGCTTGCTCACCGTGCAACGCCGCCCCGGGCAGACCTGGACCGAGGCAGTCCTGGACGTTCTGGATGGGACCGTGGCCGTGGTCTCCGTGCCCCAGGTCCACTGGACCGACGGCTCGCTGCTGGACCTCGACGCGATCGCCGAAGCCGCAAGAGCCGCTGGAGCCGCACTGGTCATCGACGCCAGCCAATCCGCCGGGGCGATGCCTCTCGACATGAACACGCTGCAGCCCGACTTCCTGGTCACCGTCGGATACAAGTGGCTCCTCGGGCCCTTCGGCCTCGGCTACCTCTACATCGCCCCCGCCCACCACAACGGCCGCCCACTGGAGGAAAACTGGATCGTTCGCCAAGGCGCACAGGACTTCGCCCGCCTGGTGGACTACCGCCAGAACTACCAGCCCGGCGCACGACGCTTCGACATGGGACAACGCACCGCCTTCGAACTCACCCCCATGGCCATTGCCGCTCTCGAACAGATCACCACCTGGACCGTCCCCAGCATCGCCACCACACTGAGCACCACCACCGGGCGCATCGCCGCAGCCGCACAAGAACGGGGACTGATCGTTCCCGACCCCCGCGGTCCGCACATCGTCGGCATCACCGTCCCCGGCGGCACTCGGCAGCAGCTCTTGGCCACCCTGGCCGACGCCGATATCCACGTCGGAGCACGCGGTGGATCTCTACGCATCAGTCCCCACCTTCACACCAGTGAACAAGACATCAACAGGCTTGTCGCCGCGCTCGACTCCGCCGTCACCCGGGCTTGAGACCCAGAATCGGAAACACGGCATCAGGGTGCACGCTTCGCATCGCGCGCACGCGCCGGCCGAGAGTCACGCAGGCGTTGCGGCTGTGTCTCGCTGTGGGCGCGCGGGCCGGGCACCATCCCGGACGGCGAAGGCGGCGTTCACCAGCTTCCGCAGGGCCGCGCGCATGTTGGCCCGGCTGACGAACAGGTGCCGCACCCGCCGCGGCGTCGCCTCCGACGCGCCGTGCTTGCCGGCCACCGCGACCCGCTTGGTCCCCATGTTCGTGCAGCACATCCTTCGACAGCATCTCCCTGGTGACGACCGACGTGAACTCGGCGATGAAGTCCGTGTCGAACTCGGCGTACTTCAGGATGTCCAGCAGATCGATGGTCCCCCAGCGCCGCTCGATCTCGCCCTTGATCGCCACCAGGCTCTCGGACTCCTCCTGCTTGCCACGCGGGGAGACGCGAATCCACGGCTCGCCGTGCTTCTTCACAAGCGCCACCCCGCCCGTCATGCCCTCGGCCAGGGCCTGCTCGAAGCGGTCCAGCGAGGTACGGAGCTTGCCTTGCAGGGCGACGATGAACTCCCCGGCGTCCTGCGGCTGGCCCAGGGCGGCGCAATGCACGTCCCGGTTGTCCTTGAAGTCCTCCGGCAGGTCGTCCTCCGGGTTACGCCACCGGTTCGCCCCCACCACCCAGATCTCCCGGCGCCGCACCGCGTCCCGCAGCGCCACCAGCACGCATAGCTCGTACGGGACGCGCTCGATGCGGCCCTTGTCGTCCGCTACCGCCGCCCGCCGGTGCTCGGGCACCACCCCCGCGAGCGGCACGCTCTCCGCCGGATCGAAGAACGCGCCCTCCTTCAGCGGCTGCTCCAGGTAGCGCTGGAGCAGATCGATCGCGTCCATCACCGGCCGGCAGGAGGTGTTGTCGCACTTCAGCTCCAGCGCGCCCAGCAGCGGCGAGAGCATCCGGCGCCAGTGCGCCGAGTACGACGACCGCAGCACCGTACGGACCCGCGCTTTGTAGCGGGCCTCGTTCGCCGCGGCCTCAGCAGCCAGCGCCTTCAGCGTCTTCTCCCCGCCGACCACCGGGCAGATCACCCGCAGCACCGTGCCGGACGGTTCCGACAGTGCCGCCTCCACGCTCCGCAGCAGCATGCCGGGTCGCCCCGGATTTGTTCCGCACCTTCTTCATGTCTTCGAGCAGCGCCCAGACCTCGATCAGGTCTTCCGGCCCCCAATCCTGCCGCACCCGTGCTCTCTTGCCCAACCAGTTGGATCACCGCAGCGTGGCGAGGCGGAACCGGAGCGAAGAACTGTTGCCCGATGGTTACTCAGCGCTACACGCCACCTGGCGGTAGCTATGTGAGACCAGGGTCAGGGCAGGGGGCTACCCGAGCCCGTAAGTGCGATGTTCAAATGTCTGACCTCTGTATGTATGCTGTTTCCATGAAACGCATCAGCACACCGCGGAGGTCGTCAAGCCTGTCCTCGCAGCTCGTGGACAGCCTCCGCTCACACATCGAAGCGGGGGGATGGCCCGTGGGGACGCGCATCCCGCCGGAGCAGGC
Source organism: Streptomyces sp. NPDC044033 (assembly GCF_056434425.1). NCBI lineage: Bacteria > Bacillati > Actinomycetota > Actinomycetes > Kitasatosporales > Streptomycetaceae > Streptomyces > Streptomyces sp. NPDC044033. The sequence continues at coordinate 17,315 of NZ_JBWKFF010000011.1, read as the reverse complement.
CCTCATCGAGGAGCTCGGGGTCGGGCGCAGCACGCTGCGGGAGGCGCTCGGTGCGCTTGTGCACCTGGGGCTGCTGGAAGCCCGGATCGGGGACGGCACCTACGTGCGCGCGTCGAGTGAGCTCCAGTCGGTCATGGTGCGGCGAGCGAGTTCGGCGCAGCGGGACAACGTCCTCGAACTGCGTACCGTCCTTGAGGAGTACGCATCGGGGGCCGCCGCCCTGCGTCGCAGCGAGGAACAACTGCACCAGCTGAGAGAGCTGTTGGCCGACGCCGACACGGCCTGCGCGGGTGAGGACATGTCCGCGGCCGGGAGCGTCGACGCGTTGTTCCACCGGGCCGTCGTCCGGGCGAGCGGAAACGACCTCCTGGTCGAGGTGTACGACTACCTCGGTACGGCCCTCACCTCCGCCCTGGGGGGCCTGCCCTGGGATGCCGTCGGCGCCGAGGAGCACGCCGGCCTGCACCGGCGGCTCGTCGACGCGATCGAGGCCCGGGACGAGAGCGGCGCCCGAGACGCGGCGGCCGCGATCGTCCAGCTCACCCGCGACAACGAGGTCGAGGCGTCACGAGAGGCGGAGGGGCGGTGAGTCCGCGGCCGTCTTCGATATCCGACCGCCGCTCCGCCTCCGGGGCGCCGGCCGCCGACCACACCCGGCCTGCCGTGTCGATCGGGCTCGTCATCGGGATCTGCCTCGTAGCGGCGAACCTGCGTACCAGCCTCACCGGCGTCGGCACGCTGCTGCCGGCGATCGAGCACGGCAGCGGCCTGACGGCGAGCTGGGGCGGGCTGCTGATCACCCTCCCGCTGCTGACGTTCGCCGCGACGTCGCCTCTGGTGGCCCGGGCCTCTCACCGGTTCGGCACCGCACGTCTGATGGTGGCGGCCCTCGGCACGCTGGTCGTCGGAACCGTGGTCCGGTCGCTTCCCTCGGTGATCTGCCTGTTCGCCGGGACCGTGATCCTTTCCGTTGCCATCGCGTTCGGCAATGTGCTGCTGCCCGCTCTGATCAGGCGGAGCGTGCCCGCGCACCGCATCCAGGGCATCAGCGCCCTCTACGTCACCGTCATGGGCGTCACGGCCGCGGTCTCCTCCGGGATCTCCGCGCCGCTGTCCCACACGTTGCCGGGTTCCTGGCACACCGCTCTCGCCTGGGGCGTCGCCTTCGCTGTCGCGGCGTTCCTCATCTGGCTGCCGCGGATGCGGGGCGACAAGCCTCAGGCATCCAGCGGCGCGACCCACACCCCGACCCCCTGGCGGTCGCGACTCGCGTGGCAGGTCGGCATATTCATGGGCCTGCAGTCCCTGGCCTTCTACACGGCCGTCGCGTGGCTGCCCAGCATCCTGATCCACCATGGCACGAGCAGCACCACGGCCGGATGGATGCTCTTCTATTACCAGGTGATCGCCTTGGCGGCCGGCAGCCTGCTGCCCCTGCTCACCCGGGGCCGTCACGACCAACGATGGACTGCGGCCGGGGCTTCGGTCGTGGTGGCCGGTGGCTTCGTCGTGCTGCTGTCCGCCCCCGCGCTGTCCATCCTGGCGTGCACCCTGCTCGGCCTGGGCGCCGGCGTGTGCCTCGTCCTCGCGCTGACCTTCCAGAGCGAACGCGCCGGCAGCTCCGGCGAAGCCGCCGCGCTGGCGGGCATGGCGCAGTCCATCGGCTACCTCGTAGCGGCGGCCGGCCCCCTCCTCCTCGGCATCCTGCACGACACCACGGGCAGCTGGACACTTCCGCTCACGATCCTCGTCGTCCTCGGCCTTGTCATGGCAGGCGCCGGATACGGCGCCGGACGGAACCGCCAAGTGAGCCACTCCGCCCTTTGACGGGCTGACGGGCGCGCGCTGCCTGCCCGGGCGCGCACTGCCTCGACAGGCGCCGGACCCGTCGGCAGCCGGTCGCCGACCCGTGGCAGACCGCGCCGCCCGACGGGTTCCGCGCTCCACCGCGACCCGCGTGCTGAACCCTGCGACGGCCCGTGGACGCGCCATGCGCCGGCGAGGTTTTGATGGCGCCGCCCCGGACGCGTATCGCCCCCACCTCATGTGCACAGGCCCGAGCCGCGTGCCCGGCCCAGGTCCGTTCCGGCACCGCTCCGCCGGCCCCTCCCTACCCTCCCCTGCCCGAAAAGTGAAGATCTCCCCCAGATGAACGGCCTTCAAGGCCACGAAGGAGACACACCCATGACCGGCTCGCGGCCTCCAACTGACGAGTTGAGCGCACGTACCGCTCAGCGCAGTGCTCACCTGTACGCGACAGATCCGCAGTTCCGCGCCGCCGCGCCGCTGGAATCCGTCACCGAGGCGATCCGGCGGCCGGGCCTGCCGCTCGCCGACCTCGTGGCCACGGTGATGGAGGGGTACGCGGACCGCCCCGCCCTGGGCGAGCGTGCCACGGAGCCGGTCACCGACCCGGACACGGGTCGCACCACGCTGCGCCTCGTGGAACGGTTCGACACGCTCACCTACGGCGAACTGTGGGAACGCGTCGGCGCGGCGGCCTCCGAGTGGCTGGCCCGCCCCACCGAGTTCCTCATGGTGCCCCGCATCTGCGACATGCTCTCCCAGCGCTACCAGAGCGAGCTGACCCGCCGGAACGAGACCCGCCAGAACGAGACCCGCCGGAACGAGGCGGGAGGCGACGCGGCCGAGCGGGCGAACCGCGTGAAGGAGGAGCTGCGGGAGAAGAGCATGGGCGGCCGCCTGCTGTGGGCCGCCAGCGCCTCGGCCCCGCTCAGCGCGGAGATGACGGCGTTCGTCGAGAGCTGCCTGCACGTCAGAATGCTCGACGGCTACGGGTCGACGGAAGCCGGAATCGTCTGGCTCGATGGCCGGGTGCTGCGCCCGCCGGTGACCGACCACAAACTGGTGGACGTGCCCGAGCTGGGATACTTCCGCACCGACTCGCCGCACCCCAAGGGCGAACTCCTGATCAAGTCCGACCGGCTCATCCCCGGCTACTTCCGACGGCCGGACGCCACCGCCCAGGTCTTCGACGAGGACGGCTTCTACCACACGGGCGACTACCACACGGGCGACATCATGGCCCGCGTCGGCCCCGACGAGCTGGTGTACGTCGACCGCCGCTCCAACGTCCTCAAGCTGTCACAGGGCGAGTTCGTGGCCGTTTCCCGGCTGGAGGTCCTCTTCGCCGGCAGCCCGGTCGTCCGGCAGGTCTTCGTGTACGGCAACAGTGCCCGTTCCTACCTGCTCGCGGTCATCGTGCCCACACAGGACGCGCTCGACCGCTTCGGCGAGGACACCCCGCGCCTCAGGTCGACCCTGCGCGAGTCCCTGCACCACCTCGCCACCGAGGCGGGCCTCAACTCCTATGAGATCCCAGGGGACTTCCTCATCGAGACCGAGCCGTTCAGCCGGCACAACGGGCTGCTCTCCGGAGTGCGCAAGCCGCTGCGCCCCGCGCTGACGAAGTACTACGGCGAGCGCCTCGAAGCGCTGTACACCGAGCTGACCGAGCGCGAGAGCGACGAACTACACGCCCTGCGCCAGGCCGGCCGGGCCCGGCCGGTGCAGGAAACCGTGTTACGGGCCGCCCGAGCGCTCCTCGGACACCGGCAGGGCGACGTGCGCCCCGGCACAGGCTTCCTCGAACTCGGCGGTGACAGCCTCTCCGCGCTGTCGTTCTCCCAGCTGCTGAAGGAGATCTTCCACGTCGACGTCCCGGTCGACGTCGTCATCAACCCGGTCAACACGCTCCAGCAGGTGGCTGATCACATCGAGAAGGCGCTCGCGTCGGGACATCACCGCCCGACCGCCGACAGCGTCCACGGCCCGGGCGCGACGCGGCTCGCGGCGGGCGACCTGAGGCTGGACGCGTTCCTCGACGCGGAGACCTTGGCGAAGGCCGCCGGGCCGGCCGGTCCGCGACCCGAGGCGCGGACCGTCCTGCTGACCGGGGCCAACGGCTACCTGGGCCGCTTCCTGTGCCTCGAATGGCTGGAGCGCGTCGCGGAGCGCGGCGGCACGCTGATATGCGTGGTCCGCGGCAGCACCGACGAACTGGCCCGGGCACGGCTCGACGCCGCCTTCGACAGCGGCGACCCGGAACTCCTCCGGCATTACCACGGCCTGGCCGCCGAGCACCTGGAGGTGGTCGCCGGCGACGTGGGGGAGGCCGATCTCGGGCTCGGCAAGGAGACCTGGCAGCGGCTGGCCGACACCGTCGACCTGATCGTTCACCCGGCGGCGCTCGTCAACCATGTCCTGCCGTACGACCAGATGTTCGGCCCCAACGTGCTGGGAACGGCCGAACTGATCAGGCTCGCGGTCACCTCCAGGATCAAGCAGTTCACCTTCCTGTCGACGATCGCCGTCGTCTTCGGGGCCGGGGCCGCGGCCGACGAGGCGGCGGACATCCGCACGGCCTGCGGGGAGCGCACCCTCGACAGCGGCTACGCGGACGGCTACGGGGCCAGCAAGTGGGCGGGCGAGGTGCTGCTGCGCGAGGCGCACGACACGTTCGGCCTGCCGGTCGCCGTGTTCCGCTCGAACCTGATCCTCGCCCACCGGCGCTACCGGGGCCAGCTGAACGTCCCGGACGTGTTCACCCGCCTCCTGCTGAGCCTGCTGGTGACGGGGATCGCCCCGGGCAGCTTCTACGTCAGGGGCGCCGCCGGTGACGGCGGCGGGCATTACGACGGGCTCCCCGTGGACTTCACCGCGCGGGCCATCGCCTCGCTGGGCGACGACGCGCGGGAGGGGTACCGGACCTTCAATGTCGTCAATCCGCACGAGGACGGAATCTCCCTCGACACCCTCGTCGACTGGCTGGCGGAAGCCGGGCACCCCCTGGCGCGCATCCCCGACTACGACGAGTGGTTCGACCGCTTCGAGACCGCCATGCGCGCCCTGCCCGACCGCCAGCGGCAGCATTCGCTGCTCCCCCTGCTGCACGCCTTCACGATGCCGGAGTGGCCTCTGCCCGGGTCCGCCCTGTCGGCGGACCGCTTCCGCGCGGCGGTACGGGCCGCAGCCCTCGACGACGAGAACGACATCCCCCGCCTGTCGCGGGACCTGATCACCAAGTACGTGGCGGACCTCCGGTCGCGGCAACTGCTGTGACCGAGCCCCGGCGCCGGGCCGCCGGGCGGCTCGGACGGCGCCGCGCGTCGGGGGCCGGGCCCATACGGGATCTTCTCCCGGACGGTGATGTGACGGGCGTGGGGGGGGGGGGGGGCGGACCCTGGCCGCGAGACCATCCGGTCACATATCCACCCGTTCCCCCACCTCTATCTCGCTCCCCTCATCCCCTTGCCCTCCCTCTCCC
>NZ_JBWKFF010000011.1:0-12018 GCF_056434425.1 Streptomyces sp. NPDC044033 | reverse complement strand
AGGGGGGGGGGAGGGCCTTTAGCCACTCCCTCCCCGTACTTCGCCGAACGCCTCGCGCGACGCTCCCTAATCGCGCCAGTGCTGCTCCATCGCGTCGAGCATCGCCTTCGGCTTCTGCCACACGTCGCGCTCCTTGCGAACCCAGTCGGACGCCGCCCGGCCGAGGTCGCGGGCCTCGTCGCGGTGGGTCGCGACCCACCGCAGATGCCCGGCCGCTTCCGCCACGTCCGGGACGCCGCGGACGCCGCAGTGCCCCAAGTGCGGTTCGTACACGCCCTCCCAGCGCGACGGTGCCACCGGCAGTACGAGGTCCCCGGCGTCGGCGCAGATGTCGCCCTGGCCCTCGGAGGAGAGGGCGATGACGGGCAGGCCGGTGGCCATGCCTTCGACCAGGGGCAGGCCGAATCCCTCGCTGCCGAGGGCGAGCAGGACGTCGGCCCGCTCGTACCAGTGCAGGATGCCGCGGGTCGGTTCGTTCTCGTCGACGACCGTGATGCGGGGGTCGCGCGGGTACAGGCCGCCGCGTCCCTCCGCGCCGAACCGCGCCTTGACCACCAGCCGCGCGGCGGGGTCGTCCGCGAAGGCCAGCTCCCATGCCTCGATCGCCTGCGCGACGTGTTTGCGGGGTACCACCGTGCCGACGACGAGCGTGGTGATGCCCTCGCGTTCCGGGCGTGCGACATAGGGGTACACATCGGCGTCGATGCCGTCCGGCGTGACCTCGACCGGCACGGTGACCCCGCTCTCCCGGAACATCCGGGCGACGAAGCGGGTCGGCACCATCAGGGCCCGCGCGCGGTTCAGCGGCCCCACCCAGCACGCGGGCAGGCGGCTCGACTCCCACATGGTGTGGATCATGTGCGGACGGTCGGCGAACCGCTCCAGCTCCGGGCGGACCCATGAGTTGAACAGCAGCGGGCCCGGTTCGAGCGGGCCGGACGCCGCTACGACGTCGAGCATCTCCGGGGACAGTCCGGCCTTCTCCAGTTTGAACGGGACCAGGTTGACCCGGACCCCGAGCCTGCTGAGGCCGACGACGATGTACTCGGACATGCCCGCGTAGCCGTCGTGGACGTAGAACTCCCCGGCCAGGTTGACCGACTTGATCACCGGTCGGCCGCCGACAGCTCGCCCTCGCGCACCCACGCGATGACCTCGTCCACCATGACGTCGAGCGGGGTTCCGGCGACGAAGCCCAGTACCTCCTCGGCCTTGCGCGTGTCGGGCTTGCGCACACGGACGTCGTCGGGGAAGGGCTCCTCGCACTGGAGCGTGATCGGCTCCCCGGGGTTGACCCGGTCCCAGACGAACCGGGCGAGCTCGGCGATGGTGCGGCCGTGGCGGCCGGAGAGGTTGAAGTCCTCGCCCAGCGCCGCGTCCGACTCCATGGCCAGGACGATGCCGCGGGCCATGTCCCGGGCGTAGGTGAAGGTGCGGAACTGGCCCCCGTCGCCCAGGATGCGGAACGGGTTCTCGCGCCGCAGCGCGCGCTCGACGAAGTCGGGGATGACGTGGCCGCGCACCATCCGCTGCCGTTCGCCGGAGGACGTGCTGGAGTGCGGGGCGTGCCGCTCGCCCGCGCCCACGCAGTTGAAGGGGCGGACGATGGTGTACGGCAGGCCGTACTGGGACCAGGCGGCCCTCGCGTAGTACTCGACGGCCAGCTTCTGGAAGCCGTACGCGGTGGAGGGCGGCGCGATCCGCCGTTCATCTCCCTCGCGGAACCCGGTGCCCGCGTGCCCCTCGTACACCATGGAAGAGCTGACGTAGGTGACCTTGCGCAGCTTCTCGCCGTGCCGTCTGACGCCCACCTCGGCCGCCGCGCCGACCAGATGGTTGTTGGTGGCCAGGATGTCGTACGCGAGGTCCTTCATGTAGCGCACGCCGCCGATCAGGGCGGCGTTGGCGATGAAGTGGTCGCAGTCCGCGGACAGTTCGTACAGCAGCTCCTTGTCCGCCGCGTCGCCCACCACGCTCGTGAAACGCTCGTGCTCGGGCGGCGTACGGGCCGGCCGCCCGTACTTGGTGAGGTTGTCGAGGCCGACCACCGTGTACCCGCGCGCCAGCAGCTCCTCCACGACATACCCGCCGAGGAAGCCGGCCGCGCCCGTCACCAGGACCTTCACGTTGTTTCCCTTCTCATGCACCGGATGTGTGGCCACGTGATCCCGCGGGGCCGCTCGCGTCACGCCGACCGCGCCGGCCGGCCCTCGCCGAAGGCGAGGTACTCCACCGGGGCCCCGAGCTCCGCGCCGTCCCGGGCGTGCAGACCCCAGGCGTCGTACACGATGCCCGGGCCCGTCATCCGCTCGGCGAGCCAGTGCAGCGAGAGCTCGGCGTACGACCTGTGGTTGGTGCCGAGGACGACCAGGTTCGCGCCCTCGACGGCCTCCTTGGCCTCGGTGCACGGCTCGTATCCCAGCGCCCGCTGTCTGTCCTGCGGCACCAGCGGGTCGTGCGAACGGACCGTCAGCTCGCCGTATCTCTCCCGCAGCCGGGCCACGATCTCCACGGCCGGGGAGGACCGCTCGTCGTCCGTCTCGGGGTGGCCCTTGAACGCGACGCCGAGCAGGGCGACGGTCGGCGCTCCGGACCCGGCGGTGCGCGCCATCCGCTCCGCCAGCTGTTCGGCGATCCGCGCCGGGGCCTCCCGGTGCGTGGCGCCGACGCCGCCCAGCAGCTCGGAGCCGCGCGCACCGTGGTCCAGGAAGGCCCGGGAGAGGATGGCCGTGTCCTTGGGGAGGCAGGATCCGCCGACCGGCCCCGCCGAGGGCATCGCCCCCCGGGGGTATCCGGCCGCGGCGGCCTCGCGCACCTCGCGGGAGCTGACGCCCACGCTCTCGCAGAGCCGGGCGAGTTCGTTGGCGAAGGCGAAGACGGTGTAGCGGTACGCGTTGCAGGCGAGCTTCGCGACCTCGGCGGCCTCCAGGGTGGAGACCTCGACGATGTCCGGCGTCAGGACGCGGAACAGGGCGGCGGCCCGCTCGGCCGCGCGGGGTGTCGCGGCGGCCACGATCTGCGGCAGGCTGCGCAGCTCCTCTACGGCGATGCCCTGGACGGTCCGCTCCGGGCAGAAGGCCAGCTCGACGTCGCGGTGCGCACGCAGGGCGGCGCGGAGCCGGCGGGAGGTGCCCACCGGCACCGTGGAGCGGAGTACCACCAGGTTCCCGTCGACCGCCTCAGCGGCCACCGCCCGGACCGCGCCCTCCACTTGGCGCAGGTCAGGGGCGCCGGTGTCGTCCACAGGGGTGCCGACGCACACGATGTACGTATCGACCTCCCGGCCCGGCGGCACGGCGTCGGCCACCGTGAACATGCCGCTCTCGATCGCCGCGGCGAGGTCCAGCCCGGCCTCGTGGACATGGGGTTCCGCGCGGGCTAACCGCTCGCGTATCGCCTCGTTCCGCTCGATACCGATCACGGGGCGGCCCTGCGCCGCGAGGGTGACGGCGAGCGTGAGCCCGACGTACCCGAGGCCGATCACGCAGACCGTGCCCGGCGGCTGCCCGGCCCCGCCGTCGCCGTACTCGCCGTCGTTCCCGCTGCCGGCCTGTGTCCTGTTCACCTGGGTCCGCTCCTCTCGATCCACCTCGTGCCGCCGGTCACCGCGCCCGCAGGGTCCGCGGCGGACGCATATGGGTCTCCATGGCGTCGAGCAACGCGGGGCCCTTGTGCCAGAGGTTGCGGTGCCGGTGCACCCACTCCGACGCGGCCGCGCCCATCGCCGTGGCCTCCGCACGGTGGCGGGCCACCCACCGCAGCCGTTCCGCGACCTCCTGGACATCGGGTACGCCGCGCACTCCGCAGCGCCCGTACCCCGGCTCGTCCGCGACTTCCCAGCTGCCGGGCGCCACCGGTAGGAGGAGGTCGCCGGCGTCGGCGCAGATGTCGCCCTGGCCCTCGGAGGAGAGGGCGATGACGGGCAGGCCGGTGGCCATGCCTTCGACCAGGGGCAGGCCGAACCCCTCGCTGCCGAGGGCGAGCAGGACGTCGGCCCGCTCGTACCAGTGCAGGATGCCGCGGACCATCTCCTGGTCGTCGACCACGGTGATCCGCGGGTCATCGACGGTCAGGCCGTGCGACTTGGCCGTCTGGAACCGGGACTTGATGATCAGGCGGGCGTCCGGGTCGCCGTCGAAGGCCAGCTTCCACGCCTCGATCGCCTGGGCGACGTGCTTGCGCGGCAGCACCGTGCCCACGACCAGGGTCGTCACGCCCTCGCGGGCCGGGCGCTCGGTCCATGGGTACAGCTGCGGATCGACGCCTTCGGGGATCACCTCGATGGGCACGGTCACGCCGCTCGACCGGCACACATCGGCGACGAAGCGGGTCGGCACGATCACGGCCCGGGCGCGGTCGAGCTTGCGCGGCCAGTCGGCGGGCAGCTCGCTGGACTCCCACATCGTGTGCACGAAGTGCTCGGTCTCCGCGTAAAGCTCCAGCTCGGGTTCGAGGGCCGCCGAGAAGAGGACGGGGCCTTCTTCGTACGGAGTGGAGTTCGCGAGGAGGTCGAGCATCCTGGGGGACAGGCCCTCGGGGAATACCTTGATAGGGATGATGTTGACCCGGGCGCCTTGTCGGGCCATTCCCACGGCCGCGTACTCGGCCAGGCTTCCGTAACCATCCGCTACGAGAAAATGCGCCACCAGATTTACGGGCGCGGGGGCGTTCTGTTTCACGATGTGACCGGCCTTCACTTGTGACTGCCTGACGCATTGCCGCGACCGCCCACTGGATTCAACGAAAGGTGAGCTCAGCGTGGCGCGCCGGCATGTGATGGTCCGGCAAAGCTCTGACCAGGGACGTTGGCCCCAGTCTCGAAGATCAAGCGGGAGGTCCGTCCGGACGCTAAACAACTAATGCGTTTTAGTCAATAGGGGCCCGCAGTGATCATTTTCGAACGCTTCGTCCCTTATGTTCCTCCCGCAAAATGATCCTTGACGTTATGTGTGAAGACGCTCTAGCGTGACGCTGCTGCATGTGGAGAGCAGATGGATATCGCGGGATCGGTCTCGTGTTTCGATTCTGCCGGCCGTGTGCGGCCTGCTGCTGCGCGCATCCGAATGACGTGCCGAATTAAAGGCCGCCAAGGGAGATCGGTGGAGCGTTCGTGGACGAGCGAATAGCCGTGGTGACAGGGGCCGCCGGGGGAATCGGGGCGGCCACTGCCCGACGCCTGGCCCGCGATGGCACCGCCGTCGCCCTCGCTGACATCGATACCGAAGGGGTCGGACGCCTCGCCGCGGAGATCACCGCCGAGGGAGGCCGTGCGCTGCCCCTCGGGTGCGATGTCGCCGTCGCCTCTCAGGTCAAGGCGATGGTGCGGGCCACGGTCGAGGAGTTCGGCGGGGTGCACATCCTCGTCAACAGCGCGGGAGCCGTCCGGGACGCCGCCCCGCACACCCTGTCCGAGGCCGACTGGGACGCCGTCCACGCGGTGAACCTGCGCGGAGCCTTCCTGTGCGCCCGTGCCGCGCACAAACACATGGCGAGAGCGCGCTGGGGGCGAATCCTCAACCTGTCGGGCGCCTCGGCGCTCGACTCTCACGGCCAGGCCGACTACGCGGCCGCGAAGGCGGGTGTGGAAGGGCTGACCCGTGCGCTCGCCGTCGAGCTGGGACCGTTGGGCATCACGGTCAACGCCGTGGCCCCCGGCTTCATCGCGGCCCCGACGGCCCCGGGCGCCGGCGGTCCTGGAGAGGGCGGGGCCGCGAGGGCGGCGGCAGTCGCCGAGGCGGTCCCGCTGCGCCGGGCCGGACGGCCGGGCGATGTGGCCGCGGCCCTCGCCTTCCTCGCCGGAGAGGGTGCCTCGTACATCACGGGCCAGACGATCCACGTGGACGGCGGGCTGCCCCTCGGGCGGTTCCCGGTCGACGAGGGCGAGGCGGCGCGGGGACGACCGGGCCGCGCCACAGCACCTGAGGTGGGGGACTGATGCATCAGCAAGTGGAACGACAGGCAGCCCTGCGCCCCGACGCCCCGGCCGTCCGGGTTCTCGCCGACGGCCGGTGGACGGACACCGGTTGGAGCCGATTACGCGACATGGCGGCCGGAGTGGCCGAACACGCCGGCCGCGTGCTGCGGCGGAACGAGCCCGTGGTCCTGGCCCTCGACAACTCCGCCGAGAGCATCGCGGTGTTCCTGGGACTCACCGCCGCCTCGGTGGACATCCTGTGCCTGGAGGCGACCGGCCCGCACCTGGCCGCGGGCCGGTCCCCGGCGCGGGACATCGGCGCACGGCACACGGTCGCACCTGACCGGAGCGACGGTGTCCTGGCGTACGAGGACGTCCTGGCGGAGACCAAGGGCCCACTGCGCGCACCGGACCGGAACCCCGAGATCCTGGGCATGACCTCCGGCTCTACCGGCGAGCCCCGGATCGTACGGCAGAGCCTCGCCGGCATCGAGCGCGGCGGCCGCATCTACCGCGAGACCTACGGCTACACCGCCCACGACAGCCTGCTCGGCCCGATCCCGATGGCCCACTCCTTCGGCATGATGGGGCTGCTCGCCGGAGCCCTGGTGACCGGGGCCCGCATCCTGACCATGCCCCGCTTCAGCGTGAGCGGAGTGCACACGGCCATCGACGAGGGCGCCACGGTGCTGCTCGGCACGCCCATGATCTACCGCATCCTCGGCATGGCCCCGCGGCCCGCCGGGAGCGGCCCGGCGCTGCGGGCCCTGCTGTCGTCGGGCGGCCCGCTGCCACCGGAGACGCGCGTACAGGCGGAGCGGGCGTTCCGGCTGCCGGTGCACCAGATCTACGGCAGCACCGAGGCCGGCGTGATCGCGTGCCAGTACGACCGTGAGAGGCCATGGCCCGCGGGAGCGGCGGGCCGGATCCACCCCTCGGCGACCTGGCGGCTCACACCGGCCGAGGGCGATGACGCGCCCCCGGGCGCGGGGTGGCTGCGCATCCGCACCGCCACGCTGTTCTCCGGCTACCTCGGCGGCGGCGACGTGCTCGACGAGGACGGCCTCTACGACACGGGGGACCTGGTGAGCGTCGACGCCTCCGGAGACCTCACCGTCCTGGCGCGCAAGAGCAGCTTCATCAACGTCGGCGGCCGCAAGGTCGACCCCGGCCGCGTGGCCGGGGTCCTGGGCGAGTGCGCCGCCGTGGCGGAGGCGCACGTCTTCGGCCACGAGGAGGACGGTGAGGAGTCGGTGCACGCGGCGGTCGTCCTGCGCGACGCGCACACCGGCGTCGCCGGCCTGCTGGCCCACTGCCGCGGCCGGTTGGCGGCCTACGAGGTGCCGCACCACGTCCACGTACTGCCCGCACTGCCGCGCACGACGCTGGGGAAAGCGGACCTCACGGCGGTGAAGCGGGCGTGCGCGCTCCTGCCCGCCGTGACTGGCGCCCCTGCCGAGGCCGGCGCCTCAGCCGAGGTCGGTGCCCCCGCCGTGACCGGCGCCCCCGACGGGGGCAGACCGTGACCGGCCGGCCCCGCCGAGGTCAGGAAGCGAGGGGGCCGGTCTCGGCCGCCACCACCGCCGCGAGATGGCCCGGGCTCGGATTGTCGAAGACGGCCGTCACCAGCGCCGCTCGCAGGCGGTCGGCGGCTTCCCCCTGGGCGGGCCGCCAGCGGGCGACGAGCCGCTCGACCAGCATGACCGCCCGCAGCGAGTCGCCACCGTGCGCGGAGAAATCGTCATCCGCCGCCAGGGGCGGGCAGCTCAGCACCTCTCCCATTTCCTCGCCGACGATTCCGGAAATGCGAGCGATATCACTGAACGCCTCGTGGGCTGCTCCGTTGACCATGGCCGCGATACTATCCGCTCTGCTTGGCGGGGAACACCCGGACACGTGCGCGGAGTTGCCGAGGAGATTCCGTTGACAGTGCTGAAGGAAGTTTCCGGATACTTACCCGAACGGCGCGTTCCGGTGCGGGAATTTCTGCAGAAGAACGAGGTACCGGAGTCGCGGATCAAGCTTTACGAGCGATATTTTGGCTTCTCCCGGGTCCGCGTGGCCGAAGGGGAGACGCCGACCCGGCAACTCCTCTCCGCGGCCCAGGGCCTGACGGGGCTGAAGGGAAACGAGCGGCGCGTTCGGTACGTCCTTCAGGGCCGGACGATGCCGGTCGCCGCCCCGTACCCCGCGAGCACCGTGCACGAGGTGCGCGACGCCCTCGGGCTGCGCCACGCCCACGCCTTCTGCGTGACCCAGCACGCCTGTGCGTCAGGGCTGCTGGCCATCGAACTCGCCGGCCGGCTGCTCGCCGCGGACGGCGATCCCGATGCGCTCGCCCTGGTCCTCACGGGCGAGAAGGTGTTCACGGCCAGCGCCCGCGTGATCCCCGACACCGGCGTGATGGGGGAGTGCGCGGCAGCCGCCCTGGTCGGCCTGGGCGGCTCGCGGGACCGCCTCCTGGGCTACGCCACGCGGACCCGCGGCGAATTCGAGGACGGAATGTCCATGGACCCGGAAACGGCCAAGACTTTCCAGGAGGTCTATCCGCAGGCGCTGGCCGAAGTGATGCGTGCCGCCGTGGAGCGCGCCGGCCTGGCCCTGGGGGACATCGATCTCATCCTGCCGCACAACGTCAATCGGATGTCCTGGCTGCCGGTGCTCAAGCAGCTGGGAATTCGAGGCGCTGACCGGCTCTTCACCGACAACCTCCCGGAGATCGGACACTGTTTCGGAGCCGACGCGCTCCTCAACTACCTGACCGCCCGCGAGAAAGGCAGACTGCTACCCGGCCAGAGGTATGTGATGACCGCTGTCGGCCTCGGTGCGACTTTCTCGGCCATGGTATTCGAACACTGAAGGTGAGTACGGAAAGTGAGTTCCGAAAGGGATGCCATGTACCCGAATCCCGCCCTGCCCTGGACCGCCCGCATCCGCTCCGTGCTCGGCGGGGCGCCGGACGCCCCCATGGTCCTGCTGGGCAACTTCGAGGTGGAGAACCAGTGGGCCGAGAAGGAGCGCGGGCTGCCCCGGGTCGCGGTGAGCGCGACGCGGGAGATCGCCAACCGCATGGACGAGTTCTGCCTGCTGCTCGCCGGGCCGGCCGACCACGTACTCCTCAAGTCCGCACCGGACGACGGACACCTGGAGCACCTCGCGGCGCTGGGCTTCGACCTCCCGCAGGTGCTCACGCCCGCCGCCTGCGACCCGCAGCTGACGGTGACCGAGGACGTACTCGCCGACCCCGGTCTCCTCAAGGAGCTCGGCACGCTGGCGGGGAGCCCCGTCCTGTGGCCGCACGGCGTGTCGGAGCGCGAGGAAGACTTGGCCGAACGCGCCGGGCTGCGGGTCGCGGCGCCGTCCGCGCGGATCTGCAAGACGGTCAACGGCAAGGCGTACGGCCGTGAGACCGGCGTGGCGCTCGGGCTGCGCCAGCCGCGGGGCTGGGCCTGCCGGTCGGTCGGTGAACTGCGGAGCGCCGTCGAGGAAGCCGGCCGCCTCCTCGACCAGGGGGCCACGGTCGTCGCGAAGGACTCGTACGGTGTCTCGGGCAAGGGCCTGCTCGTCGTCTCCGAGCGAGCCCTTCTGGAACGCGTCGCGCGGAAGATCGTACGGACCGCCGAGCGCGCGGGGGACGACCGGGTGAACATGGTCATCGAGGCGTGGGTGGCCAAGCGGACCGACCTGAACTACCAGTTCACCATCGGCCGGGACGGCGCCGTCGCCTTCGACTTCGTCCGCGAGGCCGTCACCGACGCCGGCGTCCACAAGGGGCACCGCATCCCCGCCCGCCTCGACGCCGCCCAGTGCGCCGAACTCGAAGAAGCGGCCCATCTGATCGGCCGACGGCTGTACGCCGACGGGTACTTCGGTCCCGTCGGGGTCGACGCGATGGTGGACCCGGCGGGCGGGCTCTACCCCATCGTGGAGATCAACGCCCGCAACAACATGTCGACGTACCAGGAACGCGTCCGGGAGCGGTACATCCCCGAGGGCAGGGTCGCCATCGCCGCCCAATACCCCGTCACGCTGCGCGAACACCTCCCGTTCGCCCGGCTCGCGGATCTCCTGGGGGACGTGCTGATGGCACCCGGCAGCCCCGAGGGCCTCATCGTCAACAACTACGCCACGGTCAACGCGGCCGAGCACCGGCTGGGGGGCGACGGCCCGGGGACCTTCGACGGCCGCCTCTACGGGATCGTCGTGGCCGACGACGACACCCGTCTCGCCTCGCTGGACCGGCAGATCGCCGCACGCGTCACGGCCCTCACGGAGGAGAACCGCCATGGCCGCTGAACCCACTGAACTCCACATCCAGGGCCTGGCCGTATCGGAGCTGGCAGCCGAGTTCGGCACCCCGCTGTACGTATACGACGCCGAGACGCTGGCCCGCCAGTACCACGGACTGCGGGAGCCGCTCCACCCCGCTGTGGAGATCTTCTACTCCCTGAAGGCCAACCCCAACGTCGCGATCTGCGCGCTGCTCGGCTCCCTCGGAGCGCGCGCGGAGGTCTCCTCGCTGGCCGAGCTGGCCACGGCCCGGCGGGCCGGCGTCGCGGCGGACGACATCGTCTTCCCCGGCCCCGGCAAGAGCGCCGAGGAGATCACGGCCTGCCTGGACGCGGGGATCGCGGCCGTCGTCTGCGAGTCCCTGGACGAACTGGCGCTGGTCGACCGCCTCGCCGCCGAACGCGGGACCACCGCGCGGGTGGCGCTCCGCGTCAATCCGAGCTTCTCCGTCAAGGGCGCCAAGCTCGTGATGAGCGGCACCAGCCGGCAGTTCGGCATCGACCAGGAAACCCTCCTCGCCCAGCGGGACCTCGCGGAGCGCTTCCCCTCGGTGCGCCTGGTCGGCATCCATATCTACATGGGCACCCGCGTGCTCGAAGAACGCGTCGTGGCCGAGCACACCGAGCGGATCTTCGAGGCCGCCGAGCAGATCGCCGAGGCCCTCGGCTTCCCCCTCGAACTCGTCGACATCGGCGGAGGGCTGGGCGTGCCCTACTTCGACGGCGAACGCGAACTCGACCCGGCCGCCCTCACCGCACTCCTGAACCCGATCGTCGAGAAGTTCACGGCCGGTCACCCCGAGACCCGGATCATCATGGAACTGGGCCGGTATCTCACGGCCCCCGCGGGCGTCTACGTCACCCGGGTCCGTTATCTGAAGGAATCCCGGGGAGAGCGGTTCGCGATAGTCGACGGCGGAACGCACCACCACATGGCGGCAGTCGGCCTCGGCTCATTCGTCAAACGGAATTTCCCGATTCGGCTGCTGAACCGTACGGGCGCCGAACCGGATCAGGTGTGGAATATCGCCGGCCCGCTCTGCACGCCCAACGACACGCTCGGCAAGAAAGTCTCCCTGCCGCCCCTCAGGATCGGCGACCTCATCGGGGTGCTCCAGTCCGGGGCGTACGGGCCGAGCGCGTCGCCCGTCCTCTTCCTCAGCCACGGCCATCCCGCCGAGGTCCTGGTGCACGCAGGCCGGGCCCTCGTGGTCCGTGAGCGGGACGGCCTGGAAGACCTGCTCGGCAAGCAGCACATGTACGACCTCACCGCGAGCGCCGGTGACGTCGGCACGGCGACGAGCTGAAGACAAGAGGCAAGGGCGAGAAGCAAGAGCAAGAGCAAGAGAACAAGACAAGAACAAGGCGATACAAGAGAAGCGAGAAGATCATTATGGGTACCGACACCAAACCCTCCGCCGACCTGCCCCGCATCACGCAGATCGCGATCAAGGCGCTCGCCGTAATGCACAACCGTGAGCCGGAATCCATCACGGCGGACACCAGGCTCTTCGACGACCTCGGTTTCGACTCCACCAGCATCCTCGAACTGCTGATGACGCTGGAGGACGAGCTGGGATGCGAATTCGACCCGGAGACACTGGAGCCGACCGACTTCGAGACGGTCGGGTCGCTCGCGGCCTACGCGGCCAGGCAGCTCGACGAGCCCGAGCAGTGATCCACACCTCCGTTCCGCCGCGAGTGGCCGCTGGGCCGGGCCCGGATTAACAGGAAACCCCCCCTGGTTTGGCACACCACAGGGAGGGTGATCGAGGGGGGGCGGTTTCCCACCAAGGAAAGAGGGGATCTTTTCGC
>NZ_JBWKFF010000010.1:218685-297836 GCF_056434425.1 Streptomyces sp. NPDC044033 | reverse complement strand
TCTCCGGGCGCTTCCCTTCGTGTTCCTGCGTTTCCGACTCTATCAGATCCTCGCGGTCCTGATTTCCGCCGGTGCGTTTCGGCCTTTCGGCTTCTTCGCGTTTCCAACCCTACCAGATCCGTTTTCCGTTCCGTTTCCGGTCCGAATTACATTTCCGATCCCCGTTGGAGGGGGTTTGCCTTTCGGCTTTTCCGACTTTATCAGGTTTCCCTGGGCCGGATTTCCCACTCGCGTTCAGGGTTTCCGGTCTCACGTGAGTGATCGCGGTTCCCGTTGCGGTGGAGCCGTAAACGTACTGGACGGCCGCGCCCGGATGCAAATCGGCATCGGTGCGGCCGTCCAGTGAGTTGACGCAGCGTCAGACCTCGACGATGACGGGCAGGATCATGGGGCGACGGCGGTAGCTGTCGGAGACCCACTTGCCCAGCGTGCGGCGCACGAGCTGCTGGAGCTGGTGCGGCTCCGCGACGCCGTCGGAGCCCGCCTTGGCGATGGCTTCCTCGACCTTCGGGAGCACCGCCGCGAAGGCGGAGTCCTCGATGCCCGAGCCCCGCGCCTGGATGTGCGGGCCGCCCACGACCTTGCCGGTGGTGCTGTCGACCACGACGAAGACGGAGATGATGCCCTCGTCCCCGAGAATGCGGCGGTCCTTGAGGGAGGTTTCGGTGACGTCGCCGACCGAGAGGCCGTCCACGTACACGTATCCCGCCTGGACCTTGCCGACGATCCGCGCGGAGCCGTTCACCAGGTCGACGACGACGCCGTCCTCGGCGATGACGATGTGGTCCTTGCGGACCCCCGTGAGCGCGCCCAACTCCGCGTTGGCCCGCAGATGCCGCCATTCGCCGTGGACCGGCATCAGGTTGCGGGGCTTGCAGATGTTGTAGAAGTACAGCAGCTCGCCGGCCGAGGCGTGGCCCGAGACGTGCACCTTGGCGTTGCCCTTGTGGACCACGTTGGCGCCCCAGCGCGTCAGGCCGTTGATGACCCGGTAGACCGCGTTCTCGTTGCCCGGGATGAGCGAGGAGGCCAGGATCACCGTGTCGCCCTGGACGATGCGGATCTGGTGGTCGCGGTTGGCCATCCGGGACAGGGCAGCCATCGGCTCGCCCTGGGAGCCCGTGCAGACGAGCACGATCTCGTCGTCCGGCAGATCGTCGAGGGCCTTGACGTCGACGACGAGTCCGCCCGGGATCTTGAGGTAGCCGAGGTCGCGGGCGATGCCCATGTTGCGGACCATCGAGCGACCCACGAAGGCGACTCTTCGGCCGTACTCGTGCGCGGCGTCGATGATCTGCTGGATGCGGTGCACGTGGCTGGCGAAGCTGGCCACGATGATCCGCTTGTCGGCGTTGGCGAAGACCTGGCGCACCACATTGGAGATATCGCGCTCGGGCGGGACGAAGCCCGGCACCTCGGCGTTGGTGGAGTCCGAGAGCAGCAGGTCGATGCCCTCCTCGCCGAGCCGCGCGAACGCGGGCAGGTCGGTGAGGCGCCCGTCGAGCGGCAACTGGTCCATCTTGAAGTCGCCGGTGTGCACGACCATGCCGGCCGGGGTGCGGATGGCGACCGCGAGCGCGTCCGGGATGGAGTGGTTGACCGACACGAACTCGCAGTCGAAGGGACCGACGCGCTCGCGGTGCCCCTCCGTGACCTCAAGCGTGTACGGGCGGATGCGGTGCTCCTGGAGCTTCGCCTCGATGAAGGCGAGGGTCAGCTTGGAGCCGATCAGCGGGATGTCCGCCTTCTCGCGGAGCAGGTAGGGGACGGCGCCGATGTGGTCCTCGTGCCCATGGGTGAGCACGATGCCGTCGATGTCGTCGAGACGGTCCCTGATGGACGTGAAGTCCGGCAGGATCAGGTCGATTCCGGGCTGCTCCTCCTCGGGGAAGAGCACCCCGCAGTCGACAATGAGCAGACGGCCGCCGTACTCGAAGACCGTCATGTTGCGGCCGATTTCGCCGAGACCGCCGAGCGGGGTGACGCGAAGGCCGCCCTCGGGCAGCTTCGGCGGCGGACCGAGTTCAGGATGCG
Source organism: Streptomyces sp. NPDC044033 (assembly GCF_056434425.1). Classification (NCBI taxonomy): domain Bacteria; kingdom Bacillati; phylum Actinomycetota; class Actinomycetes; order Kitasatosporales; family Streptomycetaceae; genus Streptomyces; species Streptomyces sp. NPDC044033. Next base: position 295,802 of record NZ_JBWKFF010000010.1, on the reverse strand, counting down.
GATGACTCAAAAGACTCTCCTCACCACGCACGCCACATGTCCCCCTTGGGACACATGGCGCGCGTGACATTCGTGCACTTGCAGTTGTTGTCGGTATGCAGTTGTGAAGTCTGTGACTACAGCTGTACCCCACCGGCGGACAGATCTCGCTTGAGCTGCTCCGTCTCCTCCGGGGAGAGCTCCACGAGCGGCAGACGCAGCGGGCCCGCGGGCAGGCCCTGCAGGGCGAGCGCGGCCTTGACGGTGATGACGCCCTGGGTGCGGAACATGCCGGTGAAGACCGGGAGCAGCTTCTGGTGGATCTCGACGGCCTTCTGGACGTCGCCGCCGGTGTGCGCCTCCAGCAGGGCGCGCAGCTCCGAGCTGACCACGTGGCCGACGACGGATACGAATCCGACGGCGCCGACGGACAGCAGCGGCAGGTTCAGCATGTCATCGCCGGAGTACCAGGCCAGCCGCGAGCGGGCGATGGCCCAGCTGGCGCGGCCGAGGTCGCCCTTGGCGTCCTTGTTGGCGACGATGCGCGGGTGCTCGGCGAGCCGGACGATCGTCTCGGTGTTGATCGGGACGCCGCTGCGGCCGGGGATGTCGTAGAGCATCACCGGAAGCTCGGTGGCGTCGGCGATCGCCGTGAAGTGCCGCAGGAGACCCTCCTGGGGCGGCTTGCTGTAGTAGGGCGTGACGGCCAGCAGTCCGTGGGCGCCCGCCTGTTCGGCCGCGCGAGCCAGCTCGACGCTGTGCCGGGTGTCGTTGGTGCCGGCCCCGCTGACGATGTGGGCTCGGTCGCCGACCGCTTCCACCACGGCCCGTACGAGCTGGGCTTTCTCCACGTCGCTGGTGGTCGGGGACTCGCCCGTGGTGCCGTTGACGACGAGTCCGTCGTTGCCGGCGTCCACCAGATGGGTGGCGAGTCGCTGGGCACCATCGAGGTCGAGGGCGCCGTCAGCGGTGAAGGGCGTGACCATCGCGGTCAGGACCCGCCCGAAGGGCGTCTGCGGTGTGGAGGTCGGAGCCATGGGGGCCACGCTACTCGTTGCTCACCGTGAGGTGCTCCCTTGGGGAGTCTGTTGTGGATCCCGGCGCTGCCTGCTCGGGGGTTCAGGCAGCGCCGAGTCCGTATGTCAGCCTAGATGAAGGTAGCGAAATACCGCAATACGGACACTTCTCCCGCTAGCCCGTACACCTGTGCATTACGGCGCGACACGCCCGTTCTTGTTGTACGCCGCGTGCGTCAGCGGCATGAGCCCGGCCCACGCCGCCTCCATCTGCTCGCCGACCATCTCGATCTCGCGCTGCGGGAACGACGGGACGGCCGCCGCCTCGTGCTGGGTGCGCAGCCCGAGGAAGTGCATCAGGGAGCGGGCGTTGCACGTCGCGTACATCGACGAGTAGAGGCCGACCGGCAGGACCGTGCGCGCCACCTCGCGCGCCACGCCCGCGGCCAGCATCTCCTGGTACGCCTCGTAGGACGCGCGGTACGAATCCGCCATCACGCGGCCCGTCAGCTCGTGCTGCGCCTGCGTGCCCTCCACGAAGACGTACTTGCCGGGGCGGCCCTCCTGGACCAGCTTGCGGGACTCCCCCGGTACGTAGAACACCGGCTGGAGCTCCCGGTAGCGGCCGGATTCCTCGTTGTACGACCAGCCGGCGCGGTGCCGCATGAACTCGCGGAAGACGAAGATCGGGGCGCTGATGAAGAAGGTCATCGAGTTGTGCTCGAACGGACTGCCGTGGCGGTCCCGCATCAGGAAGTTGATGAGCCCCTTCGAGCGCTCCGGGTCCTTGGTGACCTCCTCCAGGGACTGCTCGCCGGCCGTGGAGACGCGGGCGGCGAACAGCACGTCGGAGTCTGCGGCGCTGTGCTTGACCAGCTCGACGGTGACGTCGTTGCGGAAGCTGGGGGTGGCGCTCTCGGTGGGGGTGTCGGTCACCGGCGGGGGTCCTTCCAATCGCATGGTTCGGGCGGCGCCCAGCCTACGGGCCACCACTGACACAACCGCCCCGCCGAGCCGGTCGGCACCACTGCCACCAGGAGGTTCACCGGGCCGCCCATCAGCCTCGCTCTGCCGCGCGCGGGTGGACGCGCAACTTCCGTGAGCAGCCGGACCGGCGGTTGATATTTTTCACAGAAAGTTGTCGAAAACGGGCACCAAAACGGGCCGGCGATCGTCTGTATGTGTGAGTGCCCACTACGAGGTTCTTAGGAGAGCCCTTCATGTTCCGCCGGCGAGAGCCCGTACCGTTCGCCTTCGTCGCCGAAGCCGAGCGTTACCGCAGCAACATCACGCCGCCGCCCCGAGAACGCGCGAGCCGGTCCCAGCTCGCCGGACGTGTCCTGATCGGACTGACCGTCACGACAGGTCTGGTCGGCGCGCTGCTGTTCGGGATGCCCTCGCTCCAGCCCGGGGCGCAGAGCCACCAGCACGCCCAGCAGTCCGAGGCGTCGAACGGCCGCTGATCGGGCGTTCCGCGGGCCCGACCCGCCCCCCTGGGGTGGTCCGGGCCCGCGCGCATGGATAACCTCACCGAGCACAGCCCATTCGAGTGTGCTTGTGAGTGAGGACAAGTTGTGCCCCTGCCCTTCCTGACAGCCGAACGCGACTACGACGAGATCGCGGCCGCTGTCCCCCTCCCCTACGAAGACCGGGACCGCTGGCGCCGCCCGTACCGGCCGGGCCCCTGGCGGGTCGGCGGTGCCGCGCTGCTGTTGCTGCTCGCTTCGTACATCCTCTTCTCCGCCATGGTCATCGCCGCCGCCGGCTCTCTGGCCGGCGCGGGCGTCTGCCTGGGCGTGGGCGTTCTGGTGATCGCCTTCGCGGTCCAGCTGGTCCGGATCGGCATCTGGGTGAGCGCTCAGGGGCTGCGCCAGGTCGGCCTGTTCTCCTCGCTCACCGTGCAGTGGCAGGACGTCACGTCCGTACGGACCCTCCAGCAGCCCGTGCGGTGGCTGGGGCTGCCGCGCACCGTGCAGGGCCAGGCCCTCATAGTGGGGCGGCGGCACGGCGAGCCCGTGCGTACGGTGCTCACCGACCACAACGGGGACTTCCTCTCCCGCGGCGAAGCCTTCGACATGGCGGCCGACGCCATCGAGGGCTGGGCCGCGGAGTACAGCGACCGCCCGTAGGCCCCCGGGCACACGGCTGAGTGCCCTGACGCAGACGGACAAGCGACCGCTGGGCGGAACCAGAATCCCTGGTTCCGCCCAGCGGTCGGCTGTCTGCCCGGGGCTCCCCGGGCCCTGTTCCAGGTCCGCGCTGGATCAGCTCAGGCCCGTACGGGCTTGCCGTCGTGCAGGGCGATGGCGCGCTGCATGGCCCTGCGGGCGCGCGGGGTGTCGCGGGCGTCGTGGTAGGCGACCGCGAGGCGGAACCAGGAGCGCCAGTCGCCGGGCGCGTCCTCCGTCTCGGCCTGCCGCCGGGCGAAGACCTCGTCCGCGGAGTCGCGGTCGATGCGGCCGCCCGGGGTCCGTACGAGCTCGTCCACCGGCAGCCCGCCCTCGGCCTCCAGCTCCCGCGCGAGCCGGTTGGCATCGCGCGCGAACGTGGTGGTGTGCCACAGGAACCAGGCGCCGATGAACGGCAGGATGAGCACCGCGACGCCGAAGACGACGGTCACCACGGTGCCCTGCTCTATGAGCAGCACGCCTCGGCTGCCGACCAGGACGAAATAGACGACCAGGACGGCGGCCAGGGCGAAATAGATGATCTTTGCGCGCACGGTGTCAGCCCAGGTCCAGGAAGTGTTCCAGGCCGAAGGTCAGCCCCGGGGTGTCGACGACGCGGCGCGCGCCCAGCAGGATGCCCGGCATGAAGCTGCTGTGGTGCAGCGAGTCGTGCCGGATCGTCAGCGTCTCGCCGGTGTCGCCGAGGATGACCTCTTGATGGGCGAGGAGGCCGCGGAGGCGGACGGAGTGCACCGGGACGCCGTCGACGTCCGCGCCGCGCGCGCCGTCCAGCGCGGTGGCCGTCGCGTCCGGCTGCGGCGCGCAGCCGGCCTCGGCCCGCACGGCGGCGATCAGCTGTGCGGTGCGGGTGGCGGTGCCGGACGGGGCGTCGGCCTTGTTGGGGTGGTGCAGCTCGATGACCTCGACCGACTCGAAGTAGCGGGCGGCCTGCTGGGAGAACCGCATGGTCAGCACGGCGCCGATGGAGAAGTTCGGCGCGATGAGCACGCCGGTTCCCGGCACGGCGTCGAGCCATCCCCGCAGCTGGGCGAGGCGGTCTTCGGTCCAGCCGGTCGTGCCGACGACGCCGTGGATTCCGTGCCGGACGCAGAAGTCGAGGTTGTCCATGACCGAGTCCGGGTGGGTCAGCTCGACGGCGACCTGGGCGCCGTTCTCGGTCAGCGCCTCCAGGCCGTCGCCCCGGCCCAGCGCCGCCACCAGTTCCATGTCGTCGGCCGCTTCCACGGCTCGTACGGCCTCGGAGCCGATACGGCCCTTGGCGCCGATGACTGCCACACGCAGCTTGCTCATCGTGCTTGCTTCCTTCGACTTCTCGGCTGATGGTGATCCGATCGGGTGATCGGCTTACGGGCTCGGCGGCATCGACGGGCCGGTCAGGAGACGACGTCGTGCAGGCGGGCCGCCTGCTTGTCCTTCAGCGGTCCGATGACGGACAGCGAGGGCCGCCGGGTCAGTACGTCGCGGGCGACCGCGCGCACGTCGTCCGGGGTGACGGCCGCGATGCGCGCCAGCATGTCGTCGACGGACATCTGCTCGCCCCAGCACAGCTCGCTCTTGCCGATGCGGTTCATCAGCGCGCCGGTGTCCTCCAGGCCGAGCACGGTGGAGCCGGCGAGCTGGCCGATGGCGCGGCCGACCTCCTCGTCGCTGAGGCCCTGCTCAGCGACCTGGTCGAGCTGGTCGCGGCAGATCCCCAGGACGTCGTGGACCTGGTTCGGGCGGCAGCCCGCGTAGACGCCGAAGAGTCCGCAGTCGGCGAAGCCGGAGGTGTAGGAGTAGACGGAGTACGCCAGTCCGCGCTTCTCCCGGATCTCCTGGAAGAGGCGGGAGCTCATGCCGCCGCCGAGGGCGGTGTTGAGCACGCCGAGCGCCCAGCGCCGGTCGTCCGTACGGGCCAGGCCCGGCATGCCGAGGATCATGTGCGCCTGCTCGGTCCTGCGGTCGAGCACCTCGACGCGCCCGGCCGTGCGCAGGGTGCGGGCGCCGACGCGGGGGGCGACCGGCGTCGCGCCCGTACGGCCGAGGGCGTCGGCGCGCTCGAAGGCGCGGCGGACCTGGCGTACGACCTTGGCGTGGTCGACGTTGCCCGCCGCGGCCACGACCAGGTGCGTCGGGTCGTAGTGCTTCTTGTAGAAGCGGGCGATGCGGTCGCGATCGAGGGCGTTGACCGTGTCGACGGTGCCGAGGACGGGGCGGCCCAGCGGGGTGTCGCCGAGCATGGTCTCCGCGAAGAGGTCGTGCACGCAGTCGCCCGGATCGTCCTCGGTCATCGCGATCTCTTCGAGGATGACGCCGCGCTCGGCGTCCACGTCCTCGGGCTTGATCAGCGAGCCGGTGAGCATGTCGCAGACCACGTCGATGGCCAGCGGCAGATCGGTGTCGAGCACCCGCGCGTAGTAGCAGGTGTACTCCTTCGCCGTGAAGGCGTTCATCTCGCCGCCGACCGCGTCTATGGCGGCGGAGATGTCGAGCGCGCTGCGCCGCTCGGTGCCCTTGAAGAGCAGGTGTTCCAGGTAGTGGGTGGCGCCGTTGAGGGAGGGCGTCTCGTCGCGGGAGCCGACGTGCGCCCAGATGCCGAAGGTCGCGGAGCGTACGGACGGCAGGGTCTCGGTGACGACGCGCAGGCCGCCCGGGAGGGTGGTCTTGCGGACCGTGCCGATGCCGTTCTCGCCCTTGAGAAGCGTTTGGGTACGGGCGACGGCCCGCCCCTCCGTGGAGGGGCGGGCCGTCGCCTGTGAGCTACGGGACGTCACTTGGCGGCGTCGTCCTTCTGCTCGGCGTCGTTCTCGTCTTCCTCGACCACGGGGATCAGGGAGAGCTTGCCGCGCTGGTCGATCTCGGCGATCTCGACCTGCACCTTGGCGCCGACCGCGAGCACGTCCTCGACGTTCTCCACGCGCTTGCCACCGGCGAGCTTGCGGATCTGCGAGATGTGCAGCAGCCCGTCCTTGCCGGGCATGAGGGAGACGAACGCACCGAAGGTGGTGGTCTTGACGACCGTACCCAGGTAGCGCTCGCCGACCTCCGGCATGGTCGGGTTGGCGATCGAGTTGATCGTGGAGCGGGCGGCCTCGGCGGCCGGGCCGTCCGCGGCACCGATGTAGATGGTGCCGTCGTCCTCGATCGTGATGTCGGCGCCGGTGTCCTCCTGGATCTGGTTGATCATCTTGCCCTTGGGGCCGATGACCTCACCGATCTTGTCCACGGGGATCTTGACGGTGATGATCCGCGGGGCGTTCGGGGACATCTCGTCGGGGACGTCGATGGCCTCGTTCATCACGTCGAGGATGTGCAGCCGCGCGTCGCGGGCCTGCTTCAGCGCGGCGGCCAGGACCGAGGCGGGGATGCCGTCGAGCTTGGTGTCGAGCTGCAGCGCGGTCACGAACTGCTTGGTGCCGGCGACCTTGAAGTCCATGTCGCCGAACGCGTCCTCGGCACCGAGGATGTCGGTGAGGGCGACATAGTGCGTCTGGCCGTCGATCTCCTGGGAGATCAGACCCATGGCGATACCGGCGACGGCGGCCTTCAGCGGCACACCGGCGTTCAGCAGCGACATGGTGGAGGCGCAGACCGAGCCCATGGACGTCGAGCCGTTGGAGCCGAGGGCCTCGGATACCTGGCGGATCGCGTAGGGGAACTCCTCGCGCGACGGCAGGACCGGCACGATGGCGCGCTCGGCGAGCGCGCCATGGCCGATCTCGCGGCGCTTCGGCGAACCGACGCGGCCGGTCTCGCCGACCGAGTACGGCGGGAAGTTGTAGTTGTGCATGTAGCGCTTGCGCGTCACCGGCGAAAGGGTGTCGAGCTGCTGCTCCATGCGGAGCATGTTGAGGGTGGTGACGCCCAGGATCTGGGTCTCGCCACGCTCGAACAGCGCCGAACCGTGCACGCGCGGAATGGCCTCGACCTCGGCGGCGAGCGTACGGATGTCCGTGACGCCACGGCCGTCGATGCGGACCTTGTCCTTGATGACGCGCTCGCGGACCAGCTTCTTGGTCAGCGCGCGGTAGGCACCGGAGATCTCCTTCTCGCGGCCCTCGAACTGCGGGAGCAGCTTCTCGCCGGCGATCTCCTTGACGCGGTCCAGCTCGGCCTCGCGCTCCTGCTTGCCCGCGATGGTCAGCGCCTGGGAGAGCTCCGACTGCACGGCGGCGGTGAGCGCCTCCAGGACGTCGTCCTGGTAGTCCAGGAAGACCGGGAACTCGCCGGTCGGCTTGGCGGCCTTGGCGGCGAGGTCGGCCTGGGCCTTGCAGAGCGCCTTGATGAAGGGCTTCGCGGCCTCAAGACCGGCGGCGACGATCTCCTCGGTGGGAGCCTCGGCGCCGTCCTGGACGAGCTGGACGGTCTTCTCGGTGGCCTCGGCCTCGACCATCATGATCGCGACGTCGCCGTCCTCCAGGACGCGACCGGCGACGACCATGTCGAAGACGGCGTCCTCAAGCTCGGTGTGCGTCGGGAAGGCGACCCACTGGCCCTTGATGAGCGCCACGCGCGTGCCGCCGATCGGGCCCGAGAAGGGCAGGCCGGCCAGCTGCGTGGAGCAGGAGGCGGCGTTGATCGCGACCACGTCGTACAGGTGGTCGGGGTTGAGCGCCATGATCGTCTCGACGATCTGGATCTCGTTGCGCAGGCCCTTCTTGAAAGAGGGGCGCAGCGGGCGGTCGATCAGGCGGCAGGTGAGGACCGCGTCCTCGGAGGGCCGGCCCTCACGACGGAAGAAGGAACCGGGGATCTTGCCGGCGGCGTACTGCCGCTCCTCGACGTCCACCGTCAGGGGGAAGAAGTCGAGCTGGTCCTTGGGCCGCTTGGAAGCGGTGGTGGCCGACAGCACCATGGTCTCGTCGTCCAGGTACGCCACGGCGGAGCCGGCGGCCTGCTTGGCCAGGCGGCCCGTCTCGAAGCGGATGGTGCGGGTGCCGAAGGTGCCGTTGTCGATGACTGCTTCGGCGTAGTGGGTCTCGTTCTCCACCAGGGATATCTCCTCGTCTGCGTCCCGGCGCCCGTGTGGCGCGGGACGGTGGTGGAGGGCGTCCTCCGTGCGGGGCCGGTCTTCGATCGAAGCACCCGGGGTTCTGGTTTTCCGGGGGCCACTACCGAGGACCGGCGGCGAGCGGGACGCTCCTCCTCATTCGCTATGCGATTTTCGTCATGCCGTTGTGGGACCAGACTACAAAGCTTCCGCTTCCCACGAGATACGCAAAGGGAGCGGCCCCCATTCGGTGGGAACCGCTCCCTTCACGACGGCTTACTTGGCGCCGGCCGCACCGCGACGGATGCCGAGGCGCTCCACCAGCGCGCGGAAGCGCGTGATGTCCTTCTTCGCCAGGTACTGCAGCAGCCGGCGGCGCTGGCCGACCAGGAGCAGCAGACCACGGCGGGAGTGGTGGTCGTGCTTGTGCATCTTGAGGTGCTCGGTCAGGTCCGAGATGCGGCGGGAGAGCATCGCGACCTGGACCTCGGGGGAGCCGGTGTCACCCTCCTTGGTGGCGAACTCGGACATGATCTGCTTCTTCGTAGCGGCGTCGAGCGACACGCGGTACTCCTCAAATTCTGTATTCAGCCGCCGAGTGCCCCTGGTCTCGATCGCAGGGGAGCTTCCATGACTCGGGAGGCGAGGTCCGCTGGGCGCTGTCCCCAGAGTGCTCCGGGGGCGCGTACACAAACGGCCGCCACCAACACTACCAGCCGGGTCGCGCGTCCCGGCCCGCGGTCTTCGGCGGTCAGCTCCCGGCGAGGCCGCGGGCCGAGGCGTACACGTCGAGCACCGCGAGGCACAGCGGTACGAGCGCGAGCAGCAGGACGCTCTCCCCGATGTCGGACAGCCGGCCCCAGAAAGGGGAGAGCCCCTTCTTCGGGATGATCAGCGCGATGCCGATGATCAGGGCGGCGCCGGCGGTGACGGCCGCGGCGAGCCAGACCGTACGGATGTCGAGCGGGCCGTGGTCGTGCTCGACGAGCAGCTTGAGGACGGCGTCGGCCGGCGGGTTGAGGGACAGCCCGAGCACGAGCAGGGCGAGGGCGGCGAGGCCCGCGCCGAGCACCGCGGCGACCTGGGCGGTGTAGCGGAAGAGCCGGGCGCGCAGCAGCATCGCGAGGCCCGCGGCGAGGGCCAGCAGCTGCCCCCAGAGGTCGGCGGAGAAGCCGAGGACGGCGGCGGCGCCCACCACGACGGCGGAGCAGCCGCCGACGAGGCCGAGCAGCATCTCGTGGCCGCGGCGGGCCTGGGCCGCGATGCGGTCGGCGTCGACGGGCTCCGCGGTGGCGGCGCCCGGCGTGGCGTCGAGGTCGTCACCCGCGGCGGAGCGGGGCGCGGCGTAGCCGATGGGCAGCCGGGCGACGCGGGCGGACAGGCCCGGCAGGAAGGCGATGGCGCCGATCGCGACGACGGCGCAGACGGCGGCGGTGCCGGTGACGTCGGCCTCGGTGAGGATCGCGCAGAAGGTGGCGAGGGTGCCGACGGTCGCGGCGAAGACGGTGGCGACGAAGGGTGCGTCGCCGGTGGGCATGGCGGCGACGAGGGCGACGGAGGCCACCAGGACGGTGACGCAGCCGAGCAGGAACTGGAGCCGGCCGATGCCCTCACCCGCGGCGGGGGCGAGGATGCCGGAGCCCGCGATCATGAGATGCGGCAGGGCGGCGAGGCCGAGGGCCACGGCCGAGGACCGGTCGGCGTAGATCCGCGCCCGTACGCCTGCGAGGGCGATCAGCAGTACGCCGACGGCGGCGGCGATGATGCCGGGCAGGCCGTGCATGTCGTGCCGGACGGGGTCGGCGAACCAGAGCACGAAGCCCATCAGGACGAGCAGCAGGGAACCGCCGAACAGGCCGCAGACGCGCAGCAGTTGGTCGTTCCACAGGGTGCGGTCGCGGGTGACGGCGGAGGCCACGGCGTCGGACACGTCGTCGTAGACGGCGGGCGGCAGGGACTCGGCGAAGGGGCGCAGCGAGAGGAGCTCGCCGTCGAGGATCTGCTGGGCCACCAGGGAGCGGGAGCTGTCCAGGACGGCGCCGTCGCGGCGTACGAGGTGGTAGCCGGTGGGCTCGCCGGCGGCCTGGGTCTGGCCGGTCAGCCTGAGGATCTCTGGGTAGACGTCGGCGACCGCGATGTCCTCCGGGAGTGCGACATCGATCCGGCTGTCGGGTGCGACGACGGTCACCCTGCAGAAGCCGGTCGTAGCGGACGTACTCACGTTAAAGGCCCCCTGAATCGCTCTGCTTACTTCGCTCGTGCATACGCGCGGCGGCCACCCTACCGGGGCCGGGGCGGGGGCCCATCGGTAGGATCGCCGTTCCGCGGAGGGAGGCCGTCGCCACGGGGGCGCCGGACTGGAACTGTCCTTTTGCGTGATGGGGGTTGAAGGACCGTTGAGCCAGGTCGTCGTCAAGCGCCAACCGCGGGCTCTCCCGCCCGAGGTGCCGAGCGAAGAACTCCACCTCGAATCGCCTCCGGAGCTGCCGCGCGGCCAGCAGGAGGGCGTGCTGATGCAGCTGCTGCCCACGCTGGGCATGGCCTCGTCGATGGTCTATTTCTTCATGCCGGGCGCCGCGCCGATGATGAAGATCATGGGCGTCATGATGATGTTCTCGACGCTCGGCATGACCATCGCGATGTTCATGCGGCACCGTCAGGGCTCACAGGGGCAGATGGCGGACATGCGCCGCGATTACCTCAAATACCTTGCGCAAACGCGAAGGACCGTACGCCGGACAGCTCGGGCGCAGCGCGACGCGCAGTTCTATCTGCACCCCTCCCCCGAGCAGCTGTGGGCGGTGGTCGCCGAGGGCAGCCGCGTGTGGGAGCGGCGGATGAGCGACAACGACTTCGGGCAGGCCCGGCTCGGACTCGGCTCGCAGCAGCTCGCGACGCCGCTGGTGGCGCCGGAGACCGCGCCGGTCGACGAACTGGAGCCGCTGGCCGCGGGGGCGATGCAGCACTTCCTGGCGGTCCACGGGTCGCTGGACGGGATGCCGATGGCGGTCTCGCTGCGCGCCTTCTACCACGTGACGCTGTCGGGCGAGCCGGAGACGGTGCACGGGGCGGCGCGTTCGCTCGTGGCCCAGCTCGCCACGTTGCACTCGCCGGACGACCTGGTGATCGCGGTGGTGGCGGCGCGCGGCGCGGCCTCGTACTGGGAGTGGACGAAGTGGCTGCCGCATGTGCAGCTGCCCGGCGCGGTCGACGGCGCGGGGACCCGCCGTCTGATCAGCGACGACCTGAGCGAGCTGGAGGACCTGCTGAAGCCGCGGCTGGAGGGGCGTACGCGCTTCAGCCGGGACGGTCAGCCACTGCTCGACCAGCCCCAGGTGCTGCTGATACTGGACGGCGCGATGGTGCCGCCCGACTCGGCGTTCGCGGCGCAGGAGGGGCTCCAGGGAGTCACGATCGTCGAGGTGGTGCCGGGCGAGCTGGACGAGCTGCGCGGCGGGCTGTCGGTGGTCGTACGGCCCGACCGGCTGCAGCTGCTGTCGCAGGTCGCGGTGTACGAGGGGGTGCCGGACACGCTGTCGATGGAGGCGGCGGACGCGCTCGCGCGGCAGCTCGCGCCGCTGCGCGTGGGGGGCGGCGGCGACGATGACGAGCCGCTGCTGGCCAATCTCGACTTCACGGAACTGCTCGGGCTCGGCGACGCCGGCTCGGTCGATGTGTCGCGGACGTGGCGGCCGCGGACGCTCTCGGAGCGGCTGCGGGTGCCGATCGGCGTCGGCGAGGGCGGCACGCCGGTCATGCTGGACCTCAAGGAGGCGGCGCAGGAGGGCATGGGGCCGCACGGGCTGTGCGTCGGCGCGACGGGTTCCGGAAAGTCGGAGCTGCTGCGGACGCTGGTGCTGGGCCTGGCCGTGACGCACACGTCGGAGTCGTTGAACTTCGTGCTCGCGGACTTCAAGGGCGGCGCGACCTTCACGGGCATGTCGCAGCTGCCGCACGTCGCGGCCGTCATCACCAACCTGGCGGACGATCTGACGCTGGTCGACCGGATGCGCGACTCCATCACGGGTGAGCTGCAGCGCCGTCAGGAGCTGCTGCGCTCGGCGGGCAACTACGCCAACATGCACGACTACGAGAAGGCGCGGGCCGCGGGTGCCGCGCTGGAGCCGCTGGCTTCGCTCGTTCTGGTGATCGACGAGTTCAGCGAGCTGTTGACGGCGAAGCCCGACTTCATCGAGATGTTCATCCAGATCGGCCGCATCGGCCGCTCGCTCGGTGTCCATCTGCTGCTCGCCTCGCAGCGGCTGGAGGAGGGCCGGCTGCGCGGGCTGGAGACGTACCTCTCGTACCGGATCGGTCTGCGCACCTTCTCCGCGGCGGAGTCCCGTACGGCGCTCGGCGTCCCGGACGCGTACCACCTCCCTTCGGTGCCCGGCTCCGGCTATCTGAAGTTCGGTACGGACGAGATGACGCGCTTCAAGGCCGCGTACGTCTCCGGTACGTACCGCACGGCAACCGCCGACCTCGGCGGCGCGCCGCTGCCGATCGAGCGCCGGCCCGTCCTGTTCACGGCGTCCCCGGTGCCGGTGACCTACACCGCCCCGGACCCGATCGCGCCGCCGACCCCGGTCAACGGCGGCGACGACGCGCTGGCCGACACGGTCCTCGATGTGATCGTGCGCCGGCTGGAGGGCCAGGGCGCGCCCGCCCACCAGGTCTGGCTGCCGCCGCTGGAGGAGGCGCCGTCGCTGGACCTGCTGCTGCCGGGGCTGGCACCGGTGGAGGGGCGCGGCCTGACGTCCACGGAGTACCCCCGGCTGGGCGGGCTGGTCGTACCGCTCGGCCTGATCGACAAGCCCTTCGAGCAGCGCCGCGACATCCTCTACCGCGACTTCTCGGGCGCGGCCGGCCACATGCTCGTCGTCGGCGGTCCGCAGTCCGGCAAGTCGACGCTCATGCGCTCGCTCATCTCCGCGTTCGCGCTCACCCACACCCCGGCCGAAGTGCAGTTCTACGGGCTCGACTTCGGTGGCGGCGGCATGAGCGCCGTCGCCGACCTGCCGCATGTGGGCGGCATCGCCTCGCGTCTCGACCCGGAGAAGGTGCGGCGTACGGTCGCGGAGGTGGCGGGCGTACTCAGCCGGCGCGAGGAGTACTTCCGCTCCCAGAACATCGACTCGATCGCCACGTACCGCCGGCAGCGGGCGGCGGGGCACCACGCCGACCAGGGGTGGGGGGACGTCTTCCTCATCGTCGACGGCTGGGGCAACTTCAAGCAGGAGTACGAGATGCTGGAGGCGATCGTCACCGACATCGCCGGCCGCGGTCTCGGCTACGGCGTGCACGTCGTGGTGACCGCCTCCCGCAATATGGAGGTGCGCGCCTCCCTCAAGGACCAGCTCCTGAACCGGCTCGAACTGCGGCTCGGCGACACCATGGACTCCGAGTTCGACCGCAAGGTGGCGGCGAACGTCCCGGCGGGCGTCCCCGGCCGCGGCCAGCTCCCCGAGAAGCTGCACTTCATGGGCGCGCAGCCGCGCATCGACGCCGGGAGCGACCCGGACTCCATGACCGACGCCACCACGGAGATGATCCGCGCGGTCGACGCCGCCTGGTCCGGCCCGCACGCCCCGAGCGTCCGGCTCCTGCCCCGCAGGCTCCGCGCGGACGAACTCCCGAAGGGGTTCGAATACCCGCAGCACGGCGTCGCCATCGGCATCGACGAGACCAACCTCGAACCGGTCTTCGTGGACTTCGAGACCGACCCGTTCTTCCTCGTCTTCGGCGAGAGCGAGTCCGGGAAGACCGCGATGCTGCGCCTCCTCGTCAAGCAGATCACCGAGCGGTACGGCCCCGACGAGGCGAAGATCGTGGTCGGCGACTACCGCCGCTCGCTCCTCGACGTCATCCCGGAGTCGCATCTGCTGGAGTACGCGCCGATCGCCTCGGCGCTCACCGTCCACGCGGGCGCGATGAACGGCCTGATGGAGCGCCGCGCGCCGAAGCCGGACATCACTCCGCAGCAGCTCCGCGACCGGAGCTGGTGGACGGGCCCGCAGTTCTTCGTCATCGTCGACGACTACGAACTCGTCTCCACCAGCAGCGGCAACCCGCTGGCGGTACTGACGGAGAACCTTCCGTTCGCCCGCGACGTCGGCATCCGCTTCATCATCGCCCGCAGCACGGCCGGCGCGTCCCGCTCGATGTACGAGTCCTTCATGCAGCGCATCAAGGAGCTGGGTGCCCAGGGCATCGTCCTATCGGGCGACCCCGCGGAGGGCGACCTCCTGGGCGGCGTCCGCCCCCGCCCGATGCCCCCGGGCCGCGGCTTCTTCGTGTCGCGCAAGCGGGGGGTCCCGCTGATGCAGGTGGGATGGCTGCCGGAGCAGCAGTAGTCGGCCTTGCCGGAGCTACCAAGGAGGCACAACTCACCGTGCCTCCTTGGTAGCTTTATGCATTGGTAGCCTGTCTATTGGCGACCCGGTACGCACAACTACCTTGCGGCAAGGCTGACTTGACAAGAAAACGGCGGGAAAATGACATTTGAGGCCGAATGGGACCGGCTGAGGGCGGATTCAGCCAGGCGGCAAGAGACTCATACCCGTATCAACCAGGCAGATGGAAGCGGACCCAGCTCGCCCACTACCGCCGACCTGAGCGTGAGCAGCGACGAACTCGGCCCCATCGGCAATGACGCCTACAACCTCTACAACCGGCTCAAGACCGACGGCCGGCACGCTCACGACAACAGCAAGACGGCGGCGGCCAACCTCACCGATGGAGGTCTTGGCACCGGATCGGCGCTGGAACATGTCGTCCGAACCTGGGGGAACCAGGTGAATACCCTTCTGCAAGCCTGCGCTCTCATCTCCGATCACCTGGACTACTCCCTCGCCGCACATGCCAACGACGAGAGGAAAATCGCGAGCAGCATGCCGAAGGTCGAGGGCGAATACTTGACCGCTTCCAAAATCAGTCATTACTTCCACTGAGGGTCGGCTCTGGTGCCATCATTTGAAGAACTCCAGCACCTCCGCCTGGGGAAGCTTGAGGAAGCGGTCGAGGATTGGACCGCCATGGTCAAGAAGCTCAAAATGCTTGAAGAGGTCGCCGACAAGCGCATGGCCGCGAAGACCAAAGGAGCAAACTGGCAGGGTGAAAACGCTGCCGCCGTAAAGCCATTCGTCCTCAAGACAGCCAAGGAGTTCTCCGACGCTCTCACCGAGGCCACGAGCATCCGCAACATCCTCAAAGAGGCGCACGCCAAGTTCCAAACATGCAAAAGCGACCTGCAGACCGCTGTGGACGAAGCCGCGAGCCATGAACTCAGCATCAGCTCAAGCGGCGTCGTCCGGTCGGCCAAGAAAGTCGTACCACCGCTCGTCGCGCAGCCACAGGACAATGATGTCCCCAACTTCCTGAAGGTTCCACCAGCCGAGCAGAAGAAGATCGACGCGATGGTGGACAAGATCAACAAGATTTTGGAATCGGCAGCCGAGGCCGATGAAACCACATCGCGCGCGCTGCGTACCATCGCCGGCAAGGACCCCCATAACTTCACCACGGTGAAATACGGTTCGTACAAGGAGGCAGAGAAGGCACAGGCGATCGCCGATGCCAAGACTGCTACCAGGCTCGCCCACCATCTCACCGTGGATGGCACAGCAAAAAATCTCGACGAGCTCAAGCAGCTCCAGAAACTGTTCGACCGAAACGCGAAGAATCCAGATTTCTCTACCACTTTTTACAAGGCCATGGGCCCGAAAGGCGCGCTGAACTTCTACGCCAATGTGGCTTTGGACGCTTCATCGCTGCACGATAAGACTCGAATCAACCTCGTCCATCACATTCAGAATGAGATGGGCTCCATGCTCGGCGTAGCCACCAGCAAGCACAGCTCAACCCATCTGGACGCCGCTTGGGTCACTGACCTCCAGAAAGCCGGTCACCAGCAACTCGACCTCTCACGCATCACCGCTCCCGGTACACAGGTATATGGCTACCAGGCCCTCGGCGCGCTCGTGCGAGACGGAAAGTTCGACGCCGGCTTCATGACGGCAATCGGTCGCGACATGGTCGCGATGGAGCGCAAAGACCCGCAGATTTGGGATCGGAACGCGCCAACGGGCTCGCATTACGGAACGTCCGGGCAGCCGACGCTCAACTTCGACGAGGCCGGCGGCAAGGGGTTCCACCCACTCACCGGACTGATGGAGGGGCTGAGTCACAACCCGGAAGCCTCCACTGCCTTCTTCAACGAACCTGTCAGGGAAGACAGCAACCACGACGGCATCATCACCTCAGCCGACAAGGTCGTCACGCACTACGACTCCAACTACGACGGGAAAATCAACAAGGAGGACACCCGTCCGATGAGCATGGTCGATTACATGCTCGACCGGAACCCTGACGCGGACACACTGGACTACGCGAAGGGCGGGGAACCCCGCTCGGGACAGGTGGCCCTGGGCAACGCTCTGGAGGCGGCCACCACTCATCGGGACCCGAGCGACGAGGAAGCGCATCAAGTCCGCCATACCGCGGCCATGGCCAAGGTGATGGAGCGGGTGGTCGAGAAGGTCGGGGCGCACCCCGTGCTGGTGGAGGGGAAGGATCCCGATCATCCTGGTGCACTTAGCGGTCTGGCGGGCAACTTCGGCAATATGGCGGCCGAGTACATGCCGGATATGCAGATGGCACTAAGGAACGAGAACCAGCTGATCAAACCATTTGGGCATGGTGCGAAATTCAGTGGCGGAGATCTACAGCAGTTCCTCGGGGCAGTCGGACAGGATCCAGATGCATATGGCTCGATCAGTAATGCTCAACAAGCATACACAACGGCGCTGGTGAAGGATGTGATCAAAAATCGCGATCATTACCACTACCTCGCTACCGCGATCGAGAATGCGGTTACCCCGGGCGGACAAATCGCTGGAATCATGACCGAGGCGAGAGCCGAAGCCATCCACGACAACCAGGCGTACGAAGACGGCCAATTCAATAAGGCCGTCGACGAAAAGGCGAAGTGGGTCAATCGGATTATTGATTCATTCGGCGGAAAGTACATCGATAAGCTCCCCATGGGCGGCGACGCGGTTGGGTGGCTCAAGGATGACATCACTGAAGCCGTGACTGAACACGTAAAGCATGACAAGACCCTTGAAGCACGACACGAAGCTGCGAACTCCTACAGCGAGGCTGAGGAAGCGACTAAATACGCGGCCGGAGAGGCTGTGCGCACGGCCTGCCGCGGGAGCGGAATGTCGCAATACGACATCGAAACCCTCGCAGGAGCAGCCGCCAAAGAAGCGATGCACGCCCATTCAGATGGCCGGGGAAAATGGGCTACGTCAACAGGGGCATCTTAAGGCCGGCCGATCCTCGGTACACGGACTGAAAGGGAATAGGTCATGCCCCGCAAGAAATATACGCATGCAATGTCAACCGCATGCACTATTCTGATTGCCGCCGCCCTGGGGGGGTGTTCAAGTGACAAGCACGAGTCCGCTTCCCCCAATATGCCTGACAGCGTCTGCTGGGGAGCTTTCAGCGGCAAGGAGATGAAGGAGATCACTCCGACAAAGGGAAAAGTTGGATCCTTTGACGCACCGTCCAATTTCGATCTCTATGGTAGAAGATCTTCCATGGTGTGCTCGGTGTACATTGATGGCAACACACAATTCAATGCAAGCGCCGCACGTGATGCGGTCCCAAACTCTGTAACCCAACGAATCACCGTCGAGGGGAAGCCGAACACCACTCACATTCCGGTAGGTGAAAAAGGGTGGTTGTGGGATTCAGGAGCAGCCTCCACATTCACCTGCAACCGTCCTCCCTCTCATGTAACGAAAAACCCGTTCCATCCGGAAACCGACAAATATATCACCTTGGACATCAAGGCCTACGCTCCCCCCGACGAGAAGCTTGCACGTCGTGTTCTGGAGAAGATGATAGGAGACTTCACAGACTTCGCCAAAGAGAAGCTCCGCTGCAAAAAAGCATAAGCAAAATGCGGGATTCCGTGATCTCGCTGCTGCGGCGAAGTGGACAGTGCAATATTCGAGGACGCATTCGGCAAGTCCCTCCAGTCCACGTAGAAGACACCCTGAAATCCTGACCTTCGGCAAGCAGTAAGGCCATGATGGTCGCACCCATCTCACCTCCGGGACCGAGCAGCACCCGAATCACATCAACGAAAGAGGCCGTGACTGATGGCTGATGAACGCGAGAAGGCTGAGTTGTACGCACTCGACATCTCTGATGCCGAGTGGCTCAGCGCGCCAGGTGGTGCTGCCGAAGAACGAGTGGAGATTGCTTATCTGCCAGGTGGCGCGGTCGCGATGCGATCGTCCGTGGATCCGGATACCGTGTTGCGCTACACCGAAGGCGAATGGCGGGCGTTCGTGCTCGGGGCGCGGGATGGGGAGTTCGATCTTAAGTGAGTACGCTGATGGGGTGGGCAGCCGTTCAACGGCTGCCCACCCCATCAGTCGATAACCTCAGTCTGCCTAGCTGATTTCGAACAGCTGAGCTGCCTTCTTGTCCGTCGCGTGATACTGCGCGGAACCCGTCCTGACGCGATCTGCGACGTCCTTGAGGGTCTCGTGAATGTGAGTGCTGCGCGTCTGGAAGATGCCCTCGGCCTGCTTCATCATGTTGTGCGCCTCACCCTCCCAGCCATTGGAGACGCGCTTGACCGCGGCGCTCATCTTCGCGATTTCTTCCTGCAGCTCGCGAGATACTCGCATGATGTCATCGGCGGTCTGATTGACTGCGCCGTAGTGGACTGCAAGTTCCCCGTTGTTCCCGGACACTTGGCCCTCCATTCCTTGGTGGTGATGTGCCGAACTGTGGATGCGGTTACGCGAAGCCGTCGATCTTGCTGGACAGATGTCCGCCGGGGGCCGCCCCATTGACATCGACCTTGTTCAAGGAGCCAGCGATCTCGCTGTCGTTGGCCCCGCTCGCACGATGCGTGAGGACAACGGCCTCGCGAATGCCATCGAGCAGTCGGCGCACCGCATCATGGTCGTCGTTGACGGCGATCTGCGCCTTCCTGAAGGCCATGTGGCCCTCGCCCGACCACTTGCCTCCGTCCAAGTTGGTCAGCACATTCGACAACGCGCGCACGTTCGCCGAAAAGGCCTGGCTCGTCTCATCCATGGCGTTCGTGAACGCCTGAAATTCTGAGTCATTGACCTTCTGGTTACCGGACATGGTCTACCTTCCCCCTTGAGTTGCCAGTGAGATGGTGCGGCCTGCTGCTCCGCTCACTGATGTACGCGAATCGCAGTGGACTCGCCGTGCACTACTTTCGTGTTCCGTGCATTGTTGCAGCCGATCGCATCACCCTGCTCATCATTCACAGTTGCTTCACCGTTGTCCACGCCGGCGTACGACGATGAAGCCGGTCGCGACCACGGCGAGGCCGATCACGACCGCCCCCGCAACCAACCACAACGTGGTGCTGTTGCCGTCACTTGAGGTGGAGTCAGCGGTTGAAGCGGATGCATTGCCGGATGCGGACGCGGCCTCCCCGTCTTTCGAAGCCGGGGGAGCCGACTTGGCCGACGCCGATTCATTGGCTGCGAGAAGCGGGTTCACGTCGGCTGGACCTGGGTCGCCCTCGTCGTCGACAAGTACCTTGCGGGGACGGACGCTCCCATACCCCAGGTACTTGCTGGGCATTTTGGTCTTCGCAGGCTTGCCTGCGGTCTCCATCATCACCCGAAGTACCTGATTGTTGGTCCAATCCGGGTGTTTGGACCAGATCAGGGCCGCGGAGGCGGAGGCAATGGCAGTGGCTTGGCTGGTACCCCTCGCCGTACAGATTCCCTCAGTCTTCGTGCAGTGCTCGGGAAGCTCGTCACCGAATGCGACAAGCCCTACTTGGTCGCCGTGGTTCGACCACTTGGCAACCGAACCCTGACGGTCCATGGCCCCGACCCCTATAACGCCTCGGAGTGCCGACGGGTACACAGGAGCGTTGCCCTTATCGCCGTTGTTCCCAACGCCAGCGAAGATCAAACTGCCCCTCTTGAGCGCGTAATCCACGGCTGCCTGAGACTTGGCATACTGCGTCGGAAACCCTCCCGGCCCTAGCGAGACATTGATGACGCGGGCATTGTGGTCGGCCGCATAGCGAATAGCCCTGGCCAGCATCGGATCGACTGCATCCGTTTTCTGATTGACCACCGCTTTTACCGGCAGGATCTTGGCTTCGGGCGCGAGTCCTTGAAGACCCTCGTCGGATCCCGTACCAGCAATGATGCCGGCCATATTGGACCCATGGCCGTCTTGGTCCTTATGAGGATCCGTCGGGGAGTTGGATGAATCGGCCCCCGCGAGCACCTGGCCCCGTAGCTCAGGAAGGGCGGCATTGACCCCCGTGTCGATGACGGCGACCGTAACCCCCTTACCTTTGCTCGCCTTCCACATTTTGTCCGCCTGCATGTCCTGCAAGTACCACTGCTGGGAACGGATGTCCGCTGCCGCAGCCGCAGGGGCGAGGCTCCCCAGAGAGACGAGCCCGGCACTGCACAACGCCGCAGCCGACAAGACGCGTTGCCGCAGCTTCCGAATCTGAAATTGCATGTGTCGGCGCTCTCCTCGGCGTGGCACAGCTGGCAGATGCGTCAGTCGATGACCGGCGGAACAATGTCGCGCCGTCCACTCGTCCATGTCTCTTCGTCTTCTGCCAGATAGTCGGGCCTGGTACCAGCCCGTCGTCTGTCCTTGCCTGGGTGCGTGGTCCCGGAACGGGGGACCGCCCCCGGAGCCTGATTGCCGCGTACGAGTCCTGCCCCTCCCTGGGTGAACTCGGAGCGACCCTCACGCGGGGTACGAGGACTACCCGTGGAGCCGCCCAGTTCCGAGGTCAGCCGACGGCCGGGGGCATTGGCTGCCGCCCCTGACTGCCCGGCTCCCGCACCATAGCCCCCCGCGCCCATGGGCGCACGCCCCATAGGCGGTCGGCTCACAGGGGCCCTCTCCTCACCGGCGACGGTTCCTCGTGGGAGGCGCGGGCCGGTGGACTGGGAGGATCTGCCCGCAGGTGTGCCGCCGACCACGCCGTCGTTCGCTCCGACGCGTGGGACAGCCGCCGCCCGAGGCAGGTTCACGCTTCCCCCAGGGAACTCGCTGACGCGCCCTGGGGGGAACTTTCCGGTCCCCCTGATGTTGGACGGCATGCCAGGAAGAACCGGTCCCGGTACCACGGGGCCAGCGGCCCCTGCGGGGCCGTGCACCTGCCCCGCAGGGTCGGGAACGACGTGCTTCGTGGTGTCCGACGACGGTGCCACGGCCGTGGTGTCGATGATCGTGCCAGTCGCCTCGTCCCCTCGCCGGCCCACCTCGACCAGGTGGCGGACGCCATCCGCTTTCCCGTAGTGCGCGGGGTCCGAGGGTGCGGTGTCGGCTCCCCCGGATCGGCCGACCACGATGGGCAGCGACGTAGCACGCGGAGCACTACCGCCCGCAGCGGCGGCACCCTTCGTGGCCGGGGGTGCTCCTTGTGGGCGTTCGCTGTCGCTGATAGGCGGCATGAGGTCAAGTGGCAGAAGGGGAAACCTTGGCTCCTTCAGCTTCCTCAGGTCTTCGTTCACGGCGTTCGCGTAGGACTCCGCTTTCTTCATTGCTTGCACGGCTTCTCCGTGCTTGCTTTCCGAAGATTTCTTCGACTTCTCTTCCTTCTCTGGATCCACATAGCAGAGTTCAGCTACGGGCGGCATTTCTTTCTTCGCTGACGCCAGTCCCGTACCGACCTGACTCATCCCCCCGCTGACCCCTTGGACATATTCGGCCAGCAAAAGCGTCTGCTTCGCCATTTCGGTGCCCCACACACGGAAGGAGTCGCCTCCCTCTCCCTCCCACTTCACTCGCTCAACATGCGTCTTGAACTCCTCACCGATCGCATTGATATCGGTGTAGGCCTTCTCCAGTGCATCCGAAGCGTGACTGAACCTGTCCGGTTCGGCACCAGAAATCATGTCGTAGAGCTGCTCGTGGGTTCTGGCCGGGAAATCCTCCGTGGCCATCTTCGCCTCCCCCGTCACGCCTTCTCGTCCCCGAGATCCTTGGCGTCGCTGCGATCCTGCGCTTGTTCGCCCGTCGTCTCCGGCGCACGGTGGGCCTTGCTCGTACGCGCCTCGATCTCCCTCAGCCGCGCAGCCTGCTCCGCGTCTATGCCCGCGTAACCCCGCTCGGCCATCAAGGCCGCCAAGCCCATTGCTTCGATCTGGTCCCCGAAGGTCTTGGAAAGCTCGGTGAGACGCGCGTGAACTCCGACGTACGTGGTGAACAAGCGCTTGGCCGCCTTGAAATCACCATAGGCCGCTGCGGGAATCGTCTGACGATCCAGGCTCTCGTGCGATGCGGGAGACTTCTCGAGGTCGGCCAGCACCTTGTCGACGCGGCTCTTGAACTTGGTCAGCGTCTCAGCTTCCTTGACCAAGTTCTTGCCGAACGGAGTGTGCACCGACGCACTCAGTGCTCTCAGCTCCACCTTGTCCCTCCCCCTGTTACCGGCGACGCTGCTGGAACACTCTAGCCATCCGTCCCCCCGGCCCCAACTTCAAAATGGTCAAAGCATGTTGTCAGATCTGTAACAGGTTCCTACACCCACCCCCTCCCCGACATGCATGCTGACCTGCGCTTCGCAGGGGCGAAGACGCGACGGAGTGAATCGTTCCCCGCTTCGTAGGGGCCCGGAGCCCGGAACTTCCCGGTGCGTCATCCGATCCGGTTGCCACCGGGTTCGCTCAGCCGGCGCCTCGCGGCATCTCCACGGACCGTCACTTCTGCACGATGGCCAGGATCACATCGCTGTCTTCGGATCGGAGCAGCCTGTTGATCACCAACAGGAACCGCCCGCCTTGCAGGTAGGCGGCAGCAGATCGAATCGGCTCCATAGCGAACTCGCGTTTGCGGACGCTCATCGCGAGTTCCTGAGTCCGGTCCGTCTCCCCGGTATCGGTTGCTACGTAGGAGAGTCGGCCCGGCCGCTCCGCGGTGGCCTGGACGTACGTCACGAGGTCGTGCCCTTGCACGGCGATCGGTTTGGCTACCCGGTTCGCGTCGTCTTTGTGGACCCATCGCTCCTTGCCTGTCGTCAGCGAGTAGGCCGACGTCATCCCCTTGCCCGCGACGTAGAAGTCATCGCCCGACACGAGTCCCCCAGCACATCCGTCTCCTCCCTGGAGGTATGACTCCAGGGCCCAGTCATTGCCGTAGGGGATACGCCGTACCTCGTGGCCATTGTCGTCTCCCAGAACCGTGAGCACGCGGCTCCCGTCCGTGTCCTCGTCGGTCTGGAGCACGGTTGGGCTGGTGGAGAGGATCCCTCTCACCCAGACGCCCTTCGGGGCGGTCCAGGTCCACTTCGGCCGTCCTGGGGATGCAGGGTTCAATTACCGCACCACGCCTCGCGCGTCGCACGAGGTCGCTGAGAGGAGTTCCTTACCGCCGGCGGCGGCGATCACGTCACACGCCTTTCGCTGCACCGACGCCATCCTCCTGCCGTCGCTGACCTGACGGTCTGCTCGCCCGTCGCCCAGGTGAGGAGCGCGTACCCGTCGCTGACAGCGATGCGGAGCCGCGCCATCGCCGACCACTCTTTCGGCTTGAGATCAGTTCCGGCGTGTTCTCAGCCTGCAAGCAGGTCTTTCGTCCAGGCGCGTTTACCATTGCGGAGGTCGAAGGCAGTGAGCTGCGTGCACACATTATTGAACTCGGTGACGACGACAGCGGTGTTCGCGTCCGCATTACCGGAAGCAGCGCACAGTGGTCCGTTCAGGATGAATGACCACTGCTTCTTGCCGGAGGCCAATTCATAGGCGGTCACCACGTTCGGTTCGGCCTTCACGACGGTGTCAGGGGTGAACCACGTGCCCAACGCCATGTCCGCGCCCTCGGTCGGCACTGTGCGGGGGGGGGCCGCAGCCCAGCTCAGTTCACCGGCGGCCAGGCCCTTCGGTGCCTTGTCGGCGGCGCCCCGGTCCGATCCCCCATCAGCCATGAGGCCATAGGCCACGCCACCGGCTGCCAACAGAGCGACGAGCACAAAGCTCAAGACGGCCGCCTTACCCCACGGCCGTCGCGTTACTGGCGGCAGTGGGGGGCCAGAGGGAGGTTGGGGCCGCCCCTGTCCGGTCGGCGGGACTCCGTAGTGTGGTGGTTCCGACACCTGTTGCGCTCCCCATCACTCTGCCGTCATTAAAATGCGAGCACGTAAGGTTCGCCGCCCCCCGTTATGTTTTTCGCGGTTCCGCAACGGAGCCGCTGGCCTCCGGGCCCGGCATGGCTGTGTCCCCCTGTCGAAGGCATGACCTGGGGGGTGGTGTCACCGGGCCCGGGAGGTGTTCGTCGGAGACGCTGATCAGAGGTCCGGCCACCGTCCGGTCCGGCGCAATGCCGGACAGCTTGCGGGCGGCAGGTCTGCATAACGTGGATGCGCGCGTACGACACCCGAGCCGAGGCCAGCACGCACAACACCCCGGAAAGGGCACGATGTTCGAGATCGAAGACGTGGGCGTGTTCCTGGGCCTGGACGTCGGCAAGTCCGCTCACCACGGCCACGGACTCACCCCGGCGGGGAAGAAGGTCTTCGACAAGCCGCTGCCGAACAGCGAGCCGAAGCTGCGGGCCGTGTTCGACAAGCTGACCGCGAAGTTCACCACCGTCCTGGTGATCGTGGACCAGCCTGCATCCATCGGCGCCCTGCCCCTGACCGTCGCCCGCGACGCCGGCTGCCGCATTGCCTACCTGCCCGGCCTGGCCATGCGCCGCATCGCCGACCTCTACCCGGGCGAGGCGAAGACCGACGCCAAGGACGCGGCCGTCATCGCCGATGCCGCGCGGACGATGCCCCACACCCTGCGCTCCCTGGAACTGACCGACGAGATCACAGCCGAACTGACCGTCCTGACCGGCTTCGACCAGGACCTGGCGGCCGAGGCCACCCGCACCTCCAACCGGATACGCGGCCTGCTCACCCAGTTCCACCCCAGCCTCGAACGCGTCCTCGGGCCACGACTCGACCACCAGGCCGTCACCTGGCTGCTGGAGCGCCACGGCTCCCCGGCCGCCCTGCGCAAGGCCGGCCGCCGCAGGCTCGTCGAGCTGATCCGACCGAAGGCCCCGCGCATGGCCGCCCGGCTGATCGACGACGTCTTCGACGCACTCGACGAGCAGACCGTCGTCGTCCCGGGCACCGGCACCCTGGACATCGTCATCCCCTCCCTGGCAGCGTCCCTGGCCGCCGTCCACACCCAGCGCCGAGCGATGGAAGCCCAGATCAATGCCCTGCTGGAGGCCCACCCTCTTTCCCCGGTCCTGACGTCGATGCCCGGCGTCGGCGTCAGGACCGCCGCCGTTCTGCTGACCACGGTCGGCGACGGCACCAGTTTCCCCACCGCCGCCCACCTGGCCTCCTACGCCGGCCTCGCCCCGACCACGAAGTCGTCGGGCACCTCCATCCACGGCGAACACGCACCCCGCGGCGGAAACCGGCAGCTCAAACGGGCGATGTTCCTCTCCGCCTTCGCCTGCATGAACGCAGATCCGGCCTCCCGCGCCTACTACGACAAGCAACGAGCCCGCGGCAAAACCCACACCCAAGCCCTCCTCCGCCTCGCCCGCCAACGCATCAGCGTCCTGTTCGCCATGCTCCGCGACGGCACCTTCTACGAACCCCGCGAACCGAAAACCATCAGTCTCGCCGCATAACCAAATCACCCCAACCCAACGGGGCACCTTGACGAAGGACATAGAGGCACCCCCCCGCGGGCTGACCGGTGATGATGACCTTGTCGTCCCGGAAATAGACGGCCCCCAGGTTCGCGATCCGCCCCTCCTCAACAGCGCTCTCGTTCGGGAGTCGCATGTACAGCTTCGCGTGCCCCTGTTCCAAGTCGAGGGAGACGAGTTTGCCCGCCTCTCCCTCAATGGCCTCCTGATAGACCAGAAGCCGACCGCCGTGAAGGGCTACGGGGCGGTTCACCCGGCCACCGCCGGCCTTGGTGCTCCACAACTTCTTCCCTGACCGTAAGTCGAACGCCGAGATCTCGTTTTCCCGCACGCCGTCCTTGCGTTCCGCCCTCTTGGTCGGCACGTACAAGATCCCGTTTGCGACGAGCACCCTGTTGCAACTGTCCAACTTCACTGATGTGCAACCTGGATCGTACGGGCCTGCGGTGAGGGAAATCCTGGTCCTCATCCTGCCCTTGTCGTCGATGACCGCGATGTCGCCGAAGCTCTCGCGTGCGGACAGGGCCAGAATGACGGCGGCCGGGTCCGTCGAGATGACCTGCTGAATCTCGGTCCCCTCAGGGGCCTTCCAAATCCACCGCTCCTTGCCGGTCGCCGGGTCGACACGTACCAGGAAGTTCTGCGCCGACTTGCATTCGATACGCGTGAGCATCGCCCGGCCCTTCACGGAGCCCGCTTCGGAGCAGCCATCCGCGACGAGGCTCGTTCGTTCCATCTGCCGCCCATCCTTCGCTGCGTAGCCGACCCGAATGCTCCCGCTCGACATGCTGACGACGCCATTGCTCATCGAGATCGTGGACAGGCCCCAGGAGCCGCTCTCAGGCAGGGGATGTGCCCAGCGCTTCCCGCCTTCCTTGAGGTCGACAGCCATAACCTGATCGCATTGAAAACTCCCTGCTGCGCCGTACAGAACAATCGCCGTGTCGGCGTCGTACTGCTTCAAGGTGCCGCACACAACGCCCGGAACCGGAACGCTCCAACGCTTCTTGCCGCTGTTCACGTCATAGGCGACGACGGTCTCCGCGTCGGCTTGAACCAGATTGCCGTGAGCGAACCACGCCGTCGGCAAGCGCTCAACGCTGCTGACCACAGCCTTCGGAGCGGGGACGAGCCAGTCGAGAATCGCGTTGACGCGGTGGGGCTGCTGCGTCTTCTGAGCCGATGGGTGGTTGTCACCGCTCCTGCTCCACAGCAGCCATCCCCCGTTCCCATACCCGCGATGAGCAGCAGGGCGAGGGCGATCACCAGGCCGGTACGACGCTTGCCCCGCCCACCGTTCGACGGGCCACCGCCCAGCGCCGAAGCCGTGAACGGCGACAGCTGCGGCCGGCCGAAGCCCGGAGCGGTCGGGCGCTGGTCGAAGGGCTGCTCGACAGCGGGCCCGCCGGGCTGGTCGAATCGGGTGTCCCAGATCTGGGGCGGGCGATGAGGGCCGCTCGGCGGCGGGATCGGCGGCGGCTGGGGCATGGGAGAAGGCGGGATTCCTGTTCTGCGATAAGAGGGGCTGGAAGGGGCAGCACGGCTGTTTGCGTAGCAGAGGGCTCAGCGCCTCTCTTCACATCACCCCAACCGCGTTCGAGCAGTTCTGACCGCTCTGCTGCTTCAGCTATTCGGCAAAGGCGAGGATCATGTCCGCCGTCTCGGAAGGGATGTCGTTGGCGTCCGCCAGCAGGAGCCGGCCGTCGGCGAGGTGGAGGACGGCGCCCCCGTGCGTCTGCATGCCCGATTCCCGCTCGCGTGTGGCGGTGGCGTGCGTGATCGTGCGTGCCTCGCCGCCTGTTTTCGTGGATGCATAGGACAGCCGACCGGGACGTTCGCTGGACGGGACGGTGTAGAAGGCGACCTGGCCTCCGGTTGCAGCCACGGGGAGTGTGACGCGGTTCTCGTCGGCCTTGTAGGTCCAGCGGGGCTTCCCGTCGGTCAGGTTGTAGGCCATTCCCATGCCTTTTCCTCCGACGTAGAGGGTGTCCTTGTCGACCAGGGCTCCTGTGCACCCGGTGGATGTCAGGAAACAACTGCCCAGCTGCCAGAAGCGGTTGGCGGGGATATCCGCTTGTTGGTGGCCGTTGGCGGAGTGGAGGGCGGTGAGGGCGGAGATTCCGCCTGTGGCAGGGCCGGTCATCACGACGACTGGGCGGGTGGAGATGATCGAGTAGACGATGGAGCCCTTGGCCGCCTTTTTGGACCACTTGGGCTTGCGGAGGTTCCTGGGGTCGAGAGAGCGGACCGTGGACGTGCTGCCGCAGTAGGTGGTGGAAATGAGTTCGGCGCCGCCGGCGGCGTTGACCATCTCGCATGCCTTGTGATTCCGCTGGGATGTGCGCTTGCCGTCGGCGAGGGCACGGGTCTCCTCACCGGTGGCCCAGGAGAGATAGGCGTAGCCGTCGTGCAGGGCGATCGTGAGCGAGGCCTTGTCCCATTTCGTGGGCGTGAGCGCAGGTCCCGCCTTGTCCTCCGAAGCGATGTACTGCTCCCAGGTCCGATCACCCGTGCGGAGGTCGACGGCGACCACGTCGGTGCAGACCTCGCCGAACTGGACTGCTATGACCGCCAGATTCCCGTCGGCTTCCCGCGAGGCCGCGCAGAGCGTGCCTGACAGGACGAACGACCACTTCTTCTCCCCGGTTTTGACGTCGTACGCCGTCACCATGTCCGGTTCGGCCTTGACGACCAGTGAATCGGTGAACCAGGTGCCAAGTGCTGTGTCCGCGCCTCGCGACGGTTTCACACGGGCTTGCGCGGTCCAGGCGATCGTGCCCGCCTTCGGGGCGTGAGCCTTTCCGGTGTCGTGATCGGCATGAGATCGGTCATCCAGAAACCGGACCGCGCAGCCGACGGCAACGAGGAGAGCGACGAGCGCCACGGTGATGAGGAGTGCCCTGCGTCGTCGGAAGCGCGGCGGAGGGGGCGGAGCCATTGCGGGCGGGGCGCCCCAGGACTGCGCCGCGGGCGTGTTGCCGTACTGCGGCGGGTGCGACACCGGTTCAACTCCTCGGTCGGTCATCAGTAGTCAGCAGGGGGCGGTCAGCGGAAGGACATGAGGAGTGAACTGCCGCTCGTGCCGTCGCGGGCGGCCAGGTAGAGGCGTTCGTCTCGGAAGTACACGAATCCGTTGTGGGCGATGGCCGCCTCGGCCTCCGCCGACTGCGTCGGCAGCTTCGTATAGAGCTTGGAGCGGCCGTTGGACGGGTCCAGGGAAAGCACCTTCCCGCCCTCGTCCTTCGTGGCTTCCTGGTAGACCAGCAGGTGCCCGTCATGCACGGCCACCGGCCTGCTCTCACGTTCGCCCGCGAGCCGGACGGACCAGCGCCTGTCGCCCGTCTTGAGATCGAAGGCGGCGACGGTATCGGCGCGGACACCCTCGTCGTTGCCTGTCGCGACGTAGAGGCTGTCGTCGTCGACGAGCGCCAAGCGACAGGAATCCAGCCTCATATGGTTGCAGCCCAGAGCGTACGGCCCAGACGTGAGAGAGGTCAGCTTCTTGAGGCGGCCCTGGTCGTCGAGGAACGCGACGTCCGAGACGTCACTCTCGCCTTCACGACCGATGGTCACTACGGCCGGATCGACGGACAGGATGTTGTGCACCGTGACACCATCGAGCACCTTCCAAGTCCACTTCTCGACGCCCGTCTTCGGATCCACTCGCATGAGGAACTGTCGCCCGGACGCGTCGCACCGGACCAAGGAAAGCTCCCGGGCCCCGACGGCGACGTCACCCCGCGGAACGCAGCCGTTGTCCCGACGCTTGACCGGCCTTCCCTTGTCGGCCGTGAAGGCGACTGTGCGGGTGTTGCCCGACATGGTGATGACTCCATGGGAAACGGAGACATTGGCGTTCTGATAGAGCTGATCGTCACCACGGGGATCGGCGAGGTTCCGGTTCCAAAGGCTGCGTCCATGCGTCAAGTCCACAGCCATCAAATGGTCACAGTGGTACTTCTGCTCTCCGTAGACGACCGCGGCGACGCCGCCATCGGGCCTGGGCGAAGAGCCGCACGCAAACCCGGGAACCGGCACCGACCAACTCGGCTTGCCGCCGTCTTCACGGTAGGCCGTGACCGCTCGCGCCGTGCTCTGGATGACGTTGTCCTTCGCGAACCAAGTGGTGGCGGTCGCGTCCATGCTGCCCTTGTCCGCGTCCGGAACGGGGACCAACCACTCAAGTTGGGCGTCCGCGCGGCGCTTCGCCCTCGGCTCGGTCGCGGAGCCCTTGCCCCACAGCACCCAGCCGCCCGTGCCCAACCCCGCGATGAGAAGTAAGGCCAGGGAAAGGACGAGGATCGTGCGGTGTCTTTTGTGGGCGGCTCGGTCCGGGACTGCTTTCAGGGCCGAGGCCGTGAAGGGGGAGAGCGGGGGCGGGCCGAAGCCCGGTGGGGCGGTGGGGCGTTGGTCGAAGGGGCGCTCCGGAGGGAGCGATTCGGGCCGGTCCAGGCGGGTGTCCCAGATCTGGGGCGGGCGGTGGGGATCGTCCCGAGGTGGCGGCTGCGTCATGGGCGGGTGGCCTCCTGGGTCCCCTCTCAGGCTCTGCGGCGGCGTTTGCGGTCGCGTACGACGATGGCCGCGCCGCCGATCACCGCGACGATGACGGCCGCGCCGCCCAGTGCGTACGTCGCCAGTCGCTCCTCGCGCTGCTGCGGGGTCTCCCCCACGGCGAGTGCGGCGGGCTGCGGGGCGTCGACGTTGTGGGCGGAGCCTTGGTCGAGGGTGACGTGGTTGATGGGGTGGGCGTCCTCGGTGAGGGCTCGGACGGGGTCTACTACGCCCCAGCCGATGTAGCGGTCGTGGGCGTTGACGGCGCGTTCGGCGGTCTGCTCGATCTGGGCGACGACCTGCTTGGGCGTCCAGTCGTGGTGCTTGGCGCGGATGAGGGCGGCGACCCCGGCCACGTACGGGGCGGAGAAGCTGGTGCCGTTGTCGACGCACTGGCCGCCCTTGGGGACCGTGGAGACCATTTCCACGCCGGGGGCGGCCACCCCTACGAAGTCGCCGGACTGGGAGAAGGCGGCGCGTTCGTTGTTGCGGTCGGAGGCGCCGACGGCGAGGACGCCCGAGTAGGCGGCCGGGTAGGTCTGCTTCACCTTGCCGTCGAGGCCGTCGTTGCCGGCCGAGGCCACGACGACGACGCCGTGGTCGATGGCGTTCTCGACGGCCTGTTCCAGGGCGCTGTCGGCCTTGAGCGGTGTGACGGTGTCCTGGGAGATGTTGATGACGTCCGCGTGGGCGGCCACGGCCTTGTCGATGCCCGTGGCCATGGTCGTCGTGTTGCCGGTGCCCTTTTCGTCGTTCTGCCGGATCGGAATGATCGTCGCCTCGGGGGCGATGCCGACGAAGCCGGTGCCCGGCGCCTTGCGGGCCGCGATGATGCCGGCGACCTTGGTGCCGTGCCCGACGACATCGGTCGTGGCGCCGCCGGGGGGGCTCTCCTTGTTCTTGTCCTTCGGCTTGGGGAGCAGGTCGGCGCCGGCCTTGGCGTCGACCGCGTCCTTCAGCTGCGGGTTCTTGATGTCCACGCCGGTGTCGATGACGGCCACCCGTACCGGCTTGCCGTTGTCGGCCCTCTTGCCCTTGGTGTCCTGCCAGAGCTGGTCCAGCAGGACGCGCTGCAGGGACCAGGGCGTGCCCTTGATCTGTTTGGCGGGGTAGGTGCACTCGCCGCTGCCGTCGAGCCGGGCCGCGGGCGCGGGCTCGACGGCGGTGGCGGTTCCTGCCGTCAGGGTGGTCAGGGCCGCGGCCACCGTCAGGAGTGCGGCGATGCGGGTACGGGTGGGCGTCGTCACGTTGGCTGTCCTCATGCCCATCCCCTACGAGCCCTGCGGCTGCTTGGCGCTGTTGGTGTCCAGCCGTGGACCGGTCGGCAGGAACTCCGACCAGTTGGCCGGTACGGGGATCGGGTTCACGTTCTGATAGCCGAGCCGGGTCTGGGCCTGGTTGGCCGCCGGCTGCTCGGGGGCCGCGGACTCCCCGGACTCCTGGCCGGCGTTCTTGGCGTCGTCGTCGTTGCCGATCTTCGACTTGCCGGCGCCGCTGTCGTTGTTGGACTGGACGGCGTAGCGCAGGCCGGTGTCGGTGACGAGGAAGACGGAGCCGCTCTTGGTCTGCCGGCCCGTCACCTGGCGGTAGAGGACGCCGGCGCCGGGGGTGACGTACGCGCTGGTGGCGCCGTCGGGGAGGGTGGCAGGGTAGTCGGTGCCGGCCCAGGCGGCGAGCTGCGGGGTGCCCTTGCCGTCGACGCCGTTGAAGATGCTGCACACGGTGTTCTTGGCGCCGCTGCCGGCGGCTGGGTCGATGGAGTTGGCCTTGTCGGGGATCTCGGCGGGCCAGTGGTACTGGCCGTAGTACTCGTCACCGTCCGGCGTGAAGTCCGCGGCGCCCACCCGCTCGGCCGTGCCCGCCTGTCCCAGCTTGCTGAGGCCGCGGCTGCTGAGCAGCAGGTTGGCGGTGAAGTCGGAGACCCGTTGGACCTTGCCCGGGAGCACGACGTACTTCTGGGTGCCGGTGCCCGTGGGCGCCTCCAGCACCATCCCCACGTGGTTGGCCTTGGCGCTGAGGGTCGGCACGCCGGCCTTGGCGCCGATCTGGCCGGGGATCTCGGGGAAGGCGATGGGCGCGCCGTCGTGGAAGGTGGCCAGCCAGTCCTTGGTGACGGACTGCGGCTGGGTGCCGTCCCGGAAGATCGAGCGGAGCAGCAGGTTGTAGTCGGCACCCTCCATGGACTTCCAGCTGGGGCCGCCTAGCAGGTACTTGGTGCCGCTCGGGTCGACCAGATAGCGGGAGTGGTCCTGCCCCTCCACGTACAGGGCCTGATTGCCGTGCAGACGGCGGGAGTTGAGCTGCTGCGCCTTGGGGTCGCGGTCGGCGAAGAGGAAAACAGCCTTTTGAGTGGTTTTCCCATTTCCGCCGGGCTGCTCGCAGACCGCCCACTGCTTTTTCTTGCCCGCTTCGTCGGCATTGGGCATACGGTCCGGCGCGTACGGAATGCCGAGCGTGGGGCCGCGGGAAATCTTGCCGCTGTCGAGCTCGGACTCCTTCACCTTGATCACGCTCGACTTGTCGGGGGTGAGGAGGAGCTTGGCGGAGGCGAGGTTGAGGACGGGGTGGAGCTGCTTCTTCTTGTCCGTCTTCAGCACGACATAGCGCGTGGTCGAGTCGGAGCCGACGATGACGTGCGCCCCGACATCGTCCCAGCCCTTGGGGGCGGTGGGTTTGAACATGCCCCAGGCGCCGAAACCGGCGAGGATCAGCGCTCCGACGACGACGCTCGGCAGGACCGTGCGCAGCGGGCGCGGGGCTCCTTCCTCGGTGCCGGTGGGCGAGGGTTGCAGAAATGCGGCGACTGTCCGCTTCTTCGCAAAGGTATAGGCATTGAGCTCGTCCCGCCGTGATGCCATGTCTAGCCGTTTCTCCCCGTTGTTCGGCCTCGGTTGACGGGTGCCGCCCTCGGTCCCCCTGTCATACGGACCCTCTACTATGCCCGTAGACGATTGACGCATGGTGCCGGGGGACCGTCTCGATACGGATAACGACCGATCCGGGCTGGTGCGTTTCGGACATTGAGGGGGCATTGGCGGGGATGACTGCCGGAACGCGCGTACGGACTTCGCGGAATACGGGGAGCGCGGGAGGCCCCCCGGGGCGGCGGTCGGGCCGTCGGGGCTCGTCGCGGACGGCCGCTCCGGCCGCCGCCGCGACCGCTGCCATGGGCCCCGCCTCGACGGGCGCGGTCGTACCGCGGACCTCCTCCCGGCCGGGGAGCATGGGGCCGCTGCGGTTGCAGCAGCTCGTGCTGATCGAGGTGGCGGCCGCGGTCGTCCTCGTGGGCTGGGCCATCGACAAGATGGCGCTGATCCCGGCCTCGGTGGTGGCCGTGGTGCTGGTGCTGCTCGCGCTCGTACGCCGCGGGCGCCGGCCGATCGCGGAGTGGCTGGCGACGGCGCTCGCGCTGCGCCGGCGGAAGCGGCAGGCGGCGCAGCCGCTCGACGCGGGCACGGACCCGAGCTTCGCGCCCGCGGTGGAGTGCGAGCCCGCGTTGGTGACGAGCTCGTTCACGGACCGGGAGCGGCGGCCGGTCGGCATGGTCGGGGACGGGACGTTCCTGACGGCGGTGCTCCAGATCGAGGCCGTGGACTCCCCCTTGCGTCCGCAGCGCACGCAGCGGCCCTTGCCGCTGGCGCTGCTGCGGGACGCGATGGAGGTGGACGGCATCCGGCTGGAGTCGGTGCAGATCGTGCAGAGCGCGCTGCCCGCGCCCGCGCCGCATCTGCCGGAGCAGGCGGTGGCCGCGCGCAATTACGTGCCGTTGCAGGCCCAGACCGGGGCCCCCGCGGTGCGGCTGACCTGGGTGGCGCTGAAGCTCGACCCCGAGCTCTGCCCGGAGGCCGTCGAGGCCAGGGGCGGCGGGCTGGAGGGCGCGCGGCGGTGTGTGCTGCGAGCCGCTGATCAGTTGGCGAGCCGGTTGCAGGGGGCCGGTTTCGGGGTGACGGTGCTCACGGAGGAGGGGCTGACGGCGGCGATAGCGACCGCCGCGAGCGCGAACCCGATGGCCACGGCACAGGCCGGGCGGACGAACGCGCCCACGCGGCGGACCGTGGAGAGCTCGCGGACCTGGCGCTGCGACGACCGGTGGCACACCACGTACTGGGTCGGCCGCTGGCCGCAGTTGGGGCCGTCGGCGACGCCGCTGCCGCAGCTCGCGGCGCTGCTGACCTCGTTGCCCGCGCTGTCGACGACGCTGAGCCTCACCCTGGGCCGGGGCGGCACGCAGAGCGGGCGGCACGCCCCGACGGTGACCGGCCATGTGCGGATCACGGGTCGCAGCGCGGATGAACTGGTCGCCGTGCGGCGGGAGATGGAGCGCACGGCGCGCGGGGTGAAGGTCGGGCTCGTACGGCTGGATCGCGAACAGGTTCCCGGCGTTCTCGCCACACTGCCCCTCGGAGGTACCCGCTGATGGCCACGCCGACGAACGCTCCGGCCGCCGCTCAGCCCGCCGGCGGCCCCCAGGGCTTCCCGGGCGCGGGCCGCACCGACGCGCCCAGCCCCGCACCGGTGCCGCCCGCCCCGCGGATACGCACGTCCCGCTTCGGTTTCGGGCTGATCGGGCCGCGCCGCCAGCGGCACGAGCTGTCCCCGGAGCAGTTCGAGTCGCTGGCGCTGCCCGTGGGCGACGACGGCGTGGTCATCGGTCAGGACGCGCGGGGCCAGGCGTCCGTACTGGGCCTGAGCCGGCCGACGCCCTTCGAGATGCTGCTGATCGGCGGCGTGTGGACGTCGCAGGTGATCGCCTTGCGTACGGTCGGCACGGGCGCCCGGGTGACGGTGGAGACGGGCCGTCAGCAGATGTGGACGGCGCTCGCGCAGGCGGCCAACAGCGGCCAGCAGTGCGTCACGCTGCACGATGTGGGGCGGGTGCCGCCGCAGGGCCCCTCGGTGCACAGTCCGGTGCTGGTCGTCCGCGACTGCGGCATGCGGCCGCCGCGCGGCCGGGTGAGCGCGGCGCCCTGGCAGTCGGTGCTGACGCTGCTGCCCTATCTCAGCCCCGCCGCTCCCCGGCTGATGGAGAGCGCGGGTCTGGTCGGCGTCCAGCGGGTCTCCCCGGACGAGGCGCGCCAGATCGGCCGGGCCATGGCCTTGCCGCAGGCCGATGTCGAGGCGCTGTCCACGCTCCAGGACGGGGTCACCCTCTGGTGTACGCGCCGCTCGCGGGTGTACGTGGCCACGCAGCCGACCGATCCCGAGACGGGTCTGCTGGGCGGGGCACGCCGGATGGATTGAGGGACCCCTGCACAGGGGCGGAGTCGAGAGGTACGGGGGTACGGGGTGAGGGTTCGGGACGGGCGGCTGCCCGTTGGACGCGGGGGCGGGGCGGACGCCGTGGGTCGGCCGCCCTTGAGTCGCGATGCGCGGCGCCGGGGTGCCGTGCGGGGCGGACCGGTCGGGTTCGGTCAGGGGCGTCCGCGGTGCGCTGCCCGGTTGACCGTGGTCGGCGACAGCGTTCGGGATAAACCAGCGGAAATGCCTGAATCGGGCATGAATACCGTCCACTTACGGAAGTGAAGCGTCGATTCCGTACATCGACGTGCACCAATTGCCACTGTCTGCCCCTGGGCCGCGCTGGAGCGGCCGCACTCGGGCAGGTGACTCATCGGACACCGGTAAGGGCGGGGGCGGGCCTGCCATAGCACCGCTGATGATGATTAGTCTTGGTGTACGTACGCGCAGGAGGGTCCGAGTACAGGGCTCCTGCGTCACATACGGGGGAAACCCGGGCAGTCGGACGACGGGAACGGTCGGCCCCGACAAGAAATTCAAGGGCGCTAGGCCACACCAGCAGGAGGCATTGTGAGCAGCGATCGGGACGAGAGCCGCGCTGGAGGGAAGACGGCCGGCGAGGATCGGTCCGACGCCGAGCACGAGCACACGGGCGAGTTCACCATCGACTACACGCCGCCTGCCTGGTACACGCAGAACGCGTCGGGCGATCAGGGCGGGGCTTCGACGCCTCCCCCGCCTTCGGGCATGCCGCTGCCGGGTCCCGGGACGCCGCCCGGTGGCGGGTTCCAGCAGACATGGACGCCGCCGCAGGCCGCCGAGCCGCCCGCGGCGCAGCAGCCTCCCGCCGCTCAGCCCCCTGCCGCACCGCCGCCTGCCGCTCAGCCCCGCGTCGCACAGTCTCCCTTCATGCAGCAGCCCGCGCCGCAGGCCCAGGCCGGGGAGGCTCCGGGCGGGCGGGCTCCGGCCGCCGCCCCTCCGGCGAGCCCCGCGCCGGCGCCTCCGGTCTCGCCGCCGCCCGCCCCGGCCGCGCCCCCCGCGCCCGCACCGGATGCGGAGGCCGAGAAGCTGCCGAGCTTCGCCGAGTTGCACGCGGCGGTGGCGGCCGCGAACGGGGATACGGGCAACCCGGAGCCCACCGCCGGCACCCCCGGTGACACGTCCGCCGGCGATCGGCGGGACGAGGAGACTCCCGCGGCCGACGCGGGCAGCGCGCACGAGCCGGGCACGACGGCCGACAACGCCGACCCCGGTGCAGGCGACGCCGACGCCGATCGCGGTGCAGACGACGCCGCTGGCGGTGGCGTGCCGCTCGGCGGGCCCATCGCGCGATTCGCCGACACCGGCCTCCACGGTGAGGCCGCGGAACCCACGGGCGACGGGGAGGGCAACACCCCGGCCGATGCCTCCCCTTCGCAGGCGAGCGACAGCGGCGAGGATGAGCACGACGGCGGTGGCGTGCGCAGCGAGGGGACGATCAAGTTCTCGGCCGCCGCGCTGCGCCGCGAGGAGCCGGCCGCCGAGCCCGCGGATGCCGCCCCGGCCGCGCCCGCGGACGCGGTCGCCGACCCCGTACCGGCGGACGCCCCCGCCGCGCCCGCTCCCCCGCAGGCCTGGGCCCCGCCGCCCGCGGCGCCGGGCGGGCTGCCGCCCCTGCCGCCGGACTTCCAGCCCGCGGCCCCGCAGACCCCGCAGACCCCTCCGGCCGCCTCCGCTCCGACCGGCGGCACCCCTTGGACGCCGCCCGGCCCTGAGCAGCAGCCCGCGCCGGGCCCGTACGCGCCGACGAGCGGCCCCGGCGCCGGGCCCGTACAGCAGGGCTCGGCCTGGCCGCCGCCGCCCGCCGACGGCTCCGCTCCGGCGGCGGCTCCCACGCCCAACCCGCCTGCCGCGCAAGCTGGTTACGGATATCCGGGACCGGCCGGTCAGCCCTCGGCGCAGGGCGGCTACGGCTTCCCGTACCCCGGCGCGCCCGCCGCGCCCCAGCCCGGTCCGTACGCGCCCCAGCAGCCCCCGGCCGCGCCGCCCGCGGCTCCGGCTCCGGTGGCGCAGGACGGTTACGGCTACCCCGGCCCGGGTGCGCAGCAGCCCCCGGCGGCCTCGGCCAACGCCCCTGCCGCACCGGACGGTTACGGCTACCCTCGACCGCAGCCCGGGGCCATGCCTCCGGCCGCCGACCCGGCGCAGCCCGCGCCCGGCTACGGGGCCGGTGCCGACGGCGCGCAACAAGGGCCCGTCGATCCGCGTACCGGGGGCTGGCCCAGCGTCACCCCCGAGCAGCGGCAGCGTTCCGTGCACGGTGCGCCGCTCGGCTACACCGCGGCGGTGGAGCTCTCCTCCGACCGGCTGATCAGGGGCAAGCAGAAGCCCAAGAAGCAGGGCGGCAACGCGGCTTCGCGGTTCAAGTTCGGCGGAAAGAAGGAGGAGGCCGAGCGGCAGCGCAAGCTGGAGCTGATCCGTACGCCGGTCCTCTCCTGCTACCGCATCGCCGTCATCAGCCTCAAGGGCGGCGTCGGCAAGACGACGACCACCACCGCCCTGGGTTCGACGCTGGCGAGCGAGCGGCAGGACAAGATCCTCGCGATCGACGCCAACCCGGACGCGGGCACGCTCGGCCGCCGGGTGCGCCGCGAGACCGGTGCGACCATCCGTGATCTGGTGCACTCGATCCCGCACCTGAACAGCTATATGGACATCCGCCGCTTCACCTCGCAGGCGCCCTCCGGACTGGAGATCATCGCCAACGACGTGGACCCGGCGGTCTCCACGACCTTCAACGACGAGGACTACCGCCGCGCGATCGACGTGCTGGGCAAGCAGTACCCGATCATCCTCACCGACTCGGGCACCGGCCTGCTCTACAGCGCGATGCGCGGGGTCCTGGACCTCGCCCACCAGTTGATCATCATCTCGACGCCGTCGGTCGACGGCGCGTCCAGCGCCAGCACGACGCTGGACTGGCTCTCCGCGCACGGCTACGCCGATCTCGTCTCGCGCAGCATCACGGTGATCTCCGGGGTCCGCGAGACCGGAAAGATGATCAAGGTCGATGACATCGTGTCGCACTTCGAGACCCGCTGCCGCGGCGTCGTCGTCGTGCCGTTCGACGAGCACCTGGCGGCGGGCGCGGAGGTCGACCTCGACATGATGCGGCCGAAGACGCGCGAGTCGTACTTCAACCTCTCCGCCATGGTCGCCGAGGACTTCGTCCGGGCCCAGCAGCAGCAAGGACTGTGGGCCGGGGACCCCAACAACGCGCCGGGGTACATGGGTTCGCCCGCGCCGGGCGGTTACGCGCCCGGCCCCGGTCAGGGACAGTTCCCGGGCCAGGGCCAGGCACCCGGCCAGGCGCCGGGTGCGCCCGGCGGACCATACGGCGGTGGCCCCTACGGCGGCGATCCGTACGGCGGGCAGCCGCAGCAGCCCCAGCCGTACCCGCAGCCGGGGCAGCCCGGCGGCTGGCAGCAGGCCGCGCCCGGCGGGCCCGCGCCCGTACCGGGTCAGCAGCCCGTACCCGGTCAGCCGGGGCCCGTACCGCCCAACTGGCAGCAGCCTCAGGCCCACCCCCCGTATCCGCCGCAGCAGGGCCAGGGGCAGTTGCCGGGGTGGCCGCAGCAGGCACAGCAGCCGCAGCAGCCCCCGGCCTACCCCGGCGCGCAGCCGGGGCAGCAACCGGCTCAGGCGGGCGCACCCGGTGAAGCCCAGCAGCCCCAGCCGGAGCAGCAGCCCGGCTACGGCTACCCGCCGCCCCCGGCACCACCGCAGCAGTAGCAGTAGCAGTACGAGCGACACGACTGGGCGGGGCCGCACTTCACGTGCGTGCCCCGCCCAGTCGTGTCGCTCCGCTTTCCGCCCTCGCGCCGCCTACCGCTCGTCGTCGGCCGGCTTGGCGGCCTCGGCCTCGACCAGTTCCCGGGCCCGCTTCACATCGCCCGCCATGCGCTCCAGGAGCATGTCGATGGAGTCGAACTTCTCCATCCCCCGCAGGTAGGCGAGGAAGTCGACGGCCACGTGCAGTCCGTACAGGTCGAGGTCGACGCGGTCGATGGCGTAGGCCTCGACCGTGCGTTCCGTGGCGTCGAACTGCACGTTCGTGCCGACCGAGATCGCCGCGGGCATCGTCTCGCCGTCGGCGGTCAGCCACCCGGCGTAGACGCCGTCGGCGGGGATGGCGGTGTGCGGCAGGGTCTCCACGTTGGCGGTGGGGTACCCCAGTTCACGGCCGCGCTGCGCGCCGCGCACGACGACGCCCTCGACGCGGTGCGGCCGCCCGAGGATCTCCATCGCGCCCGCGACGTCGCCCTCGGCGACCAGCCGCCGGGTCAGGGTCGAGGAGAACGGCTGCCCGCCGCCCGCCTCGCCGCTGACGAACAGGTCGATGACCTCGACCTCGTAGTCATAGGTGGAGCCGAGCTCCACCAGGAAGGCGACGTTGCCCGCCGCCTTGTGCCCGAAGCGGAAGTTGGGGCCCTCGACGACGAGGCGCGCGTGCAACTTGTCGACCAGCACCTTGACGACGAAGTCGGCGGGCGACAGCTTCGAGAACTCGGTGGTGAAGGGCAGGATCAGCAGCGCGTCCACGCCCAGCTCCGCCATCAGCTCCGCACGCCGGTGGTGCGGGGCCAGCAGGGGCGGGTGGCTGCCCGGCCGCACGACCTCGCTGGGGTGCGGATCGAAGGTGACCACCACCGACGGCACGCCGAGCTCGCGCGCCCGCTCCACCGCCCGGCCGATGATCAGCTGGTGTCCGCGGTGCACCCCGTCGTAGGAGCCGATGGTGACGACGCTGCGTCCCCAGTCCTCGGGGATGTCCTCCAAGCCACGCCAGCGTTGCACTGTGCCCGCTCCTCGCCCGAACCTTTGTCTGTCCAATACGCAGGTCTAAGAGTGCCATGCCGGGTCCTCGCTCCACGCATCGGGCATTGCGCCCGCCAGTTGGACGCGGGCCCGCGGGCCCACCACCGCCGCCCATTCGGCGGGGGCCGATTCCAGCCAGCCGCGCACCAGCGCGGCGAAACCGGGCACGTCGCGGGCCAGCTGGAGCAGCCGCCGGTCGAAACAGGCCGCGCCCTGCGCCGTACGGGCCAGCAGCAGTCCGGTGCGGTGGACGAGGTCGCGGGTACGGGCCGGGCCGCGGCGGGCCGCGCCCTCGGCGGCCGCGCGGAGCAGCGCGTCGAGGACGGCGGCGTCGGGCACGTACTGCCCGTACCGGCCGTACTGCCCGTGCCCCTCGTGTTCCAGCAGCACCTCCAGCAATTCGTGTCGCAGTGGGCGCGAGAGGCGGGTGCCGGGGGCGGCCAGCACGGGGGCGAGGGCGCGGCGCGCACACGGCGACCTGGCGCGGAGCATGTCGGAGACGAGCGGGAAGAGCAGCGCTCGGGCGGGCGGGCCGTGTTCGAGCCTGCGGTCCACGAAGGCCGCGGCGTGTTCGGCGCCTTCGGTCCGGTGCTCGACGTGTTCGCGTACGAGCTCGGCGGCGCGGCGGACGAGCGCGGGGGCCGTCACGTCGGCGAGCGTACGCATGGTCTCCACCGTGCTGTCCGAGCCGCCACCCGGTGCGCGCAGTCGGGCCCGGAGGGCTCGGAGCACCGGCTCGGGGTGGGTGGGCAGGGCGGCGGCGAGGTCGTCCGGCGACAGATGCGGGTCGCCCTCGGCGAACCGCGCGAGGGCCTGCCTCAGATGTCCGGCGCGGGTCTCCGGGTCCCGTACGAGCAGGGCGAGGGCCGCTCCGTGCAGGGAGCCGTCGGCGGGGCGGGCGAGGAGGGCGAGGGCGGCGTAGCGCAGCAGTTCGCGGTCGGCGCCGGTGGTGACGTGCGGGGCGGCCCGGAGTCCGTAGGCGGCCGCGGCCGCGTGGCGCTCGGCGCGGCGGTCGTGCGCCCAGCGGTCGACGGCCCGGCAGACGGCGGACGGCTCGTCCTCGGCGAGTGCGGCCAGCAGCTCGTCGGCGAGCGGGTGGACGGCGTCGACGAGCGCCTCGGCGAGATCGTCGAGGGCGAGCCGCCGGTGCGTGTGGAGCAGGGCCTGGGCCGCGACCGCGACGGTGGGCCGGAGGGTGCCGCCGTCCGGCGCGGCGGCGGCTTGGAGCGGCCGGTCGTCGGTGAACCAGCGGCACAGCAGGACCTGCGCGGCTCGGGGGTCCTCGGCCAGCAGGGTCGCGGCGGCGGGCAGGAACCGTTCCGGCGCCCCGGCCGGGTCCTTGGCGGGCGGCGCGTCGGCGGGCAGCAGCAGCCGCAGCAGTTCGAGCCGGTCGGGCAGGGGGAGCCCGAGGCGCAGCCAGAACCACGGGCCGAACTCGCCGAGGCCGCCGTGGCGTAGGGAGCGCGCGGCCACCCGGCCGGCGAGGAGGCGCAGCACCCCGAGGTAGGGGGCGGCGTCGGGCACGCGGAGCAGTGTCTCGCCGAGGAGGTGGGCGGCCCACCAGGAGGCGTTGGAGAACCGTTCAGCCGACGCGGTCCAGTCGGGGGGCTCATCGGCGGGTACGGGCCGGCCGCCGGCCGCGGGCGGGCCGGAGCACCCCGCCGGCGCGCCCGCGCCGTCCGTGGGGAGAGCCGCTCCCCAGCCCTGGCCCGGGACGGCCGGTGCCTCCGCCTCGCCTTGTGGTTCACCGAGCGCGTCCACCGCGCGGATCAGCTCGGTGAGGTGGCGGGCGAGTTCGGCCGGGCCGGACCGGCGGCCGAGGAGGAGCAGGGCATGGAGCACGGGGCCGATGCGGTGCCGGGGTACGGGCAGGGGGCACGGCTGCTCGGGCGGCACGGCGGGGGCGGGCCGCCGGCGGGCGGCGCGCCTGCCCCATTTCCGTACGGGCGGGGGCGCGGCCTCCCCCGGGTGCGCGGGGGAGACTCCCGGCCGGGAGGGCAGGCGGACGGCGGTCTCCGGTTCCGGGGCCCACGTCTCGCCCCAACGGACACGCGTCTCGTCCCCACGCGCCGTCGCCTCGCCCCAACAGACACGCGGCTCGTCCCCACGCGCCGTCGCCTCGCCCCAGCAGGCCCGTGTCTCACTCCACCGGTGCACCAGGGCGTTCAGCGCCATGTCGAGGTCGAGGTGCTGCCCTTGCAGCCAGTCGGCGAACTCCTCGTGCGCGAAGCGGTAGCCCGGGCCGGCCGGGACGAGGAGGCCCTCCGTAAGAACGGCGGAGGCCCAGCCCGTGCGCCACGGGAAGAGTTCCTCGAACGACGCGCGGTCCAGCTCGCCCTGGCCCGGCCCGAGGCAGAGCCGGGCGGCCTCGTGCACCTGCCCGGCCAC
The DNA here is from genome assembly GCF_056434425.1 of Streptomyces sp. NPDC044033. Classification (NCBI taxonomy): domain Bacteria; kingdom Bacillati; phylum Actinomycetota; class Actinomycetes; order Kitasatosporales; family Streptomycetaceae; genus Streptomyces; species Streptomyces sp. NPDC044033. The sequence continues at coordinate 252,909 of NZ_JBWKFF010000010.1, read as the reverse complement.
GCGGGCGGCGAGCCGGCGCACGGCCGAACCGCGCCTCGGGGGCCGTTCGGCGGCGAGCCGGACCGCGATGCGCAGGCAGAGGAGGTCGAGGTGGGCCGAGAAGACCTCCCAGCGGTCGGGGGCGCGCACCTCCGGCTCACGCCCGCTGCGGCCTTCGGGACCGTGCGCCCCCTGCGCCGGCGCACGCCCCGCGCCGCCGCCCTCGCCATCGCCACACGGTTCCCTCCCGAGCTGCCCGCCGCCACGCCCGTCAGCTCCGTCGCCCGCACCAGGTGCGTACGCCTCCGCCCCCGGATCCCCTCCGCACCCGGCGTCCCGCAGCGCCGCCCGTACCTCCGCCAAGAGCCTCAGCGTCAACGGGTGGCCGCCGTCCGCCGGGGCCACGGCGTCGGCGGGCAGGCCGTACCGGACGTGGGCCAGGTCTCGCTGGTGCGGGGTGAGGTCGGTGAGCCGGGCGCAGGGTGGAAGGGCGCGCGAGGTGGAGCGGGCGGAGCGTGCGGGGTGCTGGAGGGCGCCCGGCGGGAAGAGCGCGCCGAGCTGTTCCCAGTGTTCGGGGCGGCAAGCGACGATCAGGCGGGCCCCCGAGGCACGCAGCCACGCGGCGGTGGCGGCCGCCCAGCCGGACAGCTCCCGGGCGAGCGCGGGCGGCATCTCCTCCGGCCCGTCGAGGAGGACGAGCAGGGGGCGCCCGGCGGCGCGCGTGAGCCGTGCGACGGACTCGGGGGTCACGGCCGCCGTGTCGCCGATCGTCCCGGCCGCTCCCGCCGCCGCCGTGGCGATGCGGCCGGCGGCCGTCAGCGCACGGGCGACGGCGGCCCGTACGCTCGCGTCGCCCGCGCGCAGGTCCGCGCCGCGCAGCCACACCGTGGGGGTGGGCGCGGCGCCTCGGGCCCGGCGCGCCGCGAGGGCGGCCAGCTCGGTCGTACGGCCCGTGCCGGGGTCCCCGACGAAGCCGAGCACCGGGGCGCCGCCGGAGAGGAAGGCGGTGAACTCCTCGGCGGTGTCCGGGCGTTCGGCCGGTTCGCCCCAAGGGCGCGGGCCGTCCGCCGTGCCGAGGGAGAGGGCGGTGAGCTGGAGTGCGCCGGCGAGGTTGAGGTCCGGCCCGTACGCGGGCACGGTCGCGCCGTTGCGCGCCAGCACCGCGGCGAGCGGGCCTCCGGGGTCCGCTTCGGCGGTGGCGCGCAGGGGGATCGCGAAGCCGCCCGCCCGGCGGGCGGTGTGCAGGGCGGTACCGAGGACGGCGACGACCGCTCCGGTCCGCGCGTCGAGGACGGGCCCGCCCGCGGCCCGCTCGCCGAGCCGCACCGCCTCCCGGTCCCCCACGGCCAGCTCCAGCGCCGAGCCGAGCAGGTGGAAGCGGTCGGTGGCGGTGTAGGTGACGGCCGCGCCGCCGACCACCCGGGCGTCGAGCCAGCGCCGCGTCCGCAGCCGCACGCCCGCGCCCGGCTCGATCGCGGTGGACGCGGAGACGGCGAGCGGCGGTGCGCTCAGCCCTTCGGTCCGTACGAGCGCGAGGTCGGCCTCCGGGAGGGCGACGACGGCGTCGGCGCCGACCAGGCAGGTCTGTTCGCCGGAGGCGTGCAGCACGACCCGCGCGAGGCCGTCGACCGCCTCATGGCTCGTGATCAGGGTGCCATGGTCGTCCAGGAGGAAGCCGGTGCCGCGCGGCCGTCCGGCCAGATCCCGGATGCGCACCAGCGCCTCATTCGGATCGGTACGCCGCCACGCCATCCGCCGTGCCTCCCCGCGCCCCGCCGCCCCGTACTCAGACGGTATGCGGCGAGTGATCACCGGAAACACCTCGCACCGCGAACGCGCCCCCTCGCACCCCCGTGGTTCACTCCGAGCGCCTGCTCGATGGGGTGAATGCGGGCCCTGGACTGGATAGAGGACCGGTGAGGGGGATCGTGGGGCGGGAAGCGGGCGAACCGCGTCTCCCGCCCCACGACGGGCCCGTGTCCGCCCCGGTCCGCGTCCTCTCGCTGATGAGGACCCGTGATCCGTCCCGAAGAGGGTCCGCATCCGTTCCCCGACAAGAACCCGTGATCCGTCCCTCGAAGAGAGCCCGTACCCGTCCTCGGAGAGGGCCCGTGCCCGTCCTCGGAGAGGGCCCGTATCCGCCGTAGCGGTGCGCGCGCCGAGCGGCTCGCGTCAGGTGAAGACAGCCAGGCTCTTGGCCTTGCCGCCCTGGTTCTCGACGAGCACGAGGAACCGTCCGTCGGGCCCGAAGACGGCGACCGGGCCGGGCCCGTCCGCCGCGGGCATCCGCAGCCGCACGCCGTTGGCCAGCAGCCGGGCCTGCTCCTCGTCCACATCCCAGCGGGCGAACGCCGCCGCGGCCGCCTCGGCGACGGGCATGACCGTCAGCTCCTCCTGGAGCTGTTCCAGCGTGCGGGCCGCGTCCAGCCCGTACGGGCCGACGCGGGTGCGCCGCAGCGCCGTGAGGTGGCCGCCGACGCCCAGGCCCGCGCCCAGGTCGCGGGCGAGCGCGCGGATGTACGTACCGGACGAGCAGACCACGGAGACCAGCAGGTCCTTCACGGGCGTGCCGTCGTCCGCGACCCCGTCGTGCACCGCGTGCACGGCGAAGGAGGAGACCGTCACGGGCCTCGCCGGGATCTCGAACTCCTCGCCCGCCCGCGCCCGCGCGTACGACCGCTTGCCGTCGATCTTGATGGCGCTGACCTTCGACGGCACCTGCATGATGTCGCCGCTGAGCTCGGCGACCCCGGCGTCGATGGCCTCGCGGGCGATGCCGGAGGCGTCGGCGGACGCGGTGAGCTCGCCCTCCGCGTCGTCCGTCACCGTCGTCTGGCCGAGCCGGACCGTGCCGACGTACTCCTTCTCGGTCAGCGCCAGATGGCCGAGCAGTTTCGTGGCCCGCTCGACGCCGAGCACGAGCACGCCCGTCGCCATCGGGTCGAGCGTGCCCGCGTGCCCGACCTTGCGGGTCCGGGCTATGCCGCGCATCTTGGCCACGACGTCGTGCGAGGTGAAGCCGGCCGGCTTGTCGACGATGACCAGGCCGTCCGGACAGGTGGATGCTGCGTGCTTCATTCGGCGGCGGTCCCCTTGCCCTTCTCGCCGTCGTCGCCGTCGGCCTCCCCGTCGCCCTCGGCGCCTTCCTCACCCGGCTTGCGGTAAGGGTCGGCGTCGCCGGCGTACGTCTTGCCGGAGGACACCTCGCGGACCTCCGCGTCCTTGGCCTTGGCCTTGGCGAGCAGGTCCTCGATGGTGCGGGCGTTGTCGGGCAGCGCGTCGGGGACGAACGTCAGGGTCGGGGTGAAGCGCACCCCGGTCTCCCTGCCGACCGTGGAGCGCAGCACGCCCTTGGCGCTCTCCAGCGCGGCCGCGGAGGCCGCGCGCTCCTCGTCGTCGCCGTAGACCGTGTAGAACACGGTCGCCTCCCGCAGGTCGCCCGTGACCCGGGTGTCCGTGATGGTCACATAGCCGAGCCGCGGGTCCTTGATCCGGCGCTGCAGGGTCTCCGCGACGATCTCCCGGATGCGGTCGGCCAGTTTGCGCGCCCGCGCGTTGTCGGTCATGCGCCTACTTCTTTCTTCTTCGGTTCATTCATCAGTCGTCACCGTCGCCGTCGCCGTGGATCCGCCGTCGCACGGACAGCAGCTCCACCTCGGGACGGGCGGCGGCCCAGCGTTCGCAGCGGTCCAGCACATCCACGAGATGTCCGGTGTCCCCGGAGACCACCGCGAGGCCGATCTCGGCTCTGCGGTAAAGATCCTGGTCACCGACCTCCGCCACGCTGACCGCGTACGTGCGGCGCAGCTCGGCGAGGATCGGACGCACGATGGAGCGTTTCTCCTTCAGCGACCGTACGTCGCCCAGGAGGAGGTCGAACGAGAGTGTCCCCACATACATGCGGTACGGGTGAAGCCCACCCGGCGGGCCTGAGGCATTGGTGTACAAGCTCTTCGAACCGTACACGCAACGGCCGGGGCCGATCGACGGAATAACGCTCCGCCGACCGGCCCCGGGTCGCAACTTTGCGATCAGCGATCAGCCGCGGGGCTTCTCGCGCATCTCGTACGTCGCGATGACGTCGTCGATCTTGATGTCGTTGAAGTTGCCGAGGTTGATACCGCCCTCGAACCCTTCCCGAATCTCGGTGACGTCGTCCTTGAAGCGGCGCAGACCCTGGATGTTGAGGTCCTCCGCGACGACCTTCCCGTCGCGGACGAGGCGCGCCTTGGTGTTGCGCTTGACCTCGCCGGAGCGGATGAGGACACCGGCGATGTTGCCCAGCTTGGACGAGCGGAAGACCTCGCGGATCTCCGCCGTGCCCAGCTCGACCTCTTCGTACTCCGGCTTGAGCATGCCCTTGAGGGCTGCCTCGATCTCCTCGATCGCCTGGTAGATGACCGAGTAGTACCGGACGTCGACGCCCTCGCGCTCGGCCATCTGAGTGGCACGGCCCTCGGCGCGGACGTTGAAGCCGATGACGATCGCGTCGGAGCCGGACGCCAGGTTGATGTCGGACTCGGTGACCGCACCCACGCCGCGGTGCAGCACGCGGATGTCGACCTCCTCGCCCACATCGAGCTGGAGCAGCGAGGACTCCAGGGCCTCGACCGAACCGGACGCGTCGCCCTTGATGATGAGGTTGAGCTGCTGGATCTCGCCGGCCTTGAGCACCTTGTCGAGGTCCTCAAGGGACACCCGGCGGGTGCGCTTGGCGAAGGCGGCGTTGCGCTCACGCGCAGCGCGCTTCTCGGCGATCTGCCGGGCCGTACGGTCCTCGTCGACGACGAGGAAGTTGTCGCCGGCGCCGGGGACGTTGGTGAGACCCAGGACCAGGACGGGGGTCGAGGGACCCGCTTCCTCGACGTTGTTGCCCTTGTCGTCGAGCATCGCCCGGACGCGGCCGTAGGCATCGCCCGCGACCATCGTCTCGCCGACCCGCAGCGTGCCGCGCTGGACCAGCACGGTGGCCACGGCGCCGCGGCCGCGGTCGAGGTGGGCCTCGATCGCGATGCCCTGCGCCGCCTGCTCCGCGTTGGCGCGCAGGTCGAGCGAGGCGTCGGCGGTGAGCACGACGGCCTCCAGGAGGCTGTCGATGTTCTCGCCCTTGCGAGCGGAGATGTCGACGAACATCGTGTCGCCGCCGTACTCCTCGGCCACCAGACCGAACTCGGTGAGCTGACCGCGCACCTTGGTCGGGTCGGCGCCCTCGACGTCGATCTTGTTGACCGCGACCACGATCGGCACGTCGGCCGCCTTGGCGTGGTTCAGCGCCTCGATCGTCTGGGGCATCACACCGTCGTTGGCCGCCACCACGAGGATCGCGATGTCGGTCGACTTCGCACCGCGGGCACGCATGGCGGTGAACGCCTCGTGGCCCGGGGTGTCGATGAAGGTGATCGCGCGGTCCTCGCCGTTGACCTGGGTGGCGACCTGGTACGCACCGATGTGCTGCGTGATGCCGCCGGCCTCGCCCGCGACGACGTTCGTCTTGCGGATCGCGTCCAGCAGTCGGGTCTTGCCGTGGTCGACGTGGCCCATGACGGTCACGACCGGCGGGCGGGAGACGAGCATCTCCTCGCCGCCCTCGTTCTCGCCGAACTCGATGGAGAAGGACTCCAGGAGCTCGCGGTCCTCTTCCTCCGGGCTGACGACCTCAAGGACGTAGTTCATCTCGTCGGCGAGCAGCTGGAGCGTCTCGTCGGTGACCGACTGGGTCGCGGTGACCATCTCGCCGAGGTTGAGCATCACGGCGACGAGCGACGCCGGGTTGGCGTTGATCTTCTCCGCGAAGTCGGTGAGGGAGGCACCACGCGACAGGCGGACGGTCTGTCCGTTGCCGCGCGGCAGCATCACGCCGCCGACCGACGGGGCCTGCATGGCCTCGTACTCCTGGCGCCTCTGCCGCTTCGACTTACGGCCGCGACGCGCCGGACCGCCGGGGCGGCCGAAGGCGCCCTGCGTTCCGCCACGGGCGCCGGGACCACCCGGACGACCACCGAAGCCGGGACGGCCGCCGAAGCCGCCGCCGGGACCGCCGCCACCGGGACGACCGGCGAAACCGCCGCCGCCACCGGGACGACCGGCACCGCCGCCGCCACCCGGACGACCGGCGAAACCGCCGCCGCCACCGGGACGACCGGCACCGCCGCCGCCACCCGGACGACCGGCACCGCCGGCGCCGGGACCACGACCGCCACCGGGACCGCCACCAGGACGGGGACCGGCAGCCGGACGCTGCGGCATCATGCCAGGGTTCGGGCGGTTACCGGCGGGAGCGCCGGAACCGGGGCCGGGACGCGCGCCGCCCTGCGGACGGGGCATGCCGCCCGGAGTCGGACGGGCGCCGCCCTGACCGCCCTGGGGACGCGGAGCGCCACCGGGGCCGCCCTGCGGACGCGGGGCGCCGCCGGGGCCACCCTGACCACCGGGGCGCGGAGCGCCGCCGGGACGGGGGGCCTGCGGACGGGCCATGCCGGTGGAACCACCGGACGTGAAGGGGTTGTTGCCCGGACGCGGTCCGGACGGACGGGCGCCGCCGGGGCGCGGGCCGCCCTGGTTCTGGCCGCCGGGGCGGGGGCTCCGCTCGGGACGGCCGCCGTCGCGCTGCTGGCCGCCGTCGCGCTGGCCGCCGCCCTGCTGACCACCGGGGGCCGGACGCGCGGGGCGCGGGCCGGGGGTGGCGCCGGGGCGCGGGGCGGACGAGGTGGGGCGCTCCTGCTGAGCGGGGCGCTCCTGCTGGGCCGGCTGCTCGACCTGAGCCGGCTGCTCGACCTGGGCAGGCCGCTCGGGCTGGGCCGGGGCCGGCGCGGAGAACTCCGCGGCGGGCACCGGGGTGACCGGCGCGGGCTTGGCCGGTGCCGGCTTCGGACCCGGACGCGGGCCGGGCGTCGGCGCGGAGCCGGTGCCCTGGGTCGCGGCGGGCTTGGCGGGGGTCTCCGCGGCCGGCTCGGGCGCCGGGTCAGCGGGACGTGCCGACGGGCCCGGGGTGGGCGCGGCGGGCTTGGCGGGGGACGCCTTGCGGGGCGCCCCGGGCTTGGCAGCGGACTTGCCGGCGTTGCCGCCGGGCCCCTGCAGTGCGTCAGTCAACTTGCGAACAACCGGCGCCTCGATCGTCGAGGACGCCGAACGTACGAATTCACCGAGTTCTTGGAGCTTGGCCATGACGACCTTGCTCTCTACTCCGAACTCCTTGGCGAGTTCATATACCCGGACCTTAGCCACTTCGCTCCTTTTAGGTCCGGGTTCACGCCGGACCGTCGCTACTTCATGGGCGTACTCATCGCGTACTCATCGAGTGCTCATCGCAATCTCGACCTACTTCCGACTCGCGAGGTACCTGACCGCACGGCTTTCCCGTGCCGTTCTCTTCTTACGGTGTTGCCTGCTCGACAGCGTCACGCACTCGCGCGGTGTCGAGCGGTCCCTGGCCCCCTTGATAGCGGAGGGCCCGGGGAAACGCCCGGCGGCGGACCGCCAGGTCGTAACAGACCACTGTGGGGTGCAGATAGGCACCCCGGCCGGGCAGCGTACCGCGAGGATCGGGGGTGCAAGCCCCCTCGACCGCCACGATGCGCAGCAGTTCGCTCTTGGCCGTTCGCTCCCGGCAACCCACACAGGTTCGCTCTGGGCGTGCTCGGGCGTGCGTCCGACCAGACACTGCTTAAGTCTACCTCCCCGCGACGACATAACCCCTTCGGGTTACTGATCGCGCACTTATTCGTTCGGGGCCGTTCCCGGCCCCGGCCGCTCAGGCCCGTTCTCAGTCCCGGTCGTGATCACGGTCACGGTCGCGGTCCCGGTCCTGATCGCGGTCACGGTCCCGGTCGCCGGGCTGCTCCGTGTCCGGCCGGATGTCGATGCGCCATCCGGTGAGGCGGGCGGCGAGGCGGGCGTTCTGCCCCTCCTTGCCGATGGCGAGCGAGAGCTGGTAGTCGGGGACCGTGACCCGCGCGGAGCGCGCGCCCAGGTCCACGACCTCGACCTTGGAGACCCGGGCCGGGGACAGCGCGTGCGCCACCAGCTCGGCCGGGTCGTCCGACCAGTCCACGATGTCGATCTTCTCGCCGTGCAGTTCGGCCATGACGGCCCGCACCCGGCCGCCCATCGGGCCGATGCAGGCGCCCTTGGCGTTGAGCCCCGACCGGGTGGACCGGACGGCGATCTTCGTGCGGTGGCCGGCCTCGCGGGCGATGGCCGCGATCTCCACGGAGCCGTCCGCGATCTCCGGGACCTCCATGGCGAAGAGCTTGCGCACCAGGTTGGGGTGGGTGCGCGACAGCGTCACGGACGGGCCGCGCACGCCCTTGACCACCCGTACGACGTAGGTGCGCAGCCGCGTGCCGTGCTTGTACTCCTCGCCCGGCACCTGCTCCTGCACCGGCAGGATGGCCTCCAGCCGGCCGATGTCGACCAGCACGTTCTTCGGGTCCCTGCCCTGCTGCACGACGCCCGCGACGACATCGCCCTCGCGCCCCGCGTACTCGCCGAACGTGATCTCTTCCTCGGCGTCGCGCAGCCGCTGGAGGATGACCTGCTTCGCGGTCGACGCCGCGATCCGGCCGAAGCCGGAGGGGGTGTCGTCGAACTCCTGGGGCTCCTGCCCCTCCTCCAGGTCCGTGAGGTCCTCGGCGCTCTCCTTCGCCCACACCGTCACATGGCCGGTGCTGCGGTCCAGCTCCACCCGCGCCCGGCGGCGGCTTCCCTCGGTGCGGTGGTACGCGATGAGGAGGGCCGACTCGATCGCCCCGACCAGCAGGTCGAACGAGATCTCCTTCTCCCGCACCAGACCCCGCAGGGCACTCATGTCGATGTCCACGGCTACGCCTCCTCTTGGCTCTCGTCGTTCGCGTCGTCGTCGCCCGCGTCGACGGTGTCGTTCGCGTCGTCCGTGTCGTTGGCGTCGCTGTTGTCGCTGTCGTTGGTCTTGCTGTTCTTGCGGTTGAACTCGATCTCGACCCGGGCCTTGGCGATCTCGGAGAACTCCAGGCGGCGGGCGGTGGGCTTGCGGCCCTTCACGCCCGGGACCTCCACGTCGAGACCCTCGTCATCGACGGAGATGATGCGCGCGATCAGTTCGCCGCCCCCGGTCAGCTGCGCCTTGACGAGGCGGCCGACGGCGCGCCGGTAGTGGCGCAGCTCGGTCAGCGGCCGGTCGGCGCCGGGCGAGGTGACTTCCAGGGAGTACGGGGCCCCGCCCATCGCGTCCGCCTCGTCGAGCAGCTCGGAGGCCGCCCGGCTCAACTCCGCACACGTGTCCAGCAGCACGCCCTCGTCGGAATCCACCACAATACGGAGAACGCGCCGCTTCCCGGCCGGCGTCACCTCGACCTCTTCCAGATCCAGCTCTCGCGCGCTGACGAGAGGTGCCAGCAATTCGCGCAGCCTCTCGCTCTGGGTGGTGCTCATCCGGGTGACTCCTCGGCCGCGTGTGCTGTTGTGGGAAAGTCGCGTGTCAGGTCAAAGCCTAGCTGTTCCGGCAGCCGACTGACGATTCGGTGGCCGCTCCCGGGGCCCCCGCCACCGCGCCGGTACTCTCACGTGCGGTGATCATTCCCGAACCAGGCGGAAAGAGGAACGTGCCGCTCACGACGATGAGGCGGGGCCCGGCCGACCCGCACAGACGCACCGTGCTGACCGGGGCCGCGGCCCTCGGGGCGGCGGCGCTGCTCGCCGGCTGCTCCGAGCGCCGGGAGACCGACGGCGACAAGCGCGCCGCCGCCGGCGAACGGCTGCGGGCCCGCGCCGCCCGGGACTCCGCCGCGCTGCTGGACCGCTACGAGGCGACGCTGGCCGCACACACCGGTCTCGCGGGACGGCTGACGCCGCTGCGCGCCGAAGTCGCGCTCCACGCCAGGGCGTTCGGGGCGCGCGAGAACCGCGCGTCGGCATCGTCCGCGCCATCCGCGCCCGCCTCCTCCACTTCATCGAGTCCGTCAAGTCCCTCGAATTCGCCGACGGCCCGTACGGACGTGCCCAAGGACGAGAAGGAGGCTCTCGGCGCGCTCGCCGACGCCGAGCGCCGCACCGCCGACGCCCGGCTGGCGGCCCTCGCGGACGCACCCCCGGAACTGGCCCGCCTCCTCGCCTCCGTAGCCGCCGCGGGCGCGGCGCACGTCTATCTCCTCACGGAGGGCAGCTGACATGGCCGACGCGACGCCGCGCCCGAGCGGCGGCTCCAGTGGCTCCGGAGGGCCCGGCGGCCCCGGCGGCGAGGCCCTCTCCGCGGCCCAGGCCGCCCTCGCCGCCGAACACGCCGCCGTGTACGGCTACGGCGTCGTCGGCGGGCGCGTGGACAGCGCGCGAGTCGCCGACGCACGTCAGGGGTACGACGCGCACCGCGCCCGGCGGGACGCGATGCGGCGCACCGTACGCGACCTCGGCGGCACGCCCGAGCCGGCGGCCGCCGCGTACGCGCTGCCCTTCCCGGTCCCCGACGCGCAGGCCGCGGTGCGGCTCGCGGCCGAGCTGGAGAAGCGGGTGACGGGGGTCTACGCCGACCTCGTACGGGCCGCCACCGGCGGACTGCGCCGTACGGCCGCCGACGCGATGCGCGAGGCGACGGTGCGTGCGGTGCGGTGGCGGGGCGGGAGCGTAGCCTTCCCAGGGCTCGCCGAGCGGGCCGACCCGGCCGGGACACCGGAGGCACCGGGGGCCGCGAGTGGCAGCGCCGACGCCATGTGAGCCCGCCCCCGCCCGACCGCACCGCGACCGGCCATTGTCGCGACCGACCCGTCTGAAAGGGACAGCCCAGGGATGACCGACGCGAACGACCGCTTCCAACCGCCGGAGCGGCTGGTACGCACCCTGAGCGCCCGCCAGGGCCCGTCCGGCGACGCGGCGCGGGACTGGCTCGCCGCCCTGCCCGGCCGGGCCCGGCACTACCTGGAACGCTGGGAGCTGACGCCCGAGCGGGTCCAGCGGCCCGGCGGCCGGGCCAGCATGGTCGTACTGGTGCGGCAGTCCGACGCCACGCCGGCCGCGCTCAAGCTCGGCCTGGTCGACGGGGAGACCGCCCTGGAGCACGCGGCGCTCACCCAGTGGAACGGCTGGGGCGCGGCGCGGCTGCTGCGCGCCGATCCGGAGGGCGGCGCGCTGCTCCTGGAGCGGCTGCACGGGGACGTCAGCCTGCGTTCGCTGCCGGACCCGAAGGCCATGCTGGAGGCCGCCGCGACGTTGCAGCGGCTGTGGGTGAACCCGGAGGAGGGGCACCGCTTCGTCTCCGTCGCCGACCGTACGGCCGCGCTGGCCGACGCGGTGCGCGAGCACCGCGCGGAACCCTGGGCCGCGGAGGCCGAGGCCGTCATCGACGAGGCGCTGGAACTGCGCGACACGCTGGTCGTGGACGCGCCCGCCGACGCGCTGCTGCACGGCGACTACCACCAGGGGAACGTGCTGGCGGGCGACCGCGTCCCGTGGCTGGCGATCGACCCGAAGCCGCTGGTGGGCGAGCGCGCGTACGACCTGGCCCGGCTCGTACGGGACCGCTCGGACACCCTCCTGGCCTCCTCCGGCGCCGCCTCCGCCGTCCGCCGCCGCATCTCCAAGCTGGCCGACTCCCTGGACGTCGACCGCGACCGCGTCCGCGGCTGGTCCCACTTCCGCACCACAGAAGCGGCCCTGCGAAGACTGTCCTCGGGCCACCGCCGGCAGGGCGAACTCCTCCTGGAATTCGCCGGCCTCCTGTAACCCGAACACCCCGGGCAGCCCCCAAGCCCGTCCGGCGATTCAGGCCCGGGGGCCCGGGCGGAGCCCACACCCGAAGACCACCGGCCGCCCCCCTCACCCCGCACCCGACGACCACCGGCCGCCCTCAAGCCCGTCCGGCGATTGAGGACCGGGGCTCCGGGGCAGAGCCCCGAATTCAGCCCGTCCGGCGATTGAGGACCCGGGCCCGGGCAAGGCGAACCAGGGCAGGGCACCGAACCCCAGCCCCAGCCCGCACCCGCCACAACACCGTCAGCCCGTCACACGGGCAATGGCCTCCGCCACCGAAAGCTCCTCCCGCTCCCCCGTCCGCCGGTCCTTGAGCTCCACGATGCCCTCGGCCGCCCGACGCCCGACGACCACTATCGTCGGGACGCCGATCAGCTCGGCGTCGGTGAACTTCACGCCCGGCGAGACCCCCGCCCGGTCGTCGACCAGGACGCGCGTCCCGGCCGCGTTCAGCCGCTCCGCGATGTCGAGCGCCAGCTCCGTCTGCTGGGCCTTGCCCGCCGCGACGATGTGCACGTCGGCCGGGGCGATCTCGCGCGGCCAGCAGAGCCCGGAGCCGTCGTGGGTCTGCTCGGCGAGCGCGGCGACGGCGCGGGAGACGCCGATGCCGTACGAGCCCATGGTGACGCGGACCGGCTTGCCCTGCTGCCCGAGCACGTCGAGCCCGAAGGTCTCGGCGTACTTGCGGCCGAGCTGGAAGATGTGGCCGATCTCGATCGCCCGGTCGAGCTTGAGGCCCGCGCCGCACCGGGGGCACGGGTCGCCCTCCTCGACGACGACCGCGTCGAGGTACTCGTCCACCTCGAAGTCCCGGCCGCACACCACATTGCGGGCGTGCGCGTCCGCCTTGTTGGCGCCGGTGATCCAGGCGGTGCCGGGCGCCACGCGAGGGTCGGCGAGGTAGCGGAACGCCTTGCCGGCCAGCCCCTGCGGGCCGACGTAGCCGCGCACGAGGTCGGGGCGGCCGACGAAGTCCTCGGCCGTCACCAGCTCCACGACGGCGGGTGCGAGGTGCTCGCCCAGCTTGCCGAGGTCCACCTCCCGGTCGCCGGGCACGCCGACGGCCGTGATCTCGCCGTCGACCTTGACGAGGAGGTTCTTGAGAGTCGCCGAGGCCGGCACGCCGAGGTGCTCGGCGAGGGTCTCGATGGTCGGGGTCTCGGGGGTGTCCAGCTCCTCGACCGGGCCGTGCTCGGTCTCGTCCACGGGCGGTACGACCGCGGTGACCGCCTCCGTGTTGGCGGAGTAGTCGCAGGCGGGGCAGTCCGCGAAGGTGTCCTCGCCGGCCGCGGCGGGGGCCAGGAACTCCTCGGACGCCGAGCCGCCCATCGCGCCGGAGACGGCGGAGACGATGCGGTAGTCGAGGCCGATCCGGGCGAAGATGCGGGTGTACGCCTCGCGGTGCAGGCGGTACGCCTCGGCCAGCCCCTCGTCCGTCGTGTCGAACGAGTAGGAGTCCTTCATCTGGAACTCGCGCCCGCGCAGCACGCCGGAGCGGGGGCGCGCCTCGTCGCGGTACTTCGTCTGGATCTGGTAGAGGATCACGGGCAGGTCCTTGTAGGACGTGCACTGGTCCTTGACCGTGAGGGTGAAGATCTCCTCATGGGTGGGGCCGAGCAGGTATTCGGCGCCCTTGCGGTCCTGGAGGCGGAAGAGCAGGTCGCCGTACTCCTCGTAGCGGCCGCTCGTCTCGTACGGCTCCTTGGGCAGCAGTGCGGGCAGCAGCACCTCCTGGCCGCCGATGGCGTCCATCTCCTCGCGCACCACCCGCGAGACGTTCTCCAGCACCTTCTTGCCGAGCGGCAGCCAGGTCCAGATCCCCGCGGAGGTGCGGCGGACGTAACCGGCGCGGACCAGCAGCTTGTGGCTGGCGGTCTCCGCGTCGGCCGGGTCGTCGCGCAATGTCTTCAGCATCATCGTGGACATGCGCTGGACGTGGGCCATGGTGATCTCCTGCGTGCGAAGTGGGATTCCCAGGAGATTAGCCGCCGCCACCGACAGCCGGGAAATGGGTTCCCCCCGGCCCCCTGTCCGGACCGCCGTTCACCTCGGCAGCGGCAGCAGCGCGCCCATCACCGCGTAGGCGCTGGGCGCGGACGGGAAGTGCACCGGCCGCGCCAGGTCGCGGTAGCCGAGCTTGCGGTAGAGGGCGCGGGCCGGGCTCTCGGTGTCGATGGCGGAGAGGATCGAGCGCGGTTCGTCGGCGCTGTCCGTGATGGTGGTGATCAGCGTCCGGCCGATCCGCCGCTTCTGGTAGGAGGGGAGTACGTGCAGCTCGGTGATGACGAAGGCGTCGTCCAGCCAGGCGTCGTTGCCCTCCCCGCGCAGATACGGTTCGACGACCGTCGCCCACCAGTGGTGGCGGTCGTTGGGCATGCCGTAGACGAAGCCGACGAGCCGCCCGTTCTCCGTGGTCGCGCCGAGCGCGCGGGCCCCGGGGTTCAGCAGGTGCCGCAGCACGATCTGGCGGCGTACGCCGATCTCGTCGTCGGTGAGCCCGAAGGCGAGCGCCTGCACGGCGAGCGCGTCGTCCACGCGCGCGGCGAGGTCGAGTGGACCGACCACGATGTCATCCATGCGGGGAGGCTACCGGTGCGGCGCCGTGCGCGTCCCGCCCCGCAGCCCCGTCGTCCCCGGCGATCCCGTCGGTCGTCGGCCGGTCGGGGCCGGTCATGGCCGGCGGCTCAGAACAGCACGCTCATGAACGCGCCGACTTCCCTGAAGCCGACGCTGCGGTACGTGGCGCGGGCCGCGGTGTTGAAGTCGTTGACGTAGAGGCTGACCACCGGGGAGACGTCGCGCAGGGCGTAGCGCAGTACGGCCGCCATGCCGCCCTTGGACAGGCCGCGGCCGCGGAATTCGGGGGCGACCCAGACGCCCTGGATCTGGCAGGCGCGCGGGGTGGCCGCGCCGATCTCGGCCTTGAAGACGACACGGCCGTCCTCGACGCGGGCGAAGGACCGGCCGGCGCTGACCAGTTCGGCGACGCGCGCCTGGTAGAGGAGTCCGCCGTCGCCCGCCAGCGGGGAGATGCCGACCTCCTCGGTGAACATCGACACGCAGGCCGGCATGATCACGTCCATCTCGTCCTTGCGGACGCGGCGGACGAGCGGGTCGGGGGCGACGTCCGGCGGCATGGCCTCGGCGGCCATGAGCGGCTGGTGGGCGCGGACCTCCCGGGCCGGTCCCCAGCTGGGCTCCAGCAGGGACCACAGCTCCGCGGCGGCCTCGGTGGGGCCCACGATGGAGGAGCAGCGGCGGCCGCTGCGGCGGGCGCGGTCGGCGAAGGCCCGTACGGCGGCGGGGCCGGCGCAGATGGGCACCAGGTTGGCGCCCGCGTAGCACAGGGACTCCAGCCTGCCGTCCATGTACCAGCCCCACATCTCGCCGCCCAGCCGCCAGGGGTCGAGCCCGGCGACCTGGACGCGTGCGGCGACGAAGGCGTTGGCGACCGGGTCGCGGTCCAGTACGGCGAGCGCCGCGTCGAGCTCTGCGGGCTCCAGGACCCTGGTGGTGGTCGTCGTCAACACGTGTCGGTTTGCCTCACCGGTTCGGGCCGCGGGCCATGGGGGATCAGGTCTTGGCACTGTACCTCGCGCGTCCGGCGCGGCATCGAGCGCGCGGCCGGACGCGACAGTGCCCCGCGCGGCGGGCGCGGGGCACGTGGGGCATGGGAGGCCGTACGGGCGCCCGTACGGCCGTGTGGCCGGTCCTGGGACGTACGGTGCGGCCCGTACCGGCGTGCAGAGCGGGCTGCCGGGCCACGCGGCCGGAAGCGGCCGCAGGGCCCCGGTGCGGGCCCCAGCGGTCTCAGCCGACGCTGACCGCGGGCTCGCCGGACATGACGCCGTCCTTCTCCATCTGCTCGGCGATCTTCATCGCCTCGTCGATGAGGGTCTCGACGATCTTCGATTCGGGGACGGTCTTGATGACCTCGCCCTTCACGAAGATCTGCCCCTTGCCGTTGCCGGAGGCCACCCCCAGATCCGCCTCACGCGCCTCACCCGGACCATTGACGACACAGCCCATCACCGCCACCCGCAACGGCACCTCCATGCCCTCCAACCCCGCCGTGACCTCCTCGGCGAGCTTGTAGACATCCACCTGCGCCCGGCCGCACGACGGACACGACACGATCTCCAGACCCCGCTCACGCAGCCCCAAGGACTCCAGGATCTGATTACCGACCTTGATCTCCTCCACCGGCGGCGCCGACAACGACACCCGGATCGTGTCCCCGATCCCCTCACTCAACAGCGCACCGAACGCCACCGCCGACTTGATCGTCCCCTGGAACGCCGGCCCCGCCTCCGTCACACCCAGATGCAGCGGATAGTCACACCGCGCCGCCAGCAACCGGTACGCGTTGACCATCACCACCGGATCGTTGTGCTTCACCGAGATCTTGATATCCCGGAAACCATGCTCCTCGAACAGCGAGCACTCCCACAGCGCCGACTCCACCAACGCCTCCGGCGTCGCCCGCCCGTACTTCTGCAGCAGCCGCCTGTCCAACGACCCCGCGTTCACCCCGATCCGAATCGGCGTCCCCGCATCAGAAGCCGCCCGCGCGATCTCCTTCACCTTGTCGTCGAACTGCCGGATGTTCCCCGGATTCACCCGCACCGCCGCACAGCCCGCGTCGATCGCCGCGAACACATACTTCGGCTGGAAGTGAATATCCGCGATCACCGGAATATTCGACTTCCGCGCGATCACCGGCAACGCATCCGCATCATCCTGCGACGGACACGCCACCCGCACAATCTGACAGCCCGACGCCGTCAACTCGGCGATCTGCTGCAACGTCGCACCGACATCCGCCGTCACCGTCGTCGTCATCGACTGCACCGAGACCGGCGCGTCGCCTCCGACGGCCACGGACCCGACCTGGATCTTGCGGCTGACCCGGCGGTCGGCGAGCTTGATCGGTACGGACGGCATTCCAAGTGAAATCGCAGTCATCTTGCGAGCAACCCCATGGTGTGGATCAAGGACCCGAGTTCGGCGGGCTCCGGTGTTCGAGATTACGGCACGGGATCAGTGGGAAGCACATCCCTCCCCGTTGTCCACTCGAACGTTGTCCACCCAAACGTAGACGGCCGGACACATAGCGCGTCCGGCCGCCGCAATCGGGTCTTTCGCCGCACTTTCGATCGGTGCGGCCGTACGGTCGACGCGCTAGGTGAGCCGCACCGGGTTGACGACGTCGGCGACGAGGACCAGCAGCGTGAAGCAGATGAAGACGCCCGCGACCACGTAGGCGACCGGCATCAGCTTCGCGACGTCGAAGGGGCCCGGGTCGGGGCGGCGGAAGACCCGGGCGAAGGCGCGGCGCACGGACTCCCACAGCGCGCCCGCGATGTGCCCGCCGTCCAGCGGGAGCAGCGGGAGCATGTTGAAGAGGAAGAGCGACAGGTTGAACCCGGCGACCAGGAAGAGCATCGTCGCGATCTGCTGGGACGGCGGAATGTTGAGGTTGAAGACCTCGCCGCCGACGCGGGCGGCGCCCACGACGCCCATCGGGGAGTCGGCCTTGCGCTGACCGCCGTCGAAGGCCGCGTCCCACAGGTCCGGGATCTTCCCGGGCAGGTTGATCAGCGATTCGACGCCGGAGGCGACCATGTCGCCCATCCGGTCCGCGGACTGTCCGAAGGACTGCTGGACGATGCCCGGCGCGGGGCTGAAGCCGAGGAAGCCGGCCGTGACGTACTGGCCGATGACGGGCTTGCCCTTGCCGTCGTACTTCTGCACCTGGTTGGGGATGAGGTCGGCGTGCAGCTCCTTGCGCTGCCCGTCGCGCTCGACGGTGATCGCCGCGGTGCCGGTGGTCTTGCGGATGTCGTTCTGGAGCGTCTCCCAGTCGTCGATCTTGTGCCCGTTGAAGGCGACGACCTTGTCCTGCGGCTGGAGACCGGCGGCCTTGGCCGGCGACGGCTTGGCTCCGGCCGGGCACTTGTCGGTCTTGGCCTTGGCCGTCACCACGCACTCGGAGACCGAGGAGACCTGGGTGGTCTGGGTGTTGATGCCGAACGTCATCATCACGCCGAGGAAGATCGCGACGGCCAGCACCAGGTTCATGAACGGCCCGGCGAACATCACGATCACGCGCTTCCACGGCTTGCGCGTGTAGAAGAGCCGCGACTCGTCGCCCGGCTCCAGCTCCTCGAAGGCCGCCGAACGGGCGTCCTCGATCATGCCGCGCCACGGGGAGGTGGAGCGCGCCGTGATCCTGCCGTCCTCGCCGGGCGGGAACATCCCGATCATGCGGATGTAGCCGCCGAGCGGGATCGCCTTCACCCCGTACTCGGTGTCGCCCTTCTTCCGCGAGAAGATCGTGGGCCCGAAGCCCACCATGTACTGCGGCACCCGGATCCCGAAGAGCTTCGCGGTCGAGAGGTGGCCCAGCTCGTGCCACGCGATCGAGAAGAGCAGGCCCACCACGAAGACGACTATCCCCAGGATGGTCATCAGTGTTGTCATGCGCGAGCCTCCGAGGTTGCGTGCGCTGTACGAGCGGTACGGGCGGCCAGTTCACGGGCCCGGGAGCGTGCCCAGGTCTCAGCCTGCAGGACGTCCGCGACCGAGAGGCGGGTTCCCGAAATGGGATTTCCGTGTTCCGAAACCACTTCGGCGACGGTATCGACAATCCCTGTGAACGGCAGCCGGCCGGCGAGGAAGGCGGCGACGCACTCCTCGTTGGCCGCGTTGAAGACGGCGGGCGCGGTGCCGCCCAGCGCGCCGACGTGGCAGGCCAGGCCGACGGAGGGGAACGCCTCGGTGTCGAGCGGGAGGAACTCCCAGGTGTGGGCCTTGGTCCAGTCCACCCCGGGCGCGGCGTCGGGGACCCGGTCCGGCCAGCCCATGCCCAGCGCGATGGGCATCCGCATGTCGGGCGGGCTGGCCTGGGCGAGCGTCGAGCCGTCCGTGAACTCCACCATCGAGTGGATGTAGGACTGCGGATGGACCACGACCTCGATGCGGTCGAAGGGGACGTCGAACAGCAGATGCGCCTCGATGACCTCCAGCCCCTTGTTGACGAGGGTCGCGGAGTTGATCGTGACGACGGGGCCCATGTCCCAGGTGGGGTGGGCGAGCGCCTGCTCCCGGGTGACGGCGGTGAGCTGGTCCTTCGTGCGGCCGCGGAAGGGGCCGCCGGAGGCGGTGACGACGAGCTTGCGGACCTCGCGGGGCGCGCCGCCGAGCAGCGCCTGGAAGAGCGCGGAGTGCTCGGAGTCGACGGGCACGATCTGGCCGGGCCGGGCGGCGGCCTTGACCAGCGGGCCGCCGGCGATCAGCGACTCCTTGTTGGCGAGAATGAGGATCCGGCCCGCTTCGAGGGCGGCCAGGGTGGGCGCGAGGCCGATGGAGCCGGTGATGCCGTTGAGGACGGAGTGGCACTCGGTGCGGGCCAGTTCGGTGGCCGCTTCCGGCCCCGCCAGGATCTCGGGCAGCGGCTCGCCGCCGTACCGCGCGGCGAGCGCCTCGCGCAGCTCGGCCGCCTTGTCCGCCTGGGCGACGGCCACGGCGCTCACCCGGAGCCGGTGCGCCTGCTCGGCGAGGAGCTCCACCCGGCCGCCGGCGGCCGACAGGGCGGTCACGCGGAAGCGGTCGGGGTTGCGGAGGACGACATCGATGGCCTGCGTGCCGATCGAACCGGTCGAGCCGAGGATGACGATGGAGCGGGGACCGCTCGGGCTTTCACACAGGGCGTCGGCCGGGGCGAATCGGAGATGCGGGTCAGCGAGGGAGTCCGTCATCCCCCCATTGTTGCCGCATCCGTTCCGGGGGTGGCACCGCGTCCCCCGGAACGGTGATCTCGCGTCCCCCCGGCACCGGCCGTGCGCGGGCGCGCGGCCGGTGCCGGTACTGGTGCCGGTACTGGTCCCGGTGCCGGTGCCGGTGCCCGGACCGTCAGCGGATCGGCCGGTGCAGGTTGTCGGTCCTGGCCGGGCCCGGGGTGGCGTCGGCGATCCAGGGGCCGTCGCCGCTCGGGTCGATGACACCGCTCTCCAGCCATGCG
The DNA here is from genome assembly GCF_056434425.1 of Streptomyces sp. NPDC044033. NCBI lineage: Bacteria > Bacillati > Actinomycetota > Actinomycetes > Kitasatosporales > Streptomycetaceae > Streptomyces > Streptomyces sp. NPDC044033. The sequence continues at coordinate 233,192 of NZ_JBWKFF010000010.1, read as the reverse complement.
TACGTACCGGACATGACCCCCGAGACGACCTTGCGGTCGAGGTCGTCGGTGTTGGTCCACAGCCGGCCGAAGAGCTCGTCGACGCGGATCCGGGACTGGTGGCAGAAGGCGTCGGCGAGTTGGTACGCCTCGGCTCCGTGGTCGCCCTGGGTGCGCAGCATCTCGGCCCGTACGCACGCGGCGCTCATCGCGAAGAGTTCGGCGCCGATGTCGACGACGCGGCCGAGGAAGCCCTGTTTGGTCTCCATCCGGCCCTGCCAGCGGGACATGGCGTAGAAGGTGGAACGGGCGAGCCTGCGGGCCGCGCGCTCGGTGTAGCGCAGATGGCCGCTGAGGTCGCGGTGGCCGGGCGGGGCGAACTCGGCGTAGGAGTTCGGGAGCTGCCCGGGTCCGGCGACGAGTTTGGGCAGCCAGCGGGCGTAGAAGGCGCCGGCCTTGGCGGCGGCCCGGCCCTTGTCCGTCAGCGAGGTGTCGGGGTCGATGAGGTCGCCGGCGACCGAGAGGTGGGCGTCGACGGCCTCGCGGGCGATGAGCAGGTGCATGATCTCGGTGGAGCCCTCGAAGATCCGGTTGATGCGCAGGTCGCGCAGGATCTGTTCGGCGGGCACGGCGCGTTCGCCGCGGGCGGCGAGCGAGGCGGCGGTCTCGTAGCCGCGGCCGCCGCGGATCTGGACGAGTTCGTCGGCGATCAGGCAGCCCATCTCGGAGCCGTACAGCTTGGCCAGGGCGGCCTCGATCCGGATGTCGTTGCGGTTCTCGTCGGCCATCTGCGAGGAGAGGTCCACGACGGCTTCGAGGGCGAAGGTGGTGGCGGCGATGAAGGAGATCTTGGCGCCGACGGCCTCGTGCTCGGCGATCGGCTTGCCCCACTGCTCGCGCGCCACCGACCACTCGCGGGCGATCTTCAGGGCCCATTTGCCCGCGCCGACGCACATGGCGGGCAGCGAGAGGCGGCCGGTGTTGAGCGTGGTGAGCGCGATCTTCAGGCCGGCGCCCTCCGGTCCGATGCGGTGGGCGGCCGGGACCCGGACCCGGTGGAAGCGGGTCACGCCGTTCTCTATGCCGCGCAGCCCCATGAAGGCGTTGCGCCGCTCGACGGTGACGCCCTCGGCGGCGGCCTCGACGACGAAGGCGGTGATGCCGCCCTTGTGCCCCTCGGACTTGGGCACGCGGGCCATCACGACGAGGAGGTCGGCGACGACGCCGTTGGTCGTCCAGAGCTTGACGCCGTCGAGGATGTACGCGTCCCCGTCGGGCACGGCGGCCGTCGCGAGCCGGGCCGGGTCCGAGCCGACGTCCGGCTCGGTGAGCAGGAACGCGGAGATGTCCGTACGGGCGCAGCGGGGCAGGAAGGTGTCCTTCTGCTCCTGGGTGCCGAAGATCTTCAGCGGCTGGGGTACGCCGATGGACTGATGGGCGGAGAGCAGCGCGCCGAGGGCGGGGTTGGCGGAGCCGACCAGGGCCAGGGCCTTGTTGTAGTACACCTGGGTGAGGCCGAGTCCGCCGTACTTCGTATCGATCTTCATCCCGAGCGCGCCGAGCTCCTTGAGCCCGTCGATCGTCTCGTCCGGGATCTTCGCTTCGCGCTCGATGCGGGCGCCGTCGATCTCCGTCTCGCAGAAGGCGTGGAGCTTGGTGAGGAATTCCTCGCCGCGGTCCACGGCCTCCGGGTCGGGCATCGGGTGGGGGTGGATGAGGTCGAGCCGGAAGCGGCCGAGGAACAGCTCCTTGGCGAAGCTGGGCTTGCGCCAGTCCTGTTCGCGGGCGGCCTCGGCGACCTGTCGTGCCTCGCGTTCGCTCACGGGTCGTACGGATGGTGCGGTCATGAGGGCTCACCTCGCCGCGGCGTCGGGTTGTACCGATCGGCTACCGACCGGTGCTACTCGTCCGTATGTACCCGATCCGTACGGGCTCTACCAGTCCCCGCGCACAACGCGCGCGGGTCCGTGTCGAGCCGTGCCGGGCGCGCGGGCGATCCGGCCGGCCCGCGTGGGGGCCGGGGGCCGCGCGGGGCGTGGTCTCCGGCGCCCGGTGGCGGCGGACGCGGCCGGCGGGGCGGGGGAACGCGGCCGGCGCGATGGGTGCGGGGTTCGGAGCGCGCCGCGTTCGCACGACGGCCGGCGGGCGCCGCTCGTGCGGTGCCCGCCGGCCGTCCCGGCTTCGCGGAAGGGCCCAGAGGCCCGGGTCGAGGACTCAGAGGTCCAGATCGGTGAGGACCAGGACCCGCTCGTAGGTGTAGTCCTCCATCGCGTACCGCACGCCCTCGCGGCCCACGCCGGACTGCTTGGCGCCGCCGTAGGGCATCTGGTCGGCGCGGTAGGACGGCACGTCGCCGATGATCACGCCGCCGACCTCCAGCGCGCGGTGGGCGCGGAAGGCGGTCTGCACGTCGTGGGTGAAGACACCGGCCTGGAGGCCGTACGGCGAGTCGTTGACCGCGGCGAAGGCCGCCTCCTCGCCGTCGGTCTTCGTCAGGGTCAGGACCGGGCCGAAGATCTCCTCGCAGGCGGCCTTCACCCCGGCGGGCACGTCCGCGAGGACGGTCGGGGCGTACGAGGCGCCGTCCCGCTCGCCGCCCGCGAGGAGCTTCGCGCCCGCCGCTACGGCCTCGTCCACCCAGGACTCGACGCGCTTGGCGGCGTCCTCGCTGACCAGCGGGCCGACGTCGGTCGCATCGTCCGACGGGTCGCCGGTGACCTGCGCCTCGACGGCCGCGACGACCTTCGGCACGAGCCGGTCGTACACGCTCGCGTCCGCGATCACGCGCTGCACCGAGATGCAGGACTGGCCGCCCTGGTAGTTGGAGAACGTGGCGATGCGCTGCGCCGCCCGGTCCAGGTCGGCCTCCGAGGACCAGTCGGCGAGGACGACGGCCGCGCCGTTGCCGCCCAGCTCCAGAGTGGTGTGCTTGCGCGGCGCGGCGTCCAGCAGGGACCAGCCGACCGGGCCGGAGCCGGTGAAGGAGATGACCGGCAGCCGCTCGTCCGCCACCAGGCCGGGCATCCGGTCGTTGCCGACCGGCAGCACGCTCCACGAACCGGCCGGCAGGTCGGTCTCGGCCAGCAGCTCGCCGATGATCAGGCCGGACAGCGGGGTCGCCGGGGCGGGCTTGAGGATGATCGGCGTGCCGACGGCGAGCGCCGGGGCGACCTTGTGGGCGCACAGGTTCAGCGGGAAGTTGAACGGCGCGATGCCGAGCACCGGGCCGCGCGGGAAGCGGCGGGTGAGCGCGAGGCGGCCGACGCCGCCCGCGTCGGTGTCCAGCCGCTGCGCCTCTCCGCCGTTGAAGCGGCGGGCCTCCTCGGCGGCGAAGCGGAACACCGACACGGCGCGGCCGACCTCGCCGCGGGCCCACTTGACGGGCTTGCCGTTCTCGGCGGAGATCAGCCGCGCGATCTCCTCGGTCCGCTCGACGAGCCGCCGCGACACATGGTCGAGGGCCGCGGCCCGTACGTGCGCGGGGGTCGCGGTGAACGCGTCGCGCACGGCGTGCGCGGCGGCCACGGCCTCCTCGACCTGGGCCTCGGTGGGAACGCTCACCGTGCCTACGGTGCGCCCGTCCCAGGGGGAGGTGACGTCGAAGGTGTCCTCACCGGTCGCCTGCCGGCCTGCGAGCCAGAACGCGTGGATGGCGGCTGCTTGGGAGTCTTGGGGAGAAGGCACAGCGATCCCGGCCCTTCGGAAATGGTGCGGATGAATGACTTTCCCCACCGTAGGGGCCGTTCCGGCGGGCGGCGTTTGTCCAGCGCGTAGCAGTGGGCGTGCGGGGCGCGCCGCATTGTCGGATGCGGGCCGGTTGGTACCCGCCCGGGGCGGCGGCCCCCGCTCCGCGGGCGGGCCCGGTCAGCCCGAGGCCGGGACCGACGTCGCCTTGAGCGCCAGCCACAGCTCCATACGGACGTCCGGGTCGTCCAGGGAGCGGCCGAGGATCTCCTCGACCCGGCGCATCCGGTAGCGGAGCGTATGGCGGTGGACCCCGAGGTCGGCCGCGGCGGCGTCCCACTGGCCGTGCCGGGAGAGCCAGGCGCGCAGCGAGGCGACGAGGTCACCGCGGCCGGTGGCGTCGTGGTCGTGGAGGGCCCGGAGCATGCCGTCGGCGAAGGCCCGTACCGCGTCGTCGGCGAGGAGCGGCAGCACGGAGCCGGCGGCGACCTCCTCGTGCTCGACGAGGACCCGGCCGCGCCGCCGCGCCACCGACAGGGCCTGCTCGGCCTGGCGGTAGGCCCCCGCGGCGGCGATCGGGCCGGCCGGCGCGGAGAGCCCGACGACGAGGTCGTCGTCGGGGGCGGTGGCGGTGCGCCGGCGCGGCCGGGCCTTGGTGCCGCGGCGGGCCTCGATGGCCCGCGCGTGGGCGGCGCAGGCGGCGACGGCGGCGCCCCCGTCGGGGGCGAGCACGATGAGCCGCTCTCCGTCGGGGACGGCGAGCACCGATTCGCCGCTACGGGCCGCCGCGGACTCCACGGCGTCGGCGAGGACCCCGAGTGGGTCCGGGGCCGCCTCGGCCTCGGCGTGCTCCGCGGATTCGGCGCTCTCGGCGGCGGCTCCGGCGGCGGCCTCGGCCACCAGCATCCGGAACGGCGCGTCGAGCAGTTCGCCGTAGAGCCCGCCCGCCACGGCCCGGGCGTGGTCGGGCTCGCCCGCGAGGAGCATCCGCAGCACGGCCGCGCCCAGCCGCTGTTCGGCGTCCTGGAGGGCGCGGGAGCGCTCGGTGGAGAGGGTGAGCAGCGCGATGGCGGAGTGCACGGCGTACCGCTCGGCGGTGCCCAGCGGCGCGCCCGTGCCGACGGCGAGGACGCCCCGCGCGCGGCGGCCGGTGCCCAGGGACTGGAGCTCGACCCGGTCCGCGCCCTCGGCCGCGGCCCACCCGGCGTCGTCGGCGTCGCCGTCACCGGCTTCCTGCGGGTCGCCGCCGACGACCGCGCTGGCGGGTGCCGGGCGCTCCCGCAGCCGCTCGACGTCGCCGCCGAGCCGGGCCGCGCGGCGCGCGGCCCATTCGGGGGCGGCGGCCACCAGCGCCCCCGACGCGTCGTAGAGCGCGGCCCAGCCGTCGAGGTGGGCGGCGAGCCGGGCGAGCAGGGCGGCCGGGCCGTCGGCGCTGAGGGCCGCGCGGGTCAGCTCGCGCTGCACCTCGAAGCCCGCGGTCACGGCGCGGTAGGTCTCGGCGGCGATGGCCGCCGAGACGGCCTTGCTGATGGCGAGGAACGGGGTGCGGCGCGGCACCGCGAGCAGTGGCAGCCCCTCCTCCTTCGCGGCCTCGACGAGCGGTTTCGGCACCTGCTCGTAGTTGACGCCGACCGCGAAGCCGAGGCCGACGACGCCCGAGCCGACCAGCCGCTTCACATAGCGGCGCATGGCGGCCGGGTTCTCCGCGTCGATCTTCATCGCGGTGATGAGGAGCAGTTCGCCGCCCTCCATCCAGGGCACCGGGTCGGCCAGCTCGCTGACGTGCGCCCAGCGCACCGGGGTCTCCAGCTTGTCCGCTCCCGCGAGCACGGTGAGCTTGAGCGCGGAGTGGTGGACGAGTGAGGCGAGCGTGGGAGGCATGGCACCTTCGCGGAGCGTTGCTGCGATTGCGCCGTCCCGTATGAACGGCTCCCCTCGATTCTGCCTCAGCGGAGGATTGCCTGGGGAGGAGTCGGCCCCCCGGTCCTGTCAGCGCGGGCCGGACGGGCCCGGTGGCCGCAGGTCCACCAGGACCGGCGGCGCGCTCGCGCCCCGTACCGAGGTCACCGAGAGCACCGCGTGGCCGGCCGGGACGGAGTGCGCCAGCTCCGAGGCGGACCAGCGCTCGCGCTCGACCTTGCGGGTGGTCACCGACTGGGCCGTCACGGCCCGGCCCGTGACCAGGCGGCGCACGACGTGCGTGGCGCGGGTCAGCGGCTCGTGGGCGATGATCTGGCGGTCGGTGATGTCCCGGTCCTCCACCCACTCCTTGCCCCAGACCTCGGCGAACCGCGCGCCGTCCCAGGTCGTCACCCCGCTGAACGCCATCCGGCAGCCGACCGCGCCCAGCAGAGCGGAGCGCAGCGCGTCGGGGACGTCGTCGAGCGTACGGAGCGCGAGGACGGCCCCGGCGTTCGCGGACCGCAGCCGCTGGAGGCCGCGCAGCGCCTCGGCGGTGACGGTGCTGGTGGCGTCGTCGAGGACGAGGCAGGCGAACAGCGACCGGTCGCCGCGCCCCACCGCGCACTCCGTGAACTGGGCGAGTACGAGCCGCGCGAGCATCCGGGACGCCTCGGTGTGGCCGCGTTCGGGCAGGTCGACGCGGACCCGCAGGGGGTGTTCGAGGGCGCGCAGCGAGAACGGCGCGGTGCCGGCCGCGTGGTGGAAGGAGTGCGCGAAGGCGGGCCGGTCCAGGAGCGCGAGCCGGTCCGCGAGCGTCGCTCCGATGTCTCCGGGGCGGTTCGCCTGCCGCTCGCGGGCGTCGAGTTCGCGGGCGTGGGTGTGCTGCCCGGCGGCGAGCAGCCGCTCGCGCAGGGCGGCGCGCGCGGGGCCGGCGGTGCCGTTGGCGGCTGGTTCGTCCAGCAGTTCGCGGAGTTCGGGGACGGTCGGGTAGCGGTCGTGGGCGGCGCGGAACGGGCCGAGGAGCTGGGCGAGGGCGGTCGCCGCGCGGCGGCCGTCGCCGCCGGGGAGGGTGGCCGCGAGGTCGCCGACGAGCGCTTCGGCGAGGATGCCGGCCGCCTCGTCGGGGTCGTCGGCGCCGCCGTACAGGTCGAGGGCGTAGCCGGAGTCGGGGCTGCCGATCTTGATGACGACGTCGAAGGAGCCGTCCGGCGCGAGGCCCGCGCCGTACGCGCCCACCGCCACGACGGCGGCCCGCCCGGCGAGCGCCTCCAGGCACAGCGACTCCACCGCGGGCCGCACCAGCCGCCCGGTCTTCCCGCAGCCCGGCGGCCCGACGGCGAGCAGCGAGGTGCCGAGCAGCGCCGGTTCGAGTGCGTATCCGGCGCCCCGGTGGTCGTACGGGTTGCGGGGGTCCTCGACCGCGGTGCCGATGCGCACCTGGCGGGCGACGAGATCGTGGTGGCAGGTCCGTACGGGCAGGTCGCGCGCGCCGGAGGGGTGGGCGCAGGCGGCGGCGCCGTGGCGCAGCACGGTGTCGGTGAAGGCGGCGAGGCGGCCGGGCCGGGCCCGTACGGACTGCCAGGCGCGGTCGATACGGGCGTGGTCGACGTCCGTCATCGCCCCGGCGCGCGCCTCGGCCGCCAGCCGGTCGGCGGCGTCGGGGGCGCCCGCGGCCCGCAGTTCGGGCCACTGGGCCGGGTCGCTCTGCGGGGCGGGCGGGGCGGCCGGGGCGTCGGCGTCGTCCCACATGCGGCGCAGGGCGGGGGCCGCGTACCGGCGCCAGACCTGCGGCCAGCGGCCGAGGCGGCCGAAGATGACGGCGATCACGCAGATGACGAGGGCGAGGTAGACGCGCTGGGCCCACCAGCCCGCGCCGTACTCGCCGCCGCCGGCCTGGAACCAGGAGTCGGGGGTCAGCAGGGTCAGCGGCCAGTACCAGTATGCGCCCAGGTAGTTGTTCCACAGCAGGGACCAGAGCAGCCAGGCGCACAGCAGGGCCACGACGGCGCCGCTGATGAGCTGGCGGCCGGGGATGGCGTCGGGCTCCTCGGGGGGCTTCGGCCGGTAGCGGAAGGTCCAGATGCCGGGGCCGGCGGCGGGGCGCGGGGCGCGCAGCCAGGTGAGGAACGGCGGCTCGGCGGCGGGCTGAGCGGATGGCGGCGCGGGGGGCGGGGCGGTGGGAGCGGCAGGGACTGCTGGGACGGCAGCAGCGGCGGGAGCGGGAGGGACGGCGGGGGCGGCAGGAGCCTCGGTGGGCGGGGCGGGGACCGGCCGTGCCTGGTCGGGCACGTCGGCGGGCGGACCCGTCGGGCCGGGCCACGAGCCGCTCCGTGTGCCGCGTGAGTCGTATGTGCCTTCGGTGTCCATCCGCTGCCCCTCGCCCCCGACCGGAGGTCCTGTCCGTGTGCGCGCCGCCGTTCAATCTACTGTTCCCGCGAGGGGAGTTCACCGACCCTGGCGGAGCCGCACCGGCCCCGCGCCCATGATCACCCGCAGCGTACGCGGGGGAGGGCGCGGAGGAAACGGACAGTGGGGCCCCGGCGCCATAGCCGTCGCGGACAAGGCGACGCGCCCACTTCTCCCTAACGGAACATGCCTCCCCCGCCCCGTCGCCCCTAGCCTGCGACTAAACGCCCCCTTTCGCCCCTCTCCCTGGAGCCCAGCCATGACTGAACTGTCCGGAGGCCCGTCCCTCCCCCAGGAGCGCCGCATCGTCACCCCGATCCCCGGCCCCAAGTCCCAGGAGCTGCAGGCCCGCAGGGCGTCCGCGGTGGCGGCCGGCGTCGGCAGCACGCTGCCGGTGTTCGCCGCGCGCGCGGGCGGCGGGGTGATCGAGGACGTGGACGGCAACTCGCTCATCGACTTCGGCTCCGGCATCGCCGTGACCTCGGTCGGCTCCTCCGCCGAGGCCGTGGTGCGCCGGGCGTCCGCGCAGCTCGCCGACTTCACCCACACCTGTTTCATGGTCACGCCGTACGAGGGCTACGTGGCGGTCTGCGAGCAGCTCGCGGAGCTCACGCCCGGCGACCACGCCAAGAAGTCGGCGCTCTTCAACTCCGGCGCCGAGGCCGTCGAGAACGCGGTGAAGATCGCCCGCGCGTACACCAAGCGGCAGGCCGTCGTCGTCTTCGACCACGGCTACCACGGCCGTACGAACCTGACGATGGCGCTGACGTCGAAGAACATGCCGTACAAGAACGGCTTCGGCCCCTTCGCGCCCGAGGTGTACCGGGTGCCGGTGGCGTACGGCTACCGCTGGCCGACCGGCCCGGAGAACTGCGGCGCCGAGGCGTCCGCCCAGGCCATCGACCAGATCAGCAAGCAGATCGGCGCGGAGAACGTCGCGGCGATCATCATCGAGCCGGTGCTCGGCGAGGGCGGCTTCATCGAGCCGGCCAAGGGCTTCCTGCCCGCGCTCTCGAAGTTCGCCGCGGACCACGGCATCGTCTTCGTCGCGGACGAGATCCAGTCCGGCTTCTGCCGTACCGGCGAGTGGTTCGCGTGCGAGGACGAGGGGATCGTCCCGGACCTGATCACCACCGCCAAGGGCATCGCGGGCGGCCTGCCGCTCGCCGCCGTCACCGGCCGCGCCGAGATCATGGACGCGGCGCACGCGGGCGGTCTCGGCGGCACGTACGGCGGCAACCCGGTGGCGTGCGCGGCGGCGCTCGGTTCGATCGAGACGATGCGCGAGCTGGACCTCGTGGGCCGGGCCCGGCACATCGGGTCGGTCATGAAGGGCCGGCTGGCGGCCATGCAGGAGAAGTTCGACATCATCGGCGACGTGCGCGGCCGCGGCGCGATGATCGCCATCGAGCTGGTGAAGTCCGGCACCAAGGACCCCCACCCCGAGGCCACGGCGGCGCTCGCGAAGGCGTGCCACCAGGAGGGCCTGGTGGTGCTCACCTGCGGTACGTACGGGAACGTGCTGCGTTTCCTGCCGCCGCTGGTCATCGGCGATGAGCTGCTGAACGAGGGCCTGGACATCATCGAGAGCGCGCTCGGCGCGGTCTGAGGAGGCCCAGCGGCTTACGGGCCGCCCGGGCGGCCGGTGGGCCTGACGGGGTGCCACCGCAGCCCGAGCTGGTCGGCGGACCTGACGGGACATCATCGAAGCCCGGACGGTCGGCTCGTCACCGTGGCCCAGGCGGCTCACTGGACTGACAGATCGTCACCACCTCTGAGCGGTACGTGCTCCTGACCGATCGTCACCGCGGCCCGCGCCGCCGGCCGCGCGTGAAGAGAATGTGCGGGGCGGGTGGCGGACGGGTGACACGGCTGTCCGGCCCGCCCCGCCTGCCGTACGGTTTCTGCGGATGAGAGAAACACCTCGCCCGCAGGAGACTGTGGGCGGAGCCGAGCCGGCGCTTCCCCAGCCCCGACCCGGCCGTGCCTCGCGCACATAGGCGGAGTCCTGGACTCCGGATCTCCTCACCGATCGGATGGCCGCCCGTCCCACACCCCCCGGGGCGCGCGGCACCGGTCAGCACGGCGGCCCCGGGACTCTCCCCCCCTGTTCCGGGGCCGCCCCCCTCTCCTTCGCTCCGTACGCTTCTCGCGTGCTGCTCTCCCCGCTGATCCCGTCACTGTGCGCGCTGCTCCTCGCCCTGCTGTCCTGGCAGGTGGCGGCGGACGGGCCGGTGCGCTCGTTCGACGAGCGGCTCGGCCACTGGCTCGCGGACGGTTCTCTCCCCTCTCCCGCCGCGCAGTTCTTCGCCGACCTCGGCAACACGGCGGTGGCCCTGCCCGTACTGGTCCTCGCGCTGGCGTACGCGGCCTGGCGCGGGCGCCGCGCCCGCGCCCCTCGGTGGTGGCTGCCCCCGCTCGCCGCCGCCCTCGCGATGGCCGCGGTGCCCGCGCTCGTCGTGCCGCTCAAGGCATGGATCGCCCGCCCCGGACCGCCGCGGATGGCGGGCGGCGCGCACGAGGGCTTCTTCCCCTCGGGGCACGCGGCCACGGCGGCGGTCGCCTACGGTGCCGCGGCCCTGCTCCTGCTCCAGTACGCCCGTGAACACACCCGTACGCGCCGGCTGCCGCCGTTTATCGCGTACGGGCTGCTTAACGTGGCGGTCGGCGTGGGTCTCGTACGCCAGGGCTACCACTGGCCGCTGGACGTCGTGGGCGCCTGGTGTCCGGCCGTCGTGCTGCTGTGGTGCCTGCACCGGGCCCTCGTCACCTGCCGTCGTCCCGGGCCTGCCCGGCCGCTGCCTCGTGCATCGCGAGCTCCAGGACCACCGGGTCCGTGAGGGTCCCCTCGCCGTCGGGCACGACGATCCAGCGGACGCCGCCGGTGGCGCGCCCCGGGTAGGGGACGACGATCCAGGTGCCGCGCCCGGCCCCGCGCACTCCCGTGGCGAGCCATCGCGCCACCGTGCCCGGCGGCACGAAGAACCCGAGCCGGGAGTCGCCGAAGTCCGCGAGCACCGGGCCTGGCCGGTCGATGAAGCGGGAGAGGACGTCCAGGGTCGGGTAGCCGAGATCGCCGGGCAGGATCAGTACGTCCCAGAGCCGGCCGGCGGGCAGCAGCGCCACCCCCAAGGGGTTGCGTTCCCACTCCCACCGACAGGCGTCGGGGTCCGGTGCCACCGACGCCAGCCATTCCACCGCGTTCTTGGCACCCGCGCCGCCGTCCATGTCCAAGCCTCCATTCCGTTACCGCTTGTCGTGCGTTCACGGGTGAGAGGCCGAACGGAGAGGATCATTACGCGAGTTCGGGCTACCAGTTGGTAGTGACTTGGCGCACAGGACACGGACAGCCGTGCGCCCCCGGCGTGCCGAGGGCGCACAGGGCACGGGCCCGGGCACCCCACTGGACCTGTCCGGTGCGTTGTCAGTGGCGGCTGCCAGGATCTCCGTATGAACGACGAGGGCGGGACACCCGGAGCTGGGCGCGTATCCGCTGAACACGGGGCGCCGGGTGCGCGTCGAGGCCGGCCCGGTGGACCGGATATGGGGCATCGGGCCGGCGGCGGACGACGAGCGGGCGCGGGATCCGCAGCGCCGGCGCGGGCTGAACCTGCTGGGGTTCGCGCTGGTGGAGACGCGTCAGCGGTTGGCGTCCGGGCCCAGGACGTGCATGGGGGCGGACATATGGACGCCGTAGACGTCGTCAGGATCGTCGCGGGTGCTGTGGTGGGGACCGTCGTCGGCTGCCTGGACGTAGACGCAGACCAGTACCGCCGTGGCGGCGAGCGCGGCGGCGCCCAGGATGATGCCCGCGAGGGACTGGCCGGCGGTGTCCGACTCCCCTCGCTTCGCCTTGCCGCGGCCGATGATTCCGAAGATGAGGGCCAGCACGCCGAGTACGACCCCGAAGACGACGGTCGGCGACAGGACCAGGCCGACTATGCCGAGGACGAGGGCGGCGATGCCGAAGCCGTTGTCGGCCGCCGGGCGGGGGGCCTGCCAGCCGTAGCCGTAGGGCGGCTGGGCGGCGGGGTAGCCGTAGCCGGGGGCCGGTGCGCCCGGCTGCCCCGGGAACGCCTGGCCGTGGGGCGGCTGTCCGTACGGGCCCGCCCCGTACGCGCCCGTTCCGTACGGGACGGGCGCGCCGGGGCCGGTCGGCGCGATCGGCGGGGGCGGCACGGAGCCGGGCAGCCCCAGCGCGGGAGGGGGCGGTGCGAACGGCGCGCCGGGGTGCGGGACCGGTCCCGGGCCGCCGCCGCGCTCGAAGCTGTCGGGGGGCGGGGCCGTTGTCGGACCTGGGCCTCCGGCGTGCCCGGACCCGCCGAGCCCGGTGGCGCCCGTCGCCTGCCCGTACTCCGGCGACGCGGGCGTCAGCGGCGCGGAGGGCTTCTCCAGCCCCACACGCGGTGCTCCGCGCGGCTCCGGCGGCGCCCACGGGTCACGGTCCCGCGGCTCCGACGGCTGCTCACCGGCCTTGTCGGCGATGTCGGCCATGGCCCTCCCCTGTCGCTTTTCCGTCATGCTACGGCCTGAGCTCTATGGCCGCGCCCGCCCCGCATACGATGATCCGAACCTACTTTCCCACCTTTCACCAGCAGCTATCCGGAGGCTCCAGGTGTCCGATCTCGCTCCCTTCATCGCCGGGCTCCCCAAGGCTGAGCTACACGTGCACCATGTCGGCTCGGCGTCCCCGCGCATCGTCTCCGAACTCGCGGCCCGGCACCCCGACTCCCCGGTTCCCACCGACCCCGAGGCGCTCGCCGACTTCTTCACCTTCCGCGACTTCGCGCACTTCATCGAGGTCTACCTCTCCGTCGTCAGCCTGATCCGCGACGCCGAGGACGTCCGGCTGCTGACCTACGAGGTCGCGCGGGACATGGCCCGGCAGAACATCCGCTACGCCGAGCTGACGGTCACCCCGTACAGCTCGACCTCCCGCGGCATCCCGGACGCCGCCTTCGTGGAGGCGATAGAGGACGCCCGTACCGCCGCGGAGGCCGACCTCGGCGTGCGGCTGCGCTGGTGCTTCGACATCCCGGGCGAGGCGGGCCTCGCCGCCGCGGAGGAGACGGAGCGCATCGCCACGGCGCTGCGGCCGGAGGGGCTCGTCTCCTTCGGGCTCGGCGGTCCCGAGATCGGTGTGCCCCGCCCGCAGTTCGCTCCCTATTTCGAGCGGGCCATCGCGGCGGGCCTGCACTCGGTGCCGCACGCGGGCGAGACGACGGGCCCCGAGACCATCTGGGACTCCCTCACCGACCTGCGCGCCGAGCGCATCGGCCACGGCACCAGCGCCGTCCGGGACCCGAAGCTGCTGGCCCACCTGGCGGAGCACCGCATCCCGCTGGAGGTCTCCCCCACCTCCAACATCGCCACCCGCGCGGTCGCCACGCTGGACGAGCACCCGCTGCGGCAGATGGTCGACGCGGGCGTCCTGGTCACCATCAACAGTGACGACCCGCCCATGTTCGGCACCGACCTCAACTCGGAGTACGCCATCGCGGCCCGCCTCCTGGACCTCGACGCCCGGGGTGTCGCGGCCCTCGCGAAGAACGCGGTCGAGGTGTCCTTCATGGAAGCGGCGGACAAGACGAAGCTGGCCGCCGAGATCGACAGCTACACGGAGGCGGCGCTGCGGTAGCGCTCCACCGCGTTGGCCACAATGGGCACCATGATCTGCACCGCCGTCGCCCACCGGGGCGACCCCTACGTACGGCGTGAGAACACCCTCCCCTCCATCCGCTCCGCGCTGCGGGCGGGTGCCGGGGCCGTGGAGATCGACGTCCGCCTCACCCGCGACGGCGTGCCCGTGCTCCTCCACGACGCGACCCTCGGCCGCCTCTGGGGCCATGAGCGGCCGCTGGCCCAGCTCTCCGCGGCCGAGGTCCGGGGGCTGACGGGCGGCGGCGTCCCCACCCTGCGCGAGGCCCTGCACGAGATCGCGGAGACCCCGGCGGCCCGGGCGTTCATCGACTTCCCCGACCCGTCGGCCGTACCGGCCGCGGTCGCCGAGGTCCACGCCTGCGGCGCGGCCGAGCGGGCGTACTACTGCGGCGGGCCTGCCGCCATGCTCACCGTCCGCCGCGCCGACCCCGCCGCGGAGACGGCCCTGACCTGGACGACGCTGGCCCCGCCCCGGCCCGTGCTCCTCGCCGAGGTGCGCCCCCGCTGGCTCAACTACCGCTTCGGGCTCGTCTCGCCGGGCCTGGTCGAACGCAACCACGCCGACGGGCTCCTGGTCTCCGCCTGGACCCCCGACACCCGCCGCTCGATGGCGCGCCTGCTGCGCGCGGGCGTCGACTCCATCACCACGAACCGGGTGGACGCGCTCTGCGCGCTGCTCGGCCGGCGAAGCGCGCTGGCGCGCCGCGGCAGCGCGAAATAGCGGGCCGTCGCGGAGAAACGGGCTGTGGGGGGGGGGGGGGGGGAGAAAAGACCCCACCCAAACCCAACCCCCCCCCCCCCCCAACCCGCCCCCCCCCTCCTCCCACCTTTCCCCTCCCCCCCCCCACCCAGAAAACCCCCTCCCCCCCCCAACC
>NZ_JBWKFF010000010.1:116449-218675 GCF_056434425.1 Streptomyces sp. NPDC044033 | reverse complement strand
CGGGAGGGGGGGGGGGGGTGTTTGGGAGAAAGCTCTGTTTCCTCCCACCCCCCCCCCCCCCCCCCCCCCCCCCCCCCCCCGCGACTCAGCCCTCCAGCGACGTCATCACGTGCTTGACGCGCGTGTAGTCCTCGAAACCGTAGGCGGAGAGGTCCTTGCCGTAGCCGGACTTCTTGAAGCCGCCGTGCGGCATCTCGGCGACGAGCGGGATGTGGGTGTTGATCCACACGCAGCCGAAGTCGAGCTTCTTGGACATGCGCATCGCGCGCGAGTGGTCCTTGGTCCACACCGATGAGGCGAGCGCGTACTCCACGCCGTTGGCGTGGCTGACCGCCTGCTCCTCGTCCGTGAAGGACTGGACGGTGATGACGGGGCCGAAGACCTCGTGCTGGATGATCTCGTCGTCCTGCTTGAGGCCGGAGACGACGGTCGGGGCGAAGAAATAGCCCTTCTCGCCGACTCGGTGGCCGCCCGCCTCGATCTTGGCGTGGGCGGGGAGCCGCTCGATGAAGCCGGTGACCTGCTTCAGCTGGTTGGCGTTGTTGAGCGGCCCGTACAGCACGTCCTCGTCGTCGGGCAGGCCGGTCTTGGTGTCGGCGGCGGCCTTGGCGAGGGCGGTGACGAACTCGTCGTGGACGCTCTCGTGCACGAGTACGCGGGTGGCGGCCGTACAGTCCTGGCCCGCGTTGAAGTAGCCCGCGACCGAGATCTCCTCGACGGCCTTGGCGATGTCGGCGTCCTCGAAGACGACGACGGGCGCCTTGCCGCCCAGCTCCAGGTGGACCCGCTTGAGGTCCTTGGCCGCCGACTCGGCGACCTGCATGCCGGCCCGCACGGACCCGGTGATCGAGGCCATGGCGGGGGTGGAGTGCTCGACCATCAGCCGGCCGGTGTCGCGGTCGCCGCAGACGACGTTGAAGACGCTCTTGGAGTGGCCGAGCTCCTCCAGCACGCCGCCGATGATCTCGCCCAGCAGGACCGTCGAGGCGGGCGTGGTGTCGGAGGGCTTGATGACGACGGTGTTGCCGGCGGCCAGCGCCGGGGCGAACTTCCAGACGGCCATCATCATCGGGTAGTTCCACGGCGCGACCTGCGCGCAGACGCCGATGGGCTCGCGGCGGACGATGGAGGTCAGGCCCTCCATGTACTCGCCGGCCGAACGTCCCTCCAGCATCCGCGCCGCGCCCGCGAAGAAGCGGATCTGGTCCGCCATCGGCGGGACCTCTTCGCTGCGGACGAGCGCGAGGGGCTTGCCGGTGTTCTCGGACTCCGCCGTGATCAGCTCTTCCGCGC
Organism: Streptomyces sp. NPDC044033; assembly: GCF_056434425.1. Classification (NCBI taxonomy): domain Bacteria; kingdom Bacillati; phylum Actinomycetota; class Actinomycetes; order Kitasatosporales; family Streptomycetaceae; genus Streptomyces; species Streptomyces sp. NPDC044033. Next base: position 217,382 of record NZ_JBWKFF010000010.1, on the reverse strand, counting down.
GCGCCTCGATCGCGTCCGCGACCTTGAGCAGAACCTTCTGGCGTTCGCCGGGCACGAGGTCCCGCCAGGCCGGGAAGGCGGCCTCGGCGGCGGCCATGGCGGCGTCGACGTCGGCGGCCCCGGAGAGGGGGGCGGTGGCGTACGCCTCGCCCGTGGTCGGGTCGACCACCTCCGTGGTCCGCCCGTCGGCGGCGTCCCGGAACTCCCCGCCGATGTAGTTGCGCAGTGTGCGAAGCCGTCCAGGCTCGGTGGTCACTTGCCACCCCTCCTGTCAGATGTCCGATGGGTGAGATGCCCAGCCTAGCGAGGGGGGCGACGTTTTCGACACACCCACCACGCATAGACAACGGAATCCGTGAGATTTAGAGCGCCACACAACGAATTTCATCGGTTTGAGGTTGCGGGACAGTCGAGTCCCATGCACAGTGGGACGCGTGGCCACTCGTAGTACGGATCCGAGAAGCGCGAACGGCGCGCAGCCGATCGACGCCGTCTCCCTGGCGATCGTCGAACAGCTCCAGGAGGACGGCCGCCGCCCCTACGCGGCGATCGGCAAGGCCGTCGGCCTCTCCGAGGCCGCGGTGCGCCAGCGCGTACAGAAGCTGCTCGACCAGGGCGTGATGCAGATCGTCGCCGTGACCGACCCGCTCACCGTCGGTTTCCGGCGGCAGGCGATGGTCGGCATCAACGTCGAAGGCGACCTCGATCCGGTCGCCGACGCGCTGAGCGCCATGAGCGAGGTCGAGTACGTCGTCATGACCGCGGGCTCGTTCGACCTCCTCATCGAGGTCGTCTGCGAGGACGACGACCAGCTGCTGCACATCATCAACAAGCGCATCCGGACCCTCCCCGGCGTGCGCTCCACCGAGAGCTTCGTCTACCTGAAGCTCCGGAAACAGACCTACACCTGGGGAACGCGATAGCCGTGAGCAAGGACCTCTCGAAGACGGCGTACGACCACCTGTGGATGCACTTCACCCGCATGTCGTCGTACGAGAACGCGCCCGTGCCGATGATCGTGCGCGGCGAAGGCACGTACATCTACGACGACCAGGGCAAGAAGTACCTGGACGGGCTGTCCGGGCTGTTCGTGGTCCAGGCCGGGCACGGCCGGGCGGAGCTGGCCGAGGCCGCCGCCAAGCAGGCCCAGGAGCTCGCCTTCTTCCCGGTGTGGAGCTACGCCCACCCGAGCGCCGTCGAACTGGCCGAGCGGCTCGCGCACTACGCGCCGGGCGACCTCAACAAGGTCTTCTTCACCACCGGCGGCGGCGAGGCCGTCGAGACCGCGTGGAAGCTCGCGAAGCAGTACCACAAGCTGACCGGCAACCACACCAAGTACAAGGTGATCTCACGGGCCGTCGCCTACCACGGCACCCCGCACGGCGCCCTGTCCATCACCGGGCTGCCCGCTCTCAAGGCCCCCTTCGAACCGCTGGTGCCCGGCGCCCACAAGGTGCCCAACACCAACATCTACCGCGCGCCGATCCACGGCGACGATCCGGAGGCGTTCGGCCGCTGGGCCGCCGACCAGATCGAGCAGGAGATCCTCTTCGAGGGCCCGGAGACCGTCGCGGCGGTCTTCCTGGAGCCGGTGCAGAACGCGGGCGGCTGCTTCCCGCCGCCCCCCGGCTACTTCCAGCGGGTGCGCGAGATCTGCGACCGCTACGGCGTGCTGCTCGTCTCGGACGAGGTCATCTGCGCCTTCGGCCGCCTCGGCACGATGTTCGCCTGCGACAAGTTCGGATACGTGCCGGACATCATCACCTGCGCCAAGGGCATGACCTCCGGCTACTCCCCGATAGGCGCCGCGGTCGTCTCCGACCGGATCGCCGAGCCCTTCTACCAGGGGGACAACACCTTCCTGCACGGCTACACCTTCGGCGGCCACCCGGTCTCCGCCGCGGTCGCCCTCGCCAACCTCGACATCTTCGAGCGCGAGGGTCTGAACCAGCACGTCCTGGACAACGAGGACGCCTTCCACGCCACGCTGTCCAAGCTGACCGACCTGCCGATCGTCGGCGACGTGCGCGGCAACGGCTTCTTCTACGGCATCGAGCTGGTGAAGGACAAGGCCACCAAGGAGACCTTCGACGAGGAGGAGTGCGAGCGGCTCCTGTACGGCTTCGTCAGCAAGAAGCTGTACGAGAACGGGCTCTACTGCCGGGCCGACGACCGCGGCGACCCGGTCATCCAGCTCTCCCCGCCGCTGATCTCCGACCAGTCGACGTTCGACGAGATCGAGGGCATCGTCCGGGGCGTGCTCGAAGAGGCGTGGACCAAGATCTGACGGACCTCCGCCGACACGCGCAGAAGCGGCCGCTTCTGCGCGTGTTCGCGTCTACACATCCGTAATCAGCCCAATGTAATGAGCCCGACCGGAGGAAACTGGGCCGCTCCTGCGCCGAGCCTCGACGGAAGCTAGTATCCGGGTTCCGTACGGTGCCAGTGACCCATTGGCCTCCGGTTCGTTCACCCGGACAGGGGAACGGACCCCACAGCGACCCGAGGTGCTCGACATGGCGGCCCCGCCGGACAACGACGTGCTCTGGGCACGCGGACTGCACTACTCGCACAGTGGCTCCCCCGCTCTCGCCGGTATCTCCCTCGGTGTCCGCGAGCGCGAAATCCTCGCCGTCACCGGGCCCCGCGGCTCCGGCAAGACCACGCTGCTCAAGTGCCTCTCCGGCCAGTTGCCGCCCGAGAGCGGCGAGGTGTGGTTCAACAGCGCGCCCGTGCACACCCTCACCCCGCTGGGCCGGGAGCGGCTGCGGCGCGAACGGTTCGGCTGGATCGACACCGAACCGCATCTGGTGCCCGAGCTGACCGGCTGGGAGAACGCCGCCCTGCCGCTGCTGCTGCGCGGCACCGGCAACCGGACCGCCCGCCGGAAGGCCGTCGAGTGGCTGGAACGGCTCGATGTCGGTGACTGCGTTCGCAAACGCCCGGGGGCGCTGCTCCAGGCGCAACGGCAGCGCGTCGCCATCGCCCGCGCGCTCGCCGCCGAGCCGACGGTGCTCTTCGCCGACGAGCCGACGGCGCCGCTGCACCGCGCCGACCGCGCCCAGGTGCTCCGTACGATCACGACGGCGGCCCGCTCGCACGGCATCACGGTCGTCCTCGCCACGCACGACACGGAGGCGGCCACCCTCGCGGACCGGATGATCTCGGTGGTGGACGGCCGCCAGGTCGGCGCGGTCCCGGCCCCAGAGGCGGAGGGCAAGCCCGCGTGCTCAGTCTCCGCCTAGCCCGCGGCGCCCACCCCCTCGTACTCCTGCGGCGGCTGCTGCTCACGGCGGCGGCCGGCAGCGTGGGCTTTCTGCTGCTCTGCACGCTGGGGCACGCCGTGGCGCATCCCAAGGACATCGACGGCTCCCTCGTGCGCCTCGCGTGGTGCGCGGTGCCGCTGGCCGCCACCGCCCAGCTCTCCGTGGCCATCGCCCGTACGGACCCGGCCACCGGCCCGCGCTCGGGGCTGGCCGCCGCCGGGTACGGGCCGGGCCGCCTCACGCTGCTGTCCGCCGTGTCGGCCGCCGTGTCCTGCGCGCTCGGCAGCGCGCTCGCGCTCCTGGTCTTCCTCCAACTGCGCGGCGACCTCGTCGGGGGCCCGGTCGGCGCGACCGCCGAACTGCTCGGCGCGGGCAGGCCGCTGCCGTGGGCCGCGGTCCTCACGCTGCTCGCCGTGGGGCCCGTGACCACCGCGGCCGCCAGCGCCGTCGCGCTGCGGCCCCGGGCGCCGCGCGTCGAGACCCCCGCGCCGGCCGGCATCTCGCACAGCCTGCCGTGGGGCATCGCGCTGACCGCGGTCGGCCTCGCCCTGGAGGCGTACGCGGGCCGCGGCCCGGCCCCCTCTCCCGAGTCGCTGTTCCCGCTGCCCGGCCGCCTCGACGGCAGCCCGCCGGGCGTCGTCGGCGGCTGGGCGCTCACGGCGGTCGGACTCGTGCTGGCCGGGCCCGGCCTCGCGCAGCTCATCGGCAAGGTGCTGTCCGCCGGGCGGCCCGGCGCGCTGCGGCTGCTGGCCGGCCGGGTGCTCCAGGACGACGCGGTACGGATCGGCCGCCCGCTGGGCGTGGTGTGCGCGGTCGCCTCGGGCGCGCTGGCGGCGGCCGAACTGTACGGCACGGCCTGGGAGTCGGCGGGCCCCCGCCCGTTCGGCCCGCTCACCGGTCTGGGCGCCGCGGTCGTCATGGCGTGCGCCGCCGCGACGGCGATCACCGCGGGTCTGGAGACCCGCCACCGCCGGGGCGAGACCACGGCCGCCCTGCTGCGGCTGGGCGCGCCGGTCGCCGTGCTGCGCGGCGCGGCGGTGCTCCGTGCGACCGTACTGCTGGCCGTGCTCGCCGCGCTGACGTGGGCGGTCGGGCTGTTGGCGGCGCTTCCGCTGACCCGGTGAGCGGCGGGGCGGGCCCGTTCTTCGGGCGGGCGACGGGAGTCCGGCGGCAGGACCTAGCATGGCCGGATGCAGCCGAACACCCATTCTCCGGCCGGGCGGGACGCGTCCCACCGCCCCGTCTCGGCGGAGCCGTCGACGCCTTCGCGGCCGTCCTCTCCCGCGTCCTGTGAGATCGCGTCCGTCGAGGAGTTCGACGCGGCCGTGGCCGCCGGTTCGCTCGGCGGCTGCCGCGTCCAGTCCGTCGACCTGACGGAGCGGGGCGCGGCGCTGCTGACCGCGGAGTGCGCTCAGACCGTCTTCCTGGGCTGCCGGATGCCGGAGGAGGCGGCGACGCGGGTGCGGGCGTCGGGCGCGCTGGTCTTCCCACCCATACCGGAGCTGCCGTTCGACCCGTACCGCGGTTCGCTCTACCGGCCCGAGGAGCTCTTCGAGGGGCTGGCGGTGAGCTACGAGAGCACACCGGACGCGCTCGCGTACGCCTGGTACGAGCGGACCAGGGCCGATGGCGACGTCTTCGCCTCGATGCTGCGCGGCATCCACGACGACTCCGTCTCCGACGCCCTGGACGAACTCCTCGTCGGCGCACGGGTCGTGGGCGTCATGGGCGGGCACGCGCTGGAGCGCGGTTCGCGGGGGTACGCGGGCGCGGCCCGCCTCGGCCGGTCGCTGAGCCGGTCCGGGCTGACGGTGGCGACGGGCGGCGGGCCGGGTGCGATGGAGGCCGCGAACCTCGGCGCGTACGCGGCTCCGTACGGCGACTCCGTGCTCGACGAGGCCCTCGAACTCCTGGCGAAAGTCCCCTCGTTCGTGGACTCGGTCGGCGACTGGGCGGCGGCCGCCTTCGCGGTGCGGGAGCGCTGGCCGGACGGCGGCGCCTCGGTCGCCCTGCCCACCTGGTTCTACGGGCACGAGCCGCCGAACGCCTTCGCCGCCCACATCGCCAAGTACTTCGCCAACGCCATCCGCGAGGACGGCCTGCTCGCCCGCTCCGACGCGGGCGTGGTCTTCCTGCCGGGCGCGGCCGGGACGGTGCAGGAGATCTTCGACAACGCGACGTCGAACTACTACGGATCGCACGGCGAGGCGACCCCGATGGTGCTGGTCGACCGCGATCACTGGACGCGCCGGCTGCCGGCCTGGCCGCTGCTGGAGGCGCTGGCCGAGGGCCGCCCCATGGGTGGGCGCATCGCGCTCGTCGACTCGGTGGAGGAGGCTCCCGCGGCGCTGGACCGGCTGCGGTCGACCGACCCGGCCGACCGGTCCCGGTCTGCGGATGACTAATATTTGACCAGTTCTTGACCGGAGGCAACTCTTCCCCCGAAATGCGCGTCTGCCAGACAGAACACAGAGTGCGCACGCGCGAACGGAGCTACTGGTGATCATCGGCCTTCTGACGGCTGTCGCGGCCTCGGCCTGCTACGGCACGGGGTCTGTCCTGCAAGCCGTGGGCTCACGCAAATCCGCCCGGCGGGAGGCAGCCGCGGCCTCGTCGACCGGCACCACGCAGCATGGCGGCCCCAGCCTGTCGTCCACCGCGAAGGCCGCGGTGACCTGGGAGTTCATGGTCGGTACGGGGCTCGACTTCATAGGGTTCGCGCTCGGCGCGCTGGCCGCGCGGCTGCTGCCGCTCTTTCTCTCCCAGACCGTCATCAGCGCCAACCTGGTGGTCACCGCCGTGCTGAGCATCAAGCTCCTCGGCATCAGGCTGACCCGGCCCGAATGGACCTCGATCGCGGTCGTCTGTTCGGCGCTGGTGCTGCTCGCGACCGCGGCCGGGCACGAGGGCGGGGGCAACAGCTCGACGGCCACCCACTGGTGGCTGCTGGCGATCTCGATCGTGCTGATGGCGGGCGGCACGGTGGTCGTGCGGATGCTCGGCTCGCGGGCCGCGATCCTGGCCGGTCTGCTCTCCGGCCTCGGCTTCGGCGCGCTGGGCGTCGGGGTGCGCGTCCTGAACGGCATCGATCCGTTCAACCTGCCCACGCTCCTCGCGGACCCCGCGCTCTACGCCATCCTCGTGGCCGGCATCGGCGGCATGTACCTGCACACCATCGCCCTCCAGATCGGCTCGGTCAACGGAGCGACCGCCGCCCTGGTGGTGGGTGAGACGGTACTGCCGGGCATGATCGGCGTGCTGTGGCTCGGCGACTCCTCACGGCCCGGCTTCGCCTGGGTGGCGATCCTCGGGTTCGTACTGGCGGTGGCGGGCGCGGTGGCCGTCGCCTGGTTCGGCGAGCCGGAGGGCGCTCCGGCGGCGGAACCCCAGCCGGACGACCCGCTCCCGGTGGACGCCGATGACGCCGTGCGGCACAGCGCCGCCTCCCCTACGGGGAACTGATCCAGGGGAAGCCGGCCTGAGGGCTACGGAGAGCTGAGCACCACTACCTCGTCCGCGTCGAACTCGACACCGACCCGCGCGCCCGCCTCCGGCGCGTCGCGCAGCGCGCACGCCGCTTCCAGCTGCGGCCCCCTCTCGGGCCGCAGCAGCAGCGCCACATGGTCGCCGCGGAAGGTGCGCGCCTCGACGGTGCACGGCAGCCCGTCCCGTACGCCCGCCAGCCGCACCCCCGCCGGGCGTACGAGCAGCCGCCGCGCGCCCTGTGGCGCGCCCCGGCGCACCGGGACCTTGCCCCAGGCCGTCTCGGCGGCCTCACCCGTGACGCCCGCCTCGACGACGTTGTCGAAGCCGAGGAACCGGGCCACGAATTCGGAGGCGGGGCGCTGCCACACCTCCAGCGGTGTGCCGCTCTGGGCGACACGCCCGTCGCGCATGACGACGACCCGGTCGGCGAGCGCGAACGCCTCACCCTGGTCGTGGGTGACCGCGAGGACCGTGGTGCCCAAGGTGTCGAAGAGAGAGCGCAGCTCCACCACCAGGCGCTCACGCAGCCCCCGGTCGAGCTGGCCGAAGGGCTCGTCGAGCATCAGCAGCCGGGGCTGCGGGGCGAGCGCGCGGGCGAGCGCCACGCGCTGCTGTTCGCCGCCGGACAGCGCGCCGACCGCGCGCCCCTGCGCGCCCGGCAGGCCGACGAGGTCGAGGAGTTCGGCGACGGTACGGGCCTGCTCGGTGCGGCCGGCCCCGCGCATCCGCAGTCCGAAGGCGACGTTCCCGGCCACATCGCGCTGCGGGAAGAGCTGATGGTCCTGGAACATCAGGCCCACGCCCCGGCGGTGCGTCGGGATACCGCTCTGGTCCCGGCCCTCCAACGTCACCCGTCCGCCGTCGGCACACTGGAGCCCCGCGACGACCCGCAGCAGCGTGGACTTGCCGCTGCCGCTCGGCCCGAGCACGCACACCGTCTCGTGCTCGGCGACCTCCAGGTCCACCGCGTCCAGCGCCGTCCTCGCACCGAAGCGGACGCTCACGCCGTCCAGTCGCAGCAGGGCCATCTAGAACTCTCCCGAACGGTCGGTGCGAATGCGCTCCAGTACCAGCAGAGCCACCGCGCATACCAGCATCAAAATGGTGCTGAGGGCCATCGCCTGCCCGTAGTTCATCTCCCCGGGCCGGCTCAGCAGCCGGGCGACCGCGACCGGCAGCGTCGGGCTGTCCGGCCGGGCGATGAAGACGGTCGCCCCGAACTCGCCGAGCGAGACCGCGAACGCGAACCCCGCCGCGACCGCCAGCGCCCGCCCCACCAGCGGCAGATCCACTTCCCGCCAGGCCCTCAGCGGGGACGCCCCGAGCACCGCGGCGGCCTCCCGCAACCGCGCGTCGACCGCGCGCAGGACCGGGAGCATGGTCCGTACGACGAAGGGGACGCCCACCAGCGCCTGGGCCAGCGGCACCAGGATCCAGGAGTCCCGCAGGTCCAGCGGCGGCTTGTCGAGGGTGATGAGGAAACCGAAGCCGACGGTCACGGCGGAGGTGCCGAGCGGCAGCATGAGGAGCGCGTCGAAGCCCCGTACGAGCCGGCCCGTGCCCTTCGCCCCGCCCTTCGCCCCGCCCCGTAGCGTCAGGGCTGCTGCGGCCAGCCCGCCGATGACCACGGCGATGGCCGTGGCGGCGAGCCCGTAGGAGAGCGAGTTGCCGATCGCCTCCAGCGGCGCGACGACGAAGGTGCCGCCGTTGTCGGCGGCCGATTCGAGGGCACGGTAGAAGGCCGGGCCGTAGCCGTCGGGCCCGTCGAAGGAACGCTGCACCAGCACGGCCAGCGGCAGCAGGATCAGCAGGGCGACACTGGCCAGCACCCCCGACAGCAGCGCCCACTGCCCCGCGCCCCGCGGCCGCCGCGATGTCTGCGCCGCGTCGACCAGCCGGAGCGTCGACTCCCGGCGCCGTACGGTCCAGGCGTGCACGGCGAGCAGCACGCCCACCGCCAGCAGCTGCGTGATCGAGAGCACGGCGGCCGTCGGCAGGTTCAGGAGCTGCGCGGTCTGCTGGTAGATCTCCACCTCCAGCGTCGCGTAGCGCGGGCCGCCGAGGATCTGGATGACGCCGAAGGAGGTGAAGGTGAAGAGGAAGACCATGAGGGCCGCGGCCGCCACGGCGGGCGCGAGCGCGGGGAGCGTCACCCTGCGCCAGGCCGCGAAGCGCCCGGCGCCCAGCACCCGCGCCGCCTCCTCCTGGCGCGGGTCGAGCTGCGCCCACAGGCCGCCGACGGTCCGTACGACGACCGCGTAGTTGAAGAAGACGTGCGCGAGGAGAATGGCCCAGACCGTGGTGTCGAGGCGGACACCCCACATCTCGTCGAGCAGTCCGCCGCGGCCGAGCAGGGCCAGGAACGCCGAGCCCGCGACGACGGTCGGCAGGACGAAGGGGACGGTCACCACGGCGCGCAGCACCTGCTTGCCGGGGAAGTCGAAGCGGGCGAAGACGTACGCGCCGGGGAGCGCGAGGGCGAGGGTCAGCGCGGTGGACGCGGCGGCCTGCCAGGTGGTGAACCACAGGACGTGCCCGATCTGCGGGTCGCTGAGCACATCGGCTATCCGGCCGAACTGCCAGTGCCCGCCGTCCTTCAGCCCCCGGGCCACGATCGCCGCGACGGGGTAGGCGAAGAAGACGGCGAAGAACGCGAGCGGCACGGCCATCAGCGCGAGCCGCGCCGCGGCCCCGCGCGCGGCGGTCCGGCGATCCGCCGCCGCGCGGCCGGGAGCGGTGCCGTCCGGCGCGTTGCCCGGGGGCTCTACTTCAGGACGAGCGACGACCACGACTTGACCCACTGCTCACGGTTCTTGGCGATCTGCTCCGGGGCCAGGGTCTCGGGGTCGGAGATCTTCGCGCCGTACTTCGTGAACACCTCGGGCAGCTTCGCGTCCTGGTTCGCCGGTTTGACGAACATCTGGAGCGGCATGTCCTCCTGGAACTCCTTGCTCACCAGGAAGTCGAGGAGCGCCTTGGCGCCCTTGGCGTTCTTCGCCCCGTTCAGCAGCCCCGCGAATTCGATCTGCCGGAAGCACGTGCCGGTCGCGACCCCGGTGGGGCCCTCCTTCGGCTGCGGCTTCGCATCCAGCACCTCGGCGGGCGGACTGGAGGCGTAGGAGACGACGAGCGGCTTGTCGCCCTTGGCCTTCTTGCCTGCCGCGGAGCCCGAGAACCGCTGGTTGTACGCCTGCTCCCAGCCGTCCACGACCTCGACGCCGTTGCTCCTGAGCTTCTTCCAGTACTTCTGCCAGCCGTCTTCGCCGTACTTGGCGACGGTGCCGAGCTGGAAGGCGAGTCCGGGGGACGAGGTGGCGACGTTCTCGGTGACGAGGAGGTTCTTGTACTGCGGCTTGACCAGGTCGTCGAAGGACTGCGGCGGTGCCAGCCCGTGGTCCTTGAAGTACGCGCGGTCGTAGTTGACGCAGATGTCCCCGGTGTCGACGGGGGTGGCCCGGTGCGCTGCCGCGTCGAGCTGGAGGTCGTGCGGTACCCGGTCCAGCCCCTTGGCCGCGTACGGCGTGAACAGGCCGTTGTCGAGGGCGCGCGAGAGGAGGGTGTTGTCGACGCCGAAGAAGACGTCCCCCTGCGGGTGCGTCTTCGAGAGGATCGCCTGGTTGACGGCCGCGCCCGCGTCGCCGCTCTTGACCACCTGGACCTTGTAGCCGGTCTTCTTGGTGAACTCGGCGAGCACGGGCTTCGAGGCGTTGAACGAGTCGTGCGAGACCAGGGTGACCGTCTTGGCGTCCGACGCCGACGATCCGGAGCCGCCGCAGGCGGCGAGCGTGGCGACGCCGAGGGCACCGACGGCAGCGGCGCCGATGGCACGCCGGATATTGCTGTTCATGAGTGAGCTGACTCCCTACGCCGGTATGACCCGGATCAGGTCCGAGGGTCTGCGGCCGGGCCGCACTCTCAGCGCTCTGTGCGCTCCCCTGTCGGATTGTTCAATTGTGCGAAAGCACCATATCAGCGCTCGGAAGCGGCCAATTGTCCGCAGGCCCCGTCGATCTCCTGGCCCCGTGTGTCGCGCACGGTCACGGGCACGCCGTGGGCCGCGATCGACTCGACGAACGCCTTCTCGTCCTCCGGACGCGACGCGGTCCACTTGGAGCCGGGCGTCGGGTTGAGCGGGATGAGGTTGACGTGCACACGCTTGCCCTTGAGCAGCTTCCCAAGCAGATCGCCGCGCCACGCCTGATCGTTGATGTCGCGGATCAGCGCGTACTCGATGGAGATGCGGCGGCCGGACTTCTCCGCGTACTCCCAGGCGGCGTCGAGGACCTCGCGCACCTTCCACCGAGTGTTGACCGGCACGAGCGTGTCGCGCAGCTCGTCGTCGGGGGCGTGCAGGGAGACCGCGAGGCGGCACTTGAAGCCCTCGTCGGCGAAGCGCAGCATCGCGGGGACGAGCCCGACGGTGGAGACGGTGATGCCGCGCTGCGAGAGGCCGAGCCCGTCCGGCTCGGGGTCCGTGAGCCGGCGGATGGCGCCCACGACGCGCTTGTAGTTGGCCAGGGGCTCGCCCATCCCCATGAAGACGATGTTGGAGAGCCGGGCCGGACCACCGGGCACCTCGCCGTCGCGCAGGGCGCGCATACCGTCGACGATCTGGTGGACGATCTCGGCGGTGGACAGATTCCGGTCCAGGCCGGCCTGGCCGGTGGCGCAGAACGGGCAGTTCATTCCGCAGCCCGCCTGAGACGAGATGCACATGGTGACCCGGTCCGGATAGCGCATCAGCACGGACTCGACGAGCGTGCCGTCGTGCAGCTTCCAGAGCGTCTTGCGGGTGGTGTCGTCGTCGCACGAGATGTGCCGCAACACGCTCATCAGCTCCGGCAGCAGCTCGGCCGCCAGCCTCTCGCGCGCCGTCGCGGGGATGTCGGTCCACTGCGCCGGGTCGTGGGCGTACCGGGCGAAGTAGTGCTGCGACAGCTGCTTGGCGCGGAACGGCTTCTCGCCGATCGCTGCCACGGCCTCGCGGCGCTCGGCGGGGCTGAGGTCGGCGAGATGCCGCGGCGGCTTCTTGGCTCCGCGCGGCGCGACGAAAGTGAGTTCTCCGGGTACAGGCATGGTCCATCCAGTGTGGCAGACAACCGGAAAGGGGTCCGCCGCCCTGTGGACAACGAACCCCTGGCCGGGAAAAGCGCAGGTCAGCCGCTGCCGACGAAGATCACCATAAGCAGCCACACCACCGGCGCGGTGGGCAGCAGGGAGTCCAGCCGGTCCATGATCCCGCCGTGCCCGGGCAGCAGCGTGCCCATGTCCTTGATACCGAGATCCCGCTTGATCATGGACTCGCCGAGGTCCCCGAGCGTGGCGCTGGCCGCGACCGCGCAGCCGAGCAGCAGCCCGTGCCACCAGGTCCCGTCGTCGATCAGGTACTGCATGCACAGCGCGCCCGCCACCATCGCGAAGGCGACCGCGCCGACGAGGCCCTCGCGCGTCTTGCCGGGGCTGATGCGCGGCGCGAGCTTGTTCTTGCCGAACTTCCAGCCCACCGCGTACGCACCGGTGTCGCTGACGACCGTCAGCACCAGGAAGGTGAGCACCCGCCACGCGCCGTCGTCCGCGGCGAGCATCAACGCCACGAAAGTGGCGAGGAAGGGCACGTAGAACGCCGCGAAGATGCCCGCCGTGACATCGCGCAGATAGTCCTCGGGCGGCTCCGTCATCCGCCACACCAGCACGGCGAGCGCGGTGAAGGCCATGGCCACCCAGGCGCCCTCCGGGCCGTCCAGGTAGCCCGCGACGACCATGGCGGCGCCGCCGACCGCCAGCGGCACCAGCGGGGCCTTGATCGCCTTCTTCTCCGACAGGCGCGAGGTCAGCTCCCACAGCCCGACGACGACGGCGACCGCTATCACGCCGAGGAAGACGGGCTTGTAGATGAACAGGGAGGCGATGATGATCCCGCCCAGCCCCAGGCCGACCCCTATGGCCGCCCGCAGGTCACGCCCCGCGCTCTTCTTGACGGGCGCGGCGGCGGGCTCCGGCGCCGCGGGAACGGGTTCGGGCACCGCTGCGGGCTCCTGCTCCCCGTGGAACCGCTCACCACGGAGCTGTTCGTCACGGAACCGTTCTTCACGGAACTGTTCATCGCGGAACAGGGGGCCGCCGAGGTAAGCGGCCCCCTTCTCACGGTCGTCCTGATCTCCGCCTGCGTCGGGCACGATGGGCATGGGCCGAGTCTGCGCCGCGTCACCCATGTCGTGCACGGGACCCGCCGGACGGGCCGGCCCCCGGTCGGTCGGCCCCCGGTATCCGGCGCTCGGCGGGGCCCCCCAGGAAGAGTCGTTCATCAGACTTCGAGCAGCTCGGCTTCCTTGTGCTTGAGCAACTCGTCCACCTGCGTGACGTACTTCGCGGTGGTGTCGTCGAGCTCCTTCTCGGCGCGGCGCACCTCGTCCTCGCCGGACTCCTTGTCCTTGACGAGCTTGTCGAGGGTCTCCTTGGCCTTGCGGCGGACAGCGCGGATCGAGACCTTCGAGTCCTCGGCCTTGCCCTTGGCGACCTTGATGTACTGGCGGCGCCGGTCCTCGGTCAGCTCCGGGAACGTCACCCGGATGATGCTGCCGTCGTTGCTCGGGTTGACGCCCAGATCCGAGTCGCGGATCGCCTGCTCGATGTTGCGCAGCGCGCTCTTGTCGAACGGGGTCACCACGGCCATCCGCGGCTCCGGCACCGAGAACGACGCCAGCTGGTTGATCGGGGTCAGCGAACCGTAGTAGTCCGCCACGATCTTGTTGAACATCGCCGGGTGCGCACGCCCCGTACGGATCGCCGCGAAGTCCTCCTTGGCGACCACGACGGCCTTCTCCATCTTCTCCTCGGCCTCGAGGAGGATCTCTTCGATCACCACTTGCTCCTGGTGTTATCAGTAAGCAGAGCCTCGCCCCTGCGCGCGTCTTCTCCTGCACGGTGTCCGACCGGCAGGCCGTTGTCCATCCCCGTGCCGCGCATCTCCCGCGGCGGGGGTTGCCGTCGTGGCCGCACGGTCCCGGATGGGGGGCGCGTGCCGCTCGTACGGCCGTACGAGCCGTCAGGCCCGGGTACCCCGGTCGCTCACGAGCGTGCCGATCTTCTCACCCTTCACGGCACGCGAGATGTTGTCCTTGGCGAGCAGCTCGAAGACGAGGATCGGCAGCTGGTTGTCCATGCACAGGGTGATGGCCGTGGCGTCGGCGACCTTGAGCCCGCGGGTGATGACCTCGCCGTACTCCAGGGCGTCGAACTTCACCGCGTCCGGGTTCTTCTTCGGGTCGGAGTCGTAGACCCCGTCCACGCCGTTCTTGCCCATCAGCAGGCACTCGGCGTCGATCTCCAGCGCGCGCTGGGCGGCGGTGGTGTCCGTCGAGAAGTACGGCATCCCCATGCCGGCGCCGAAGATGACGACGCGGCCCTTCTCCAGGTGCCGCACCGCCCGCAGCGGGATGTACGGCTCCGCGACCTGGCCCATGGTGATGGCGGTCTGGACGCGGGAGTCGATGCCCTCCTTCTCCAGGAAGTCCTGGAGGGCCAGGCAGTTCATGACCGTGCCGAGCATGCCCATGTAGTCGGAGCGGGCCCGGTCCATGCCGCGCTGCTGGAGTTCGGCGCCGCGGAAGAAGTTGCCGCCTCCGATGACGACGGCGATCTCCGCGCCGTCCCTGACGACCGCGGCGATCTCTCTGGCGATCTTGTGCACGACGTCCGGGTCGACGCCCAGTCCCCCGCCGCCGGCGAATGCCTCACCGGACAGCTTCAGCATGAACCGACGGTGTTTGCCGCCGCCGGTGCCCTCGTCGTCGGCAGCCTGCGTGGCGTCCGCGCCCTGATTCATTGGAGATCTCCTCGTGCACATACGAAGAAGGCCATTGCCGGTGGTACCTTTCGGTTCCCTCTGCGGCAATGGCCTCCTCGTCACATCTGCGGCCGGCCGGTGGACGGTCGGCTGCGTACGACCCTAGCGGGTCGCAGGTCATTCGCTGACTTCGTCAGGCTCAGACGCCGACGCGGAAGCGGGCGAAGTGCTTGAGCGTGACGCCGGCCTCGTCCAGGATCTTCCGGACGGTCTTCTTGTTGTCCTTGGCGAACGGCTGGTCCAGCAGCACGCTCTCCTTGAAGAAGCCGGTGACGCGACCCTCGACGATGCGCTCCAGGGCGGCCTCGGGCTTGCCCTCCTCGCGGGCGGTGGCCTCGGCGACGCGACGCTCGTTCTCGACGGTCTCGGCCGGGATCTCCTCACGGGTGAGGAACTTCGGCGCGAACGCGGCGATGTGCTGCGCCACGTCCTTGGCGGCCTCGGCGGCGGCCTCGTCGGAGGCGGTGCCCTTGTCCAGCTCGACCAGGACGCCGACCTGCGGCGGCAGGTCCGGGCTGGTGCGGTGCATGTACGCGGCCACGTAGCCGGCGGAGTACCGCGTGAAGCGGTCGAGGACGATCTTCTCGCCGAGGGTGGCGTTGGCCTCGTCCACGTAGGCCTGCACGGTCTTGCCGGGCTCGATCTCGGAGGCGCGCAGCGCCTCGATGTCGGCCGGGGCGGTCTTGGCGACGTGCGCGGCGAGGGCGTCGGCGACGGCGACGAACTTGTCGCCCTTCGCGACGAAGTCCGTCTCGCACTTCAGCTCAAGGAGCACGCCGGAGGACTTGTCGTCGGCGATGAGGGAGACGACGGCACCGTTCTGGGCGCTGCGGCTCTCGCGCTTGGCGACGCCCTTCTGGCCCTTGACGCGGAGGATCTCGACGGCCTTGTCGACGTTGCCCTCGGCCTCGTCCAGCGCCTTCTTGCAGTCCATCATGCCGGCGCCGGTGAGCTCGCGGAGCTTCTTGACGTCAGCGGCGGTGGTGTTCGCCATGGTCTGTGAATCTCTTCTCGAAAGTCGATGTGACTACGGGTGAACGGCGGGGACGGTGCTCGTGGCGCCGTCCCCGCCGTCATCAGCCGTGACGTGTGAGGTCAGGCCTGCTCGGCGTCCGTGGCCGGGGCCTCGACGGCCTCCGCGGCCGGGGCCTCGGTGGCGTCCGCGACCGGAGCCTCGGCAGCGGCCGGGGCCTCGGCGTCGGCCGGGGCGTCAGCAGCGGCCGGGGCGTCAGCAGCGGCCTCGGCCGGCTTCTCGGCCTCGGCGGCGGGGGCCGCGGCCTCTTCCTCGGTCTTCTTGGTTTCGAGCAGGTCGCGCTCCCACTCGGCAAGCGGCTCACCGACGGCCTTCTCGCCCTTGGCGTCGCCGGAGGCGGCGCCGGAGCGGGCGATGAGGCCCTCGGCGACGGCGTCGGCGATCACGCGGGTGAGCAGGGTGACGGAGCGGATCGCGTCATCGTTGCCGGGGATCTTGTAGTCGACCTCGTCGGGGTCGCAGTTGGTGTCGAGGATCGCGACAACCGGGATCCGGAGCTTGCGCGCCTCGCCGACGGCGATGTGCTCCTTCTTGGTGTCCACGATCCAGACGGCGCTGGGCACCTTCTGCATCTCGCGGATGCCGCCCAGGGTCTTCTCCAGCTTGGCCTTCTCGCGGGAGAGAACCAGGAGCTCCTTCTTGGTGAGGCCGGAGGCGGCCACATCCTCGAAGTCGATGAGCTCAAGCTCCTTGAGGCGCTGGAGGCGCTTGTAGACCGTGGAGAAGTTGGTGAGCATGCCGCCCAGCCAGCGCTGGTTGACGTAGGGCATGCCGACGCGGGTCGCCTGCTCGGCGATCGCCTCCTGCGCCTGCTTCTTGGTGCCGACGAACATGATGGAGCCGCCGTGCGCGACGGTCTCCTTGACGAACTCGTAGGCGCGGTCGATGTACGACAGCGACTGGAGCAGGTCGATGATGTAGATGCCGTTGCGCTCGGTGAAGATGAAGCGCTTCATCTTCGGGTTCCAACGGCGGGTCTGGTGACCGAAGTGGACGCCGCTTTCCAGCAGCTCCCGCATCGTGACGACGGCCATGGCCGTACTCCTATGTGCTCGGTTCCCGCGCCGGCCGGGCGGCCGTCGCGCCTGACGCCCCGTCGCGCCCGCCGCGGTCGGTGCCTTTGCCAGGAACCGTTCCGCGGACCGAGGGACACGGCCACCGGGCTGCCCGAGAGGGACTGACGCGCCGGCGGCGGGGCGTGCGAAGTCGATCCGGTGACCCGGATCGCCAAAAGAAGTGTACGGGACCGCCGCGCCGACGGGTGACGCCGTTGTCCACAACCCGTCAGTAGTCCACAGATCCGCTCCATGATCCCCGCGCGGAGGCGCTCTGCGCCACCGTTCTGCCATGCGCCGACTGATGACGGCCGTGGGCACGGCCCTGCTCTGGGCCCTCATGGCCACGTATACGACGGACGCCCACGCACTGGTCAGGTACGTGGACGCCCACGCCCCGGAAACCCGTTCGCTGAACGCACGCGCCTCGGGCGCGGGCGCCCCGGAGACCCGTCCGCCGGGCATGCACGCCCCGGACATCCGCTCGCCGGATACGCACGCCCTGGACAGGCCTTTCCTAGGCATGCCCGTCCTGGACGCACAGGCGAGGAGCGAGCCCGAGGGCGGCGGGCGGGCGACTGCCACGGCCCCCGCCGGCAAGGCCGCCCGCGCCTGGCCGGTAGCCGGAGCGGGCACAGCGTCCCGGCCCTTGGTCGTACGGGCGTGGGAACCGCCCCCGGCGCCGTGGGCGGCGGGGCACCGCGGCGTGGACCTCGCCGCCCTCGCCGGGGAAGCGGTGCGCGCGGCCGGGGGAGGCACGGTGTCCTTCGCGGGGACGGTCGCGGGCCGCGGCGTGCTGTCGATCGAGCTGTCCGGCACCGGCAGCCCGCCCTTGCGCACCACGTACGAGCCGGTACGCGCGACGGTGCGCGTGGGCGACCGGGTGGCCGCGGGGCAGACGGTGGGCGTCTTGCGATCCGGTCCGTCCCACTGCGCAGCGGCCTGCCTCCACTGGGGCCTGCTGCGCGGCCACCGCTACCTCGACCCGCTGTCGCTGCTGCCGCCTGAGCTGCTGGGCGGCGGCCCGTCGCGGCTCCTGCCGGTCTTCGGCGTCCCGATGGGCTCCCCGGCCCTGGCCCCGTCGGCCCCGGCTGCCGCCTCCCCGGCGGCACACGCGTCGCGGCGACTGCGACCGGCCGGGTGGGGCGACGACATGTCCCTGGGGCACGTGGCCGCGGCGGCGGCCCTGGTGACGGCCGCGGTGTGGGCGCGCCGCGCGTTGCGCACCTCCCGGCGCACACGACGCGCGCCGGGCGGCCGACGCATGGGGCGCGAGCCGTGGACCGCGGACACACGGGAACGACTCACGCGCAGGGCAGGCGCGCGAAAGCGCGCGGCGTAGACGGCCGGCCCGCGAGAGCGGCCGGCACCGAGGACAGGCCGGCGACAAGCAGCGCGGGCGACCTGCCCGCCGGGGCGGGTCGTGGAGGGGTCAGCCCCGTACGCCCCGAAGGGCCATCGCGACGGCCGCTTCCGTGATGCGGTCCGGGTCCTCGGCCGCGCCGAGCTCGATGCGGCGCACGGCGGCGTCGACGACGCCCTGAAGCAGCATCGCCGCCAGCCGCGGCTGCTCATGCCCGAGACCGCCGAGCGCCTCGACGACCATCGCGATCAGCCCGCCATGCGCGGCGCGGATCTTCTCGCGCGCCCCGGCGTCCAGCTCACCCGCCGAGATGGCGACGACGGCCCGGTGGCGGCGGTCGCCGACGAGCGCGAGCTGCCGCCGCACATACGCCTCGATCTTCGCCTCCGGCGTGTCGACCCGCTCCATGGCGGACTCGACCTCCGCCGCCCAGACGGGGAAGTCGACGGCGCACAGCTCTTCGACGACGGCCGCCCGGGAGCGGAAGTACTCGTAGACGGAGGACCGCGCGAGCCCGGTCCGCTCGGCGAGGGCGGGGAAGGTCAGCGCCTCCGTGCCGCCTTCGGACAGCAGGGTGCGGGCGGCGTCCAACAGGGCGCCGCGCTGCATCGTCCGGTGCTCGGCCACTGAGGCCGCTCGAATCCTTGGCACGCTTCCACTCTACGGATGCCCCGTGCGGGGGACGACGCTGGAGGGACGATTCAGCGTCCGACATCGGCCAATTTGGCCCGCAACTGGAGCACGGACTTGGTGTGGATCTGGCTCACCCGGCTCTCCGTGACACCGAGGACGTTGCCGATCTCGGCGAGCGTGAGCCCTTCGTAGTAGTAGAGGGTGACCACGGTCTTCTCCCGGTCCGGGAGCGTGTTGATGGCGCGCGCCAGCAGCCGCCGCAGCTCCCGGTCCTCGGCGACCTCGACGGGGTTGTCGGCGGCGGTGTCCTCAAGGGTGTCCATCAGGCTCAGCCGGTCGCCACTCTCGCCACCGACGTGCAGCAGCTCCTCCAGGGCCACCACGTTGGCCAGCGACAACTGGCTGAAGACTCCGTGCAGTTCCTCCAGCCCGATGTCCATCTCCGCAGCCACTTCCGCCTCCGACGGCGTGCGGCGCAGGGCCGCCTCCAGCGTGGCGTACGCACGCTCGACCGCCCGCGCCTTCTGCCGGACCGATCTCGGAATCCAGTCCAGGGCCCGCAATTCGTCGATCATCGCCCCCCGGATCCGGGTGATGGCGTATGTCTCGAACTTGATGGCGCGCTCGGGGTCGAACTTCTCGATGGCGTCGATGAGCCCGAAGACCCCGGAAGAGACGAAGTCCGCCTGCTCGACATTGGGCGGCAGCCCCACGCTGACCCGTCCCGCCACATATTTCACCAGCGGCGAGTAGTGCAGGATCAGCTGCTCCCGCAGCCGCCCGTCGCCCGTCGCCTTGTAGGAGCGCCACAGCTCATCGAGCGTCGAGGGCGCGGGAGGGCGCACCGTGCCGCGGGCGGCGGGCGGCACTGCCGCGCGGTCAGAACCCGAGGTGTGCTGGGGCATTCTTCGCCTTGAGCCGTTCTGCCGTGACGTGGATCGAGTGATCCGTGGGAGCCGGATTTCTTGTGAGCGTAGCGTGACTGGAGCGTCGCAGTGTGCGAAGAGGGTGGGTTCGGTGGTGCGCAGATACGTTCCGCTGCCCGCACTCCGGGATGACAGCCGCCGGGTCGAACGGCGACCACGACGGGGACGCATCGCGCGCTTTTGCGGTCATCGTCCATAGCCTTCCACCGAAGCGGCCCAGGTCAAGGACCGCCCCGCCGCGCGCCCGCGCGTCGCCCGGCGACCTCCGCGCCCCCGGCCTCCCCGGTCAACTGCCAGC
Source organism: Streptomyces sp. NPDC044033 (assembly GCF_056434425.1). Classification (NCBI taxonomy): domain Bacteria; kingdom Bacillati; phylum Actinomycetota; class Actinomycetes; order Kitasatosporales; family Streptomycetaceae; genus Streptomyces; species Streptomyces sp. NPDC044033. Next base: position 197,476 of record NZ_JBWKFF010000010.1, on the reverse strand, counting down.
GTTCGCCGGTGCGTTCGACAAAGCCGAGAGCCCGCAGCTCATAGAGCCTGCCCAGCACCTGATCCCGGCTCAGGCCGGTCTCCCGCACCAGACGGTCCCAGGACGCCCCGCCGCTCCCGGGCAGCGCGTCCAGCACTCGCGCCGCCGCTGCCTCCAGCAGGTCCCTGGCCACCACCGGCCCCTCTCGGGCGGGCGCCAAGTCTCCTATGCTCCCCACCAGCTCGACCACTTCGTCGGCGTCGGTCACCAGCGCCGCCTCCCCCCGCAGCAGTTCATGGACCCCTGCGGACAGACCCGAGGTCACCGGCCCCGGCACGCCCATCGTCGACCGCCCGAGCCGCTGCGCCCGCCGCGCCGTGACCAGGGAACCGCTGCGGTACTCGGCCTCCACCACGACCGTGCCCCGGGTAAGCGCCGCGATGACGCGGTTGCGCAGCACGAAGCGGCTGCGAGTGGGATGCCCGCCGGGCGGCAACTCGGCGACGACAAGCCCTTGTTCCGCTATCCGCTGGATCAACTCGGCGTGCCCGCGCGGGTACGGCACGTCCACCCCCGATGCCAGGACGGCCACGGTCGCTCCGCCCGCGGCGAGCGCTCCCCGGTGCGCCGCCCCGTCGACTCCGTACGCCGCGCCCGAGACCACCACCCAACCGCGCTCGGCGAGCCCCGCGCCGAGGGTCGCCGCCACGCGCGAGCCGTAGTCCGTGCAGGCCCGGGCGCCGACGACGGCGACGGAGCGGAGCGCCCAGAGCCGCAGGTCGGCGTCGCCGCGCACCCAGAGGCCGACCGGCACGGCATCCCCGAGGTCGTCGAGCTGCCGCGGCCACTCCAGGTCGCCGGGGCACAGAAAGCGCCCGCCGAGCCGGGCGACCGCCGCGAGATCCCCGGCGGGGTCACACGCGGCCGCCCGGCGCCGGCACCCCTCGATGCGCTCGGGCCCCGCTCCGGGCGGCGGCTGCGCGCGCCCGGTCAACGCCTCGACCAGCCGCACCGCCCCCAGCTTTCGCAGCCACCGTCCCACGGTCTCGTCGCCCGGCTCGGTGAGCCGGGTGAGCGCCGCCCGCGCGAGACGTTCGCGCCCTGGAACGCTCACGGGAGGCCCCCCGCCATGACGGTGCCGCGCGCGATGCCCGTACGCAGTTCCAGCGCCCGGCCCACGTCCTCTTCCTGCGGTCGGTCGTGTCCGGCAAGGTCCGCGACAGTCCAGGCGACGCGCAGCACCCGGTCCAGACCGCGCGCGGTGAGGAGTCCGCGCTCCATGTCCCGTTCCACGTCGCTCAGCGCCCCCGGGGCAACCTGCCAGCGAGTGCGCAGTTCATGGCCGGGCACCTCGCTGTTGGTGTGCCAGGGGGTGTCGGCGTACCGGGCGGCGGCCCGGTCGCGGGCCGCCCGCACCCGCGCCGCGACCTCCGCGGTCGTCTCTGTCTGCGCGTCGAGACCGACCAGTTGGGACCGGGTGACCGGTTCGACCGTCACCGTGACGTCGATGCGGTCGAGCAGCGGCCCGGACAGCCGGGCCCGGTAGCGCTTGACCATCTGCGGCGAGCACTCGCAGCCCGCCCCGGAGAGCCCGTGCCGCCCGCACGGACAGGGATTCGCCGCCAGGGCGAGCAGAAATCTGGCAGGCAGTCTCATCACTCCCCCGGAGCGCGCGACGATCACGTGTCCCGACTCCAGCGGCTGCCGCAGGGCGTCGAGCACCCGGCCGCTGAACTCCGGAGCCTCGTCCATGAAAAGTACGCCGTTGTGTGCCAGGGAGACCGCTCCGGGCCGGGGCAGACCGCTGCCGCCTCCGACGAGCGAGGGCATCGAAGCCGAGTGGTGGGGCGCGCAGTACGGCGCTCGTTCGATCAGGGGCTGGCCGGCGGGGAGCGCTCCGGCCACGGAGTGCACGGCAGTGACTTCCAGCGACTCCTGCGGGGTCAGAGGCGGCAGCAGGCCGGTCAGCCGCTCCGCCAGCATGGTTTTGCCGGCTCCGGGCGGGCCCTTGAAGAAGATGTGGTGCCGCCCGGCCGCCGCCACCTCCAGTGCGGCGCGGGCCTTGGTCTGTCCGGCGACGTCGGCGAGGTCGGGGATTCGCTCGGCGACGAGCGAGCCGGTGCCCATGCCGGCCCCGGGCAGCGCGAGCCCGGCCAGCATCGGATCCGGCCGCCCGTCGCCGGGCGATTCCTCCTCGTCGGGCACCGGTTCGTCGCCGAGCACCGCGATGAGCTGGCGCAGCGTCCGTACGCCGAGCACGGAGACGCCCGGGACCAGTGACGCCTCGGCGACGGTGCGCTCGGGGACGACCACCTGCCGGTATCCCGCGTCGGCCGCCGCCAGTACCGCGGGCAGGATGCCGCGCACCGGGCGGACCCGGCCGTCGAGCCCCAGTTCACCGATCATCATCAGGTCCGCGATCTGCCTCGGGTCGACCCGTTCCGCGGCGCCGAGCACCGCGCAAGCTACCGCCAGGTCGAAACCGCTGCCGCTCTTGGGCACGGACGCCGGGCTGAGACCGACCGTCAGCTTCTTCTGCGGCCACTCGGCGCCCGAATTGACGACCGCCGCCCGGACCCTGTCGCGGCTCTCCACGAGGCTCTTGTCAGGGAGCCCGACCAGCGCGAAGGCCGCGAGGCCGGGTTCCAGGTCGGCCTGGACCTCCACGACGACGCCTTCGACGCCGACGAGCGCCACGGAGCACGTACGGGCGAAACCCATCAGGCCACCCCCTTGGCGTGCTCGACGACCGGAGCGCCCCGATGGGGCAGCAGCACACCGATCAGATCGATGCGCACGCCGCCGGGCGGCGGCCCTCCGTGCCGGTCGAGCCAGCGCTCAGCGAGCCGCCGCAGCCGCGCGGCCTTGGCCGGGGTGACGGCGGCCATGGGATGTTCGTACGGTCCCGCCCGCCGGGTCTTGACCTCGCAGACCACGAGCGCGTCGCCGTCGAGCGCGACGATGTCGATCTCGCCGTCGCGGCACCGCCAATTGCGCTCCAGGACGGCCAGCCCGGCCTCGGCCAGCTGCCGCGCCGCGAGGTCCTCCCCGTAACGGCCGAGCGCGCGGCGCCGTACCTGCGCCGGATCACGCCGGGCGCTCTCCGCCGGTCCCGCGCCGGCGTGCGCGCCGCTCCGGGACGCGCCGCCTTGCCGTGCCCGTCGAGGCTGTTGAACTTGTTGTGACTGTTGGGCTTGATGTGACTGTTGACCTTGATGTGGCTGTCGCGTTCGTCGCGGCTGTCGTGGGGCTGCGGTCGGCCGCTCCCCGGGGTGCAGCAGCATCGGCACCACCTCCGACACCGACTGTGACGCCCCCGGCCCGATCCATTGGATCTTGGTGGATAACTCTGGCGGTTACCGCCGGGTTGTGGACAACTCAGCCACTCGGAAGGTCGAGGTCGCTCTTGTTGAGCTCCTCAATATTCACGTCCTTGAACGTCAGAACCCGCACCTGCTTGACGAAGCGAGCCGGTCGATACATGTCCCAGACCCACGCATCAGCCATCGAGACCTCGAAGAACACCTCACCTTGAACCGAGTGCACCTGCATCTCGTAGTCGTTGGTGAGGTAGAAGCGCCGTTCGGTCTCGATCACGTATTTGAACAAGCCGACGACATCGCGGTACTCCCGGTAGAGCTTCAGCTCCATCTCGGTCTCGTACTTTTCGAGGTCCTCGGCGCTCATGGCGTGTTCCCCTTCAGCCGTGCGTCCCCCCATTGTGCGTCAGGCGCGCTCAGTCTCCAGGAGCACCGGCCTACTCGGGGGCCCCTCGTCGAGCAGCGTACGCACCAACGCGGCGAGTTTGGTCGGATACACAGTCTCACGCGTCGTGAGAAGTTCCTCGCAGGTCCACCACCGCAACCCGGCCACACTGCGGCGCTCCAGGTCCGTCGCACCGCCCGTCCAGGACGCCTCCTGCTCGGTCCGGGCCAGGTAGTACCACTCCTCCTGCTCCCAGCGCCGCGCGTCGAAGAAGAACGAGCAGTGCCGCTGCCAGAGCACCGGACCCAGCTCGATGTCTGTGATCCCGGTCTCCTCCTCCAGCTCCCGGCGCGCCGCCCGCTCCCACGCCTCGTCGCCCTCCAGCCCGCCGCCCGGCGTGAACCACCAGGTCATGGACGGGTCGTCCGGCTCGAAGCCATGCATCAGGAGCACCCGGTCCCGCCGATCGAGCAGCACCACTCGTGCGGCCCTCCGCCGCCCCTCAGACACGAGCCCCTCAGGCACAGCCCCCTCGGACACGGCCCCCTCGGCCGCGGACTCCTCAGACACGGGCCCCACCGCCCTCCGCGGCGGCCGCCCCGGCCTGCCGCCGCCGGCCCAGCCGGCGCGCGATCGGCCCGTACGCCGCACCACCCAGGATCAGCACCGCACCCGCGGCCACCGAGATCACCACCGGCCGCAGCGGCCCGGGCTCCGAGGTTCCGCCGGGCATCGCCGCGAAAGCCGCCGGACGCGCCATCATGCCGAGGCTCTTCATCGGCCAGGCCGTCGCGTCCACCCGTGCCTTCACCGCGCCGCGCGGTACGGAGCCATGGTCACTGTCGGTCAGGTGCACGCGCGAGTCGAGCGAGCTCATGCGGTGGTCGCCCAGCAGGAAGAGCTGCCCCTTGGGGACCGTGGAGGAGAAGGCGGTCGGCGATGCCGACCCCTTGTCCGCCAGATACGGCTCCTCGACGGGTGCGCCGTCGACGGTCATCCGGCCCGCGCGGTCGCAGCAGGCGACCTTGTCGCCGCCGACCGCCACAACCCGCTTGACCATCGGCACCTTGCCCCACACCTTGTCCTCGAAGACGACGACGTCGCCGCGGCGCACCGCGGCGCCGTCTATGCGCTGCGCGAGCACCCGGTCGCCCTGCCCGATGGTCGGCGCCATCGAGTCGGTGGGCACGGTGTAGGGCTGGTAGAGCACGGCGCCCCAGACGAACCCGCCCAGGAAGAGCACACAGCCGACGGCCACGGCCAGCCCGGACAGCACCCTGCCCGCGCGGCCGTGGCCGTCGTCCGTACGTACCGCTCCACTCATCCCTGCTCCCGCCCCGCGTAGAAGTCGGATCCCCCTGTGCCATCAGGCACGGGATCGCACACTACCCGGCGGTACGGACCGCAGTCAGCCCACTTGCGCGGCCTTGCTGATCAGCCGGCGCCGACGCCAGAGCACCAGCGGCACCGCACCCGCGAGCCCCGCGACCGGCGGTGCGACGGCGCCTGCCGCGCTCAGTCCCGGCTGGTCGAAGGTGTCGGGGACGGACAGCGCCGACCAGCGGTTGATCGGCCAGGCGACGACGATGGCCCGCCCGACGACCTTGCTGACCGGGACCGTGCCGCCGCCGGGCAGGTCCTGGTGGTACCGCGAGTCCAGCGAGTTCTGGCGGTGGTCGCCCATCACCCAGATCTTCCCCTTGGGGATCTTGATCGGGCCGAACGGCTTGTCGCCGCAAGGGGTGTTGCCCGGGAAGATGTACGGCTCGTCGAGCGCCTTGCCATTGACCTTGACAGGGCCGGTGTTCTTGCACTCGACGGTGTCCCCGCCGACCGCGATGGCCCGCTTGATCAGGTCTTTCTCCTGGGACGAGGGCATCAGCCCGATAAAGCTCAGGGCATCCTGGATCGCATTGGTCTTCGGGGTGGGCTCATCGTCGAGCCAGTGCCCGGGGTCGTGGAAGACGACCACCTCGCCCCGCTCGGGCTCCGATCCGAACCACGGCGTCAGCTTGTCCACCAGCACCCGGTCGCCCTCCAGCAGAGTGTTCTGCATCGAGGCCGACGGGATCGAGAACGCCTGCACCAGAAAGGTCTTGATCAGCAGAGCGAGCACCAGCGCGATGCCGATCAGGATCGGGAGTTCCTTCCAGAAGGAACGCTGCTTCTTCTGCTTCACGCCGCGGCTTCCTCGTTGCGAGGAGTCCTCCGGTGGCTCCGGGGGCCCGGCCGCCTCCGGCACACCGGTCTCCGGAGCCCCCTCAGTCCCATCGGGTCGCCTTTCGGGCTCTTCGTGACCGGATCGTGCGCCGACCGCCAAATCCCCCACATCCACTCCTCACTCCGCGCTGCCGCCAGACCCACGACCGACGTAGGCCCACAACTCCCATAACGAGCGGGAGTTCCGCAGGGGTCGGGAGCTGGATCATTCCTTGCCGATCTGTGGAGGACAGACTATTCGGCGAACCCCTCGCCCGCGTCGCCTCGCCTCGCGCGTCTTTCACCGATGCGAACGGGGCCGATTCCGCGAGCCCCCGCCAGTGCGAGAACGGCCACGCGATGACCACGGCCCGCCCCACGACCTGCTCTTCGGAGACAGTGCCCAGGTGAGCGTCCTGCAAGTGGTAGCGCGAGTCCCCCGAGTTGGAGCGGTGGTCGCCCATCATGAAGAACCGTCCGGCAGGCACCGTGACGGAGAATTCGATCTTCGAGGGCGGGTTGCCGGGGTGCAGATACGGCTCGTCGAGCGGCGTTCCGTTGACGGTGATTTTGCCGTTCTCATCGCAGCACTTGACCGTATCGCCGCCGACGCCGATAACTCGTTTGATCAGATCCTGCTCGTCCGCGGACGGCAGCAGCCCGATGGCCGCCAGCCCCTCCTTGACCTGCTTGATCCCCACCGGGTCGGGCTTCGGCTTCGGCTCGCCGCGGAGCCAGCCCCCCGGATCCTTGAAGACCACCACGTCACCGCGGTGCGGCTTGGACCCGAACCAGGGCGTCAACTTGTCCACCAGCACCCGGTCGCCGATCCGGATCGTCTGCTCCATCGAGCCGGTCGGGATCACGAAAGCCTGGACGAGAAAGGTCTTCAGCACCACGGCGATCAGCAGTGCCACACCGATCAGGATCGGCACTTCCTTGACCGCGGACCGGCGTCGCCGACGCTTGACGCGCCGCGCCGTCTTCCGCCGGTCGGCCCGGCCGCCCGTCGCCGCGCGGGGTATCTCGCCGTCGTGCTGCGCGTGCTCCCGCTCCCGCCCCCGGCTACCCATGCGCGCCGCCGGGCTTCGGTACGTCCGCGAAGCCGGCCGGCCGCTTCAGCGAGGTCATCCGGCCGAAGGGCCAGCCGATCCAGTCCGCCCGTCCGATCACCCGGTCGACGGGCACAGTGCCGCCGCCGGGCTCCCCGAGGTGGTCGCGCGAGTCCCGGGAGTCGCTACGGTGGTCGCCCATGACCCACAGCTTCCCCTCGGGCACCACGATGTCGAACGGTGCCCGCGACGGTACGTCCCCCGGATACAGGTAGCCCTCGGTGATCGGCCGACCGTTCACCATCAGCCTCCCACGCTTGTCGCAGCAGGTGACATGGTCCCCGCCGACGCCCACGACCCGCTTGATGTAATCCGTGCCGGCCGGCTTCATCAGTCCGACCACCGAGCCCGCGCGGCGCACCAGGCCGGCCACCGCGTTCTCGGACGGCGCGTTCTGAAGGAAGGAATCGGTGCCGTCGAAGACCACAACGTCACCGCGGCGCGGTTCGTCCCCGAAGCTGTACGCGAGCTTGTTGACCAGGACCCGGTCCCCCACCTGGAGGGTGTTCTCCATGGAGCCGCTGGGGATCAGAAAGGGCTGCACCACGAAGCCGCTGACGAACAGCAGCACAACGATGCAGGTGACTAGCAGCAGGGCCGTTCTGCGCAGCGCCCCGCCGCCCGTGAGCCACTGCCAGGACGCCCCTGGGGAGAAACGGGGAAAACGCGCGGAGCGCGACCCCTGCTCCTGACCCTCATCGGGTTCAGGAGAGCGGTCGCGCTCCGAAAGCTGTGCGTCGGTGTCCATCGAGCCGAGAGCCTATCCGGCCTGGCCCGGACGCCGGACGGCAGATTACTTGTCGCGCTTCTCCTTGATCTTCGCGGCCTTGCCGCGGAGCTCACGGAGGTAGTACAGCTTCGCGCGACGCACGTCGCCGCGGGTGACGAGCTCGATCTTCTCGACGATCGGGGTGTGCACGGGGAAGGTGCGCTCGACGCCGACGGAGAAGGAGACCTTGCGGACCGTGAAGGTCTCGCGCACGCCGGCGCCCTGGCGGCGGATGACTACGCCCTTGAACTGCTGGACACGGGAGCGGCTGCCCTCGATGACGCGCACGTGGACGTTGACGGTGTCGCCGGGGCGGAAGGCCGGAAGGTCGCTGCGCAGCGATGCGGCATCGACGTTGTCGAGAAGGTTCATGACCGTCTGCTTTCTTCGCTGATGCCACAGGTCATCAGCGGAAATTCGTGATGAGAGTTGAGGGGTGCCGCTCCGGTGGAGCGGCGCTGTGTCGGGCGGACGTCGTTCCCCCTGTGGCAGGGGCGCACGCCGGACGTACAGCAGCGGCCTATTCTTCCACGGTCTGACCCGACCGCCCAAATCGGCCGTCGGGAAGCTCCGCCCAGCCCAGCGCGGCGAGGATTTCGCGGTCCTTCTTGTCGAACGCGGCCGAATCGGCGCGCTCGATCAGGTCGGGCCGGTTCGCGGTCGTGCGGCGGAAGGCCTCATCGCGCCGCCAGCGGGCGACCTTGCCGTGGTGGCCGCTGAGCAGGACGTCGGGGATGCCGTGCCCGCGCCACTCGGGGGGCTTGGTGTAGACGGGCCCTTCCAGCAGGTCGGCCATCGCGCCGGGGGCGAAGGAGTCGTCGCGGTGCGAATCGGCGTTGCCGAGGACGCCGGGCAGCAGCCTGGCGATGGCCTCGACCATGACGAGGACCGGGGCCTCGCCGCCGGCGAGCACGTAATCGCCGATGGAGACCTCGCGCACGTCGAGCCGCTCGCCGTACTCGGCCATGACGCGGCGGTCGATGCCCTCGTAGCGTGCCGGGGTGAAGAGCAGCCAGGGCCGCTCGGAGAGCTCCACCGCGAGCCGCTGGGTGAAGGGCACGCCACTGGGGGTCGGTACGACCAGGGTGGGCCGTGCGTCGTCGGCGCCCGATTCGATGACCGCGTCGAGGGCCTCGCCCCAGGGCTCTGGCTTCATGACCATGCCAGGGCCGCCGCCGTACGGGCTGTCGTCGACCGTGTTGTGCCGGTCGTGCGTCCACTCGCGCAGGTCGTGCACCCGTACGTCCAGCTGCCCGCGGGCGCGCGCCTTGCCGACCAGCGAGACGTTCAGCGGCTCCAGGTACTCCGGGAAGATCGTGATGACGTCGAGGCGCATCAGGCGTCGCCCTGCTCGGCGTCCCGGGCGCTCGCGACCTCGGCCTGGCTGTCGTCGATCAGACCGGGCGGCGGGTCGATGACGGCGCGCTGCGCCTCCAGGTCGATCTCCGGGACGATCTCGGTGACGAAGGGGATCATCACTTCGCTGCCGTCGGGCCGCTCGACGATGAAGAGGTCCTGGGAGGGCAGGTGGGAGATCTCGGTGATGCGGCCGACCTCGGTGCCGTCGACGGTGACGACGTCGAGGTCCATCAGCTGGTGGTCGTAGTACTCCTCGGGGTCCTCGGGGACCTCCTCGGGGTCGACCTCCGCGATGAGGAGTGTGTTGCGCAGGGCTTCGGCGCCCGTACGGTCGGTGACGCCCGCGAAGCGCAGCAGCAGCCGGCCGCTGTGCACCCGCCCGGTCTCGATGGTCAGCGGGCCGGCGGCGGCCGGGTCCGTGGCCAGTACGGCGCCGGGGCCGAGCCGCAGTTCGGGCTCGTCCGTACGTACCTCCACCGTCACGTCGCCCTTGATGCCGTGGGCGCGTCCGATCCTGCCGACTACCAGCTGCACTGTGCCTGTCTCCTCCGTGCGGCCGAGCCGCGGCCGCTCGCGCGGGTGTGATCGCGCGCCGTCGCGGTTGCTCGTTTCTTGGTCACCGCCGACAAAGGCCGGGGGTGGCCGAAGCCTCCCCCGGCCCATGCCGGTGCTGTATCGCTGCTCAGTGGACCTGGTCCACGTCGACGAGGTCGACGCGGATACCGCGGCCTCCGAGCGCCCCTACGACAGTGCGCAGGGCACGCGCGGTACGGCCATTGCGGCCGATCACCTTGCCGAGGTCGTCGGGGTGCACCCGGACCTCCAGAACGCGCCCGCGACGCAGGACGCGCGAGGCGACCTGCACGTCGTCGGGGTTGTCGACGATGCCCTTCACCAAATGCTCGAGGGCTTCCTCGAGCATCCTCAGGCCTCGGTCGACTCGGTGGACGCGGTGGCCTCGGCCGCCTCGTCCTTCTTCTCCGACTTCTTCGCCTTCGGGGTGATGGCCTCACCCTTCGGCTCGTCGCCGGAGCTCTTGGCGGCGGCCTCGAAGAGGGCGCGCTTGTCAGCCTTCGGCTCGGCGACCAGCATCGGGGCCGGGGCGGGCAGACCCTTGAACTTCTGCCAGTCGCCGGTCACCTTGAGGATGGCCATGACGGGCTCGGTCGGCTGCGCGCCGACACCCAGCCAGTACTGCGCGCGCTCCGAGTCGACCTCGATGCGCGACGGGTTCTGCACCGGGTGGTACAGGCCGATCTCCTCGATGGCCCGGCCGTCACGGCGGGTACGGGAGTCGGCGACGACGATGCGGTAGTGAGGCGAACGGATCTTGCCCAGACGCTTCAGCTTGATCTTGACTGCCACGGAAGTGGTGTCTCCTGGTCTTGACGTGGTTGGGCACAACGAGATGCCACGTGGGGTTGCGGTACCCGATTTGCCCGATGGACGCGTCAGCCGGAGGAGAGAGGGGTCCTATGCGGCTGTCGAGTACAGCTGACCATTCTGCCATACGGCGACTGATCAGCCGACCGCCAGCGCCTCGGGGATGCGGAACGGCTGTCCGCACCCGCCGCACATGATCGGGGCCTGCGCCAGCACCGACGGCACCACGCGGACGTTCCGGCCGCAGTCGCAGACGGCCTTCACACGCACCCCGCCACCGGAAGAGCCGTGCCGGGCGGCGGGCCCCCGGAACGTACGGGAGGTGTCGGCCGTGGTGGCGACAGTGTGGGCCTTGAGCGCGCGCTGGAGTCTCTCGATCGTCGGGCGGTAGCGCTTTCGCGCCTCGGGGTTGAGCATGACCAGCGAGAAACCGCTGCTGGGATGCGGCTCCTCGGAGTGGTCCAGGCCCAACTCCTCGGCGATCGCCAGGAATCGGCGGTTGTGGTAGCGGCCGGCGCGTGAGGTGTCGCGGACGCCGCGGGCGGCGGCGATGCCGTGGACTGCCTCATGCAGCAGCCGTTCGAAGGAGAGTTCCGCGCCGCAGGCGGACGAGGATTCTCCGATCAGGGATTCGGGCGCGGCCAGGTCCGGCAGCTCGGGATGGTGCCGTTGAATGTCGGCCCAGGCGAGCGCCAGTTCGGCGGCGAGAACAGGCGGTGTCGTGCTCACGTCGTGACAACGAGCCGGGATGGCCCGGTGTTCCGATACCGGGCCATCCCAAATAATTTGCACGTACCAGTCAGTTCACGCTCATGCGTCCCGACGAGGGCGGGTGCGTCGATGTGCGGAGAAGTCGCGCACCCGTTCCCAACCCGGGACGTAACCCCGGCTGAGACCGGGGTATCAGTAGGCGCGCGCGACGATGGCGACGGTACCCGGGGCGTCGTCCGCGTCCGGCACCGCACCGTCCTCGGTCACCAGGCACCGTACGGACGCGGCCTGCTCGGCGAGGGCCGCCTCGCCCGCCGGGCCCAGGTCCGCCCACGGAATGCGCGCCCAGCCGCCCCCGGCCGCCACCTCCGCGGCCTCCTCGACCGTCGTCACCTCGGCGGTACGGGCCTCCCGGCGCTCCCGGGACTGGCGCAGCAGCGTCTCCTGGTCCTCTTCGAGGACCTTGGGGAGCAGGTCGGCCAGCCCCTCCAGGCGTACGGGCTCCTTGCCGCCCGGGATGCGGCGGGCGAGCATGGCGGTGCCGCTCTCCAGGTCGCGCGGCCCGACCTCGATGCGTACGGGCACGCCCTTGAGCTCCCAGTCGACCGCGCGGCGGCCGAAGGGGGTGTCGACGCGGTCGTCGACCTGGACCCGGATGCCCGCGGCCTTCAGCCGGTCGCCGATCTCGCGGACCTTGGCGACGGCCTCGTCGCCCTTGATCGCGAGGACCACGACCTGGATGGGGGCGAGACGTGGCGGGACGCGCAGCCCGTTGTCGTCGCCGTGCATCATCACCATGGCGCCGACCATGCGGGTGGTGGAGCCCCAGGAGGTCTGCCAGACGTGCTCCTGCCGCCCGTCCTTGGAGAGGTACTGGGTGTTGAACGCCTTGGCGAAGTTCTGGCCGAGTTCGTGGCTCGTCCCCATCTGGAGGGCCTTGCCGTCGCCCATCATGCCCTCAAGGGTGAGGGTGTTGATGGCGCCCGCGAACCGCTCCTTGGGCGTCTTGCGGCCCAGGACGACATCCATGGCCAGGACGTTCTCCATGAATTCCGCGTAGACGTGGCGGTGGATGCGAGCCGCGAAGTCCCGGGCGTCCTCATAGGTGGCGTGGGCGGTGTGGCCCTCCTGCCAGAGGAATTCACTCGTCCGCAGGAAGAGGCGCGGGCGCAGCTCCCAGCGGACGACGTTGGCCCACTGGTTGATCAGCAGGGGCAGGTCCCGGTAGCTCTGCACCCACTTCGAGAAGTACTCGTTGACGATCGTCTCCGAGGTGGGCCGGATGACGACCGGCTCTTCCAGCTCCTTGCCGCCACCGTGCGTGACGACCGCGAGCTCGGGCGCGAAGCCCTCGACGTGCTCGGCTTCCTTCGTCAGGTAAGACTGCGGAATGAGTAGCGGGAAGTACGCGTTCTGGGCGCCGGCGTCCTTGATCCGGGCGTCCATGTCCTGCTGCATGCGCTCCCAGAGCCCGTACCCGTACGGCCGGATGACCATGGTGCCGCGCACCGGGCCGTTGTCCGCCAGCTCGGCCTTGTTGATCAGGTCCTGGTACCAGCGGGGGAAATCGTCCGCCTGGGGGGTGAGAACGGGAGCCTTTGCCATGGCGGGAATGGTACGGGGCACCCGCCACGGAGCGTGAATCGCGCCCAGAGGGGCATCCCCCACTGGACGAGTCGGCGGATGCGGAGTTCCCTGGCATACGGGGGTGTTCCACAACTGCGCGCGCGACCGGCGCACACGGGGGCGGCGAATCTTGAATACATCACGTCTCTCGGCGGATTGGGGCGCTTTCGATGACATCCACGCTCGTGCGGCGGCACCATCAGGACTTTCCCGCACCCCAGGAGCGGGCCCGTGACTGGGCCGAGATCCAGGAAAGGATGCTGGTACCGCTCTACGAAGCGGTCTACGAACGGCTGGAAGTCGACTCGGGGACCCGGTTGCTCAGCCTGGGCTGCGGCTCCGGTCTGGCGCTGCTGATGGCGGCGGCGCGGGGCGCGACGGTGAGCGGGGTCGACCCCGACGACCGGCGGCTGGACCTGGCCCGGCAGCGGCTGCTCCCGGAGCGCACTCCGGCGGACGGGCCGCGGCTGGGGCACGGCGGCCCCGGATGCGTAACGGACCCGAGTGGGGCAGCCTTCAATGTGGTGACCGCCTTCGACCCTTTGTACTGCGCGGGCGGCAGCGCCCGGACCATGTCGACTGCGCTCGCGGAGGGGGCCTCCTGCGCGGAACGGGGCTCTCCGGTCGTGCTGGCCGGCTGGGGCCCGCAGGAGCGGTGCGCGACGTCCGGGGCGCTGCGGGTCGCGGCCCGGCTGGCGGACCCGATGTGCGCGCCCGCCCGGTGGCGGCCGAGCGGGCGGGACGACCTGGAGAACCTGGCCCGGCAGGCGGGGCTGCGGCCGGACGGTTCGGGCCGGGTGGCGTGCCCGTTCGGTTACGCGGACATGGATTGCGCGGTGCGCGGCCTGCTCTCGACGGGCGCGTTCGACGCGGCGGCGCGAGCGACCGACCAGACCCAGGTGGTGAAGGAGCTGACCGAGGCGCTCCACCCCTACCTGCGCGAGGACGGCACGGTCTGGATGCCGAATGTGTTCCGTTACCTGATCGCTTTGGTCTGACGGCGACCGCCTTGGTCTGACTGCGATCGCTTTGGTCTGACTGCGATCGCTTTGGTCTGACTGCGGTGCGTCGGGCCGCTGGGGTTCCTGTCAGCTCTCGGGCTTGCTGAGACGGGTGATCCCGGCGACGCGGTACGCCTCGCCCTCCTCCAGGGTCTCGTTGGCGAGCAGCGCCTCGGCGAGTGCGTCGAGCTGCGCGCGGTGCTCGGTCAGCAGCCGGCACGCCTCCTCGTAGCAGTCGTCGACGATGCGCCGCATCTCGTTGTCGACGGCGTCGAGCGTGGCGGGGGCGGCGGAGAGCCCGTATGCCTGCTGGGCGTCGCTGGGGATGGCGGTGAGGCGGCCGACGCGTTCGCTCATGCCCCAGCGGCCGACCATGCCGCGGGCGATCCCGGTGACCTGTTCCAGGTCGCTCTCGGCGCCGGTGGTGATCACGCCGAAGACGGTCCGTTCGGCTGCCATACCGCCGAGCGCGCCGATGATCCGGCCGCGCAAGTACTCCTCGGTGTAGGCGTAGCGGTCGGCGTCGGGGGTGGAGAGGGTGACGCCGAGCGCCCTGCCGCGGGGCACGATGGTGATCTTGCGGACGGGGTCGGCGCCGGGCTGGAGCATGCCGAGCAGGGCGTGGCCGCTCTCGTGGAAGGCGGTGCGGCGCCGTTCTTCCTGGGGCATCACCAGGGGCCGCTCGGCGCCGAGTTGGATCTTCTCCAGGGCGTCGGAGAACTCGGCGGGGCCGACCACCGACCGCTTGCGCTTGACGGCCAGGAGCGCCGCTTCGTTGGCGAGGTTGGCGAGGTCCGCTCCGGTCATGCCCGGGGTCGTACGGGCGACGTGGACGAGGTCGACGTCGTCCGCGAGCGGGGTGCGGCGGGTGTGGATGCGCAGAATGGCTTCGCGGCCGTCGCGGTCGGGCGGGCTGACGGTGACCGTGCGGTCGAAGCGGCCGGGGCGGGTGAGGGCCTTGTCGAGGATGTCCGCGCGGTTGGTGGCGGCGATGACGACGACGCCTTCGGAGCCGGAAAAGCCGTCCATCTCGGTGAGGATCTGGTTGAGCGTCTGTTCGCGCTCGTCGTGGCCGCCCATGCCGCCGCCACCGCGCGCCCGGCCGATGGTGTCGATCTCGTCGATGAAGATGATCGAGGGGGCGACCTTGCGGGCCTCGGCGAACAGTTCGCGGACCCGGCCGGCGCCGACGCCGACGATCATCTCGATGAATTCGGAGGCGGAGGCGGAGAAGAAGGGGACGCCGGCCTCGCCCGCGACGGCGCGGGCCAGGAGCGTCTTGCCGGTGCCGGGCGGCCCGGCGAGCAGGACGCCGCCGGGCATCCGGGCGCCGAGCTTGCGGTACGCGTCGGGGTTCTTGAGGAAGTCGACGATCTCGGTGAGTTCGGCTTCGACCTCGTCGATGCCGGCGACGTCCTCGAAGGTGGTGCGCTTGCCCTCCTCGGGCACTACGGGCTTGGGCGGGGCCTTGCGGCCGAAGCCGCCCATCCCGCCACCCATGGCGCCGCGCATCCTGCGCGCGATGAAGATCCAGAGCACCACCAGCAGCAGCATGGGCGCGAGGGAGATCAGCAGGTTGTAGAGGAAGCTGCGTTCCTTGACGACGGGCTCGGCGGTGACGGTGACCTTGTTCTTGGCGAGGGTCTCCCAGAGCTTGTCGTTGGCGAAGGCCGGGCGCTGGGTCTCGAACTGCGTGTAGTCGCCCTTGCCGCCGGGGACGGGCTTCTTCGCCTTGAGCTCGCCCTGGATCGACTCGCCCTTGGAGTAGAGCTTGGAGATGTTGTCGGCGTTGAGCTGGTTGCTGAACTCCGTGTACGAGATCGACTTGGTGTCGTTACCGCCGAAGAACGAGAGCAGGACGTCCGTGATCAGGAAGACGGCGATAGCGGTGAGGACCAGTCGGCCCCAGCCACCGGGCATCTTGCGCTTCGGTGCCGGGGCCGGTGGGGTGCCCTCCGCCCGCCAGGGCTGATCGGGATTGCCACGCGGGGGTACGGGGTTGCTCACTCCTGCTCTCCTTTTTCCAGAGCCCTGCCGCCGGACCCTGCCGCCGCGACCGTACTGGAGAAATCACACTAATCGGCGCATTGGGAAGTGAGTCTTGGGACCCCTTGTCAATATCCAGAATCCTGGTTACTGTCGTATGCGTGAACGGCATCGATGAGCGGTTCCTGACCCGCAACGGACTTGCTGCCCGGCAGTTGGCGGCCCTGTTGCTCAACCACGAGCAGGACACCCGGATGCCCCGCGTCCGCGATTTCGCCGCGCAGCTCGGCGTCGGCAACGGCACCGTCCAGGCGGCGCTGCAGATGCTGGAGGAAGCGGGCGCGATCGAGACGGTCGCCCGCGGACATCTCGGCACCTTCCTGGTCTGGGCCGACCGCACCATACTGTGGCGGCTGGCCGGCCTCGGCACCCTGCTCGCGGCGATGCCACTGCCCTACTCCCGTCGTTACGAGGGCCTGGCCACCGGCCTGCGGGACGCCTTCGAAGAAGCCGGCGCACCCTTCGCGATCACCTTTATGCGCGGTGCGAGCGCCCGGGCCGCCGCCCTGCTGGAGAGCAAGGTCGACCTCGTCGTCCTCTCCCGCTTCGCCGCCGACCGGCTTACCGAGGAGCACCCGCTGGAGCTGGTCGCGGACCTGGGCCCCGCCACGTACGTCGGCGCCCACGGCATGCTGCTGCGCCACGGCACCTCACTGGAACAGCGGCTGCGCGTCGCCATCGACCACTCCTCCGAGGACCAGCGGATGCTGACCAAGCGCGCCTTCGCGGGCCGCTCGGACATCGAGTGGGTCGAGACCTCGTACATGCAGTTGGGCGACCTCTTCGCGAGCGACCAGCTGGACGCCACCGTGTGGAACCTCGACGAGGTGCCGCACGGTCAGCTCGGCGCCTCGGTGGACATATTGCCGCTGGGCGACGAAATCACCCGCGATCTGTCGCTGCGCAACTCCAGCGCCGCCATCATCGGCCGCGCGGCGGGGGCGGCCGCGCTGACCGCCGTGCGCGAGGCGCTCGACCTCTCGGTCATCACCACATCGCAGAGCGAGGTGCTGCGCGGTGAGCGCATCCCCTCCTACTGACCATCCGCACTGCTTGACCATCCGTACGGCTGAAAGCAGACCCACATGCAAGACCAAGGGCCGGGAGCGATGGAACTCGCCGCCAGTGGGCACCACTCACTGAGTCTCTCCCCCACGCAGATAGTTCTGACCGTCGTCGTCTGCGCGCTCTCGGCGCTGCTGGTGAACATGGCGGTGGCCGTCTTCCACGACGGCGTACGGCCGTTCATGCTCGACTACCGCCAGGGCCGGATGAAGCGGCGCGAGATCACGACCATCGCCTTCAGCCTCTCCTCCGGCTTCATCTTCGGGCTCGGCGCACCGATGGCCTTCTCGACCGGCGTCCTCAACCCCTGGCTGCTCTTCCTGCCGACCGACATCCTCGGCCTGCTCGCGCCCCGGCGGTGGCTCGCCCCGGTGCTGGGCGCGGCCTGGGCGCTGCTGGTCATCTTCGGCCTCGCGGGCGCCACCGACGCGGCACAGGCGCTGCCGGTGGACTTCCTCACCGCGATGCAGGCGCTGTCCGACCCGGTGATGTACCTGTTCGCCTTCTTCCCGGCCGTGGCCATCGCCTATCAGTTCGGCAAGGCGCGCGGCGGGATCGCCTTCGCCGTAGAGGGCTTGATCATGCTGGCCACGGCGTACTTCTGGAAGAGCCTCTTCCCGGGGGCGCTGGCGATGGCAGCGGGCATGGCGATGCTGGTCGCCTTCGCGGTGCGGCGCGACGTCGTCAACCGGCGCACGGTACGGGCGGAGGCCGCGGCGAGGGGCGAGGAGCCGCCCGTGGTCGACACGTCGGCCGCCGACTCGCTCTTCGGTGAGAACGCGAAGCGGCTGCGCAAGTATCTGCCGTGGCTGCTGCTGCTCGGCGGGCTGACGGGCGCGCTGTGCGCGACCGGGGTGTTCGCGGGCGGCGAGGCGACGAGCTACATCGTGCAGAAGGGGGACATGGGCAATGCGGCGCAGATCGACTTCTACCGCACCTTCGGCTTCATCCCGCTGATCGGGCTGACCTCGCTGGCCTCCGGTGTCTACGCCACCAACGGCATGAACTTCGTGTACGCGGCCGGCTACATCGCCGCTCCGAACCTGCTGGTCGGCGGCGTGGCCGGGGTGGTGGTGTTCGGCGTGGAGGTCCTGGCGCTCTCCCAGCTCGGCCGGCTCTTCGCGAGGGTGCCGTCCATGCAGGACGCCTCCGACCACATCCGCAACGCCATCAACCAGGTTCTGGAGATCGCCGTGCTGTTCGGCTCGATCCTGGCCGGGATGCATATGGGCGGCGGGGTCGGGGTGGCGCTGGTCGGCGGGCTCTACGTGCTGAACGAGGCCATGGGCCGGCCCGTGATGCGGCTGGCGGCGGCGCCCTGCGCCGTGATCCTGGTCGGCATCATGTTGAACCTCGCGAGCTGGGCGCATCTGTTCACTCCGATCAAGGTCGCCGGCTGATGGCACCACCCCTCCCGAGTACGCGAATCGGGACTTAAGTCACTGACGAAAATCCAAAATCCTGGTTACTGTCGAATTTGTGGAAAGGATGACCATGGATGACAAGCTCGCCCTCCGCATCCAGCTCTTCCGCGAGAGCGGTCAAGTACGGCCCGAGGTGGCCGACTTCGTGACCAGTGAGCTGCAGGCCCTCGCTTCCGAGGGCCGCACCGTCACCGAGGACACCGCCGGGATGCTCACCAGCCATCTGATGATGGCCCTCACCCGGCTGCTGGCCGGAGAGCCGATCGAGCAGTTCCTCACCGACGACCAGGTGGCCGCCGAGCTGGCGGGGCACCCCGACGCCGTCGACCGGGCTCACGCCATCTCCGCCCGCGCCAAGCGGGTCCTCGGCGCCCCGCTGCCGGAGTCCGAGATCAACTTCCTCGGCATGCACCTCGCCGTGCTCGCTCAGCACTCCACCGCTTCCTGAACGCCCGCACCCCCCAACACCATCAGCAGAGAGAAGGCCCAGTCATGACGAAGATCCTCACCGGCGGTGTCGGCAAGGTCGAGGTCGCGGAGACCGTCAAGAAGCTCGCCCTCGACGGCGTCGAGATCACCGTCTCCAGCGACATGGACGCCGCGATGAAGCTCCGCGCCGGCCAGGCGGACTACTTCCTCGGCACCTGCCACACCGGCGCCGGCGCCTCCCTCGGCGTCCTCGTCGGGCTCATGGGCAAGGACGCCTGCCACACCTTCGGCCGCTCCGTACCCACCGAAGACGCCGTCAGCGCCCTGCTCGCCGAGGGCAAGAAGGTCTTCGGCTTCGCCATCGACCAGATCGACCTGGTGGCCCCCACCGTGGCCCGCGCCATCGCGGCCCGCGGCTGACCCAAGGACACCGGGACGCCGGGAGCAAGACCCTGCCGGAACACCGGGGCACAAAGGAGTGACCTGTGAGTACGACCCTCACCGCCGCGAGCCACAGCCTCAGCTTTACGCTGCCGCAAGAACTGACCGTCATCGTCCTGTGCGCGCTGACCGCGTTCATCTCGCACATGGCACTCGCCGTCTTCAATGACGGTGCCCGCCCCTTCATGCTCGACTTCATCCAGGGGCGGTCGACGCGCAGCGCCATGACAGCGGTGTCGTTCGGGCTGTCCGCGGGCTTCATCTTCGGCCTCGGTGCGCCGATGGCGCTGTCCACCGGCGTGCTGAACCCCTGGCTGGTCTTCCTGCCCACCGACATCCTCGGCATCCTGTCGCCGAAGAAGTGGCTCGCCCCGATTCTGGGCGCCGCCTGGGGCGCGGTCATCGTCTTCGGTCTGAACGGCGCGAACAACCTCGCCCATGACCTGCCCGTCGACTTCATCACCGCCATGCAGCAGATGTCGACGCCGATCCTCTTCCTCTTCGCGCTCTTCCCCGTCCTCGCCATCACCAAGCAGTTCGGCAAGGCGCGCGGCGGCATCGCGGGCGTCGTCGAGCTGGCGCTCGTCGTCATGACGATGAAGCTCTGGCCCAACATGTTCGCGGGCGCTCTGGCCATGGCCGTCGGTGTGCTGATGCTGATCGGCTTCGCGGTCGACAAGGACATGCGGCAGCGCAAGGCCGACCGCGCCGCCGAGACCTCGGCGGCCGCTCCCGAGGACACGGCGGCCGGCGAGGCGGCCGACGACCCGATGGCCTCGCTGTTCAGTGCGAGCGCGACCCGGCTGCGCAAGTACCTGCCGCTCTTCATGGTGCTCGGCGCGGGCGTCTGCCTGCTGGCGCAGATGCATATCTTCGGCGGCGGCGAGGCCACCAGCTTCCTGATCGCCAAGGGCGACTACAGCGGTGCCGCCCAGGTCGACTTCTACCGGGTCTTCGGCTTCATTCCGCTGATCGCGACCACCGCGCTCGCCTCCGGCGCGTACGGCATCGCCGGCTTCACCCTCGTCTACCCGATCGGCTACCTGCTCCCGAACCCCTGGCTCGCGGTGATCGTCGGCGCGCTCGTCTTCGCCTGCGAGGTACTGGCCCTCTCCTGGATCGGCAAGGTGCTCGGCAAGCTGCCGTCGGTCCGTGACTCCTCCGAGCACCTGCGCAGCGCGATCTCCGAGACCCTGGGGCTCGCGATCCTCTTCGGCTCCCTGATGGCGGCCAACGCCATGGGCGGCGGCCTCGGCATCCTCATAGTCGGCGGGCTCTACATGCTCAACGAGGCGATGGGCCGGGTCGTGGTCCGGATGGCGGCGGCCCCCGCCGCGGTCATCGTCGGCGGCATCATCCTCAACCTCCTGTACTGGCTGAACCTGTTCACCCCCGTCAAGGGATGACGGCAGGCCCACTCGCCAGGAAGGCACAGCTCCTATGAACCACCTCCAGACCGTCACCGGCCCCCTCTCCCCCACCGACATCCAAGGCCCCGTCCTCACCCACGAACACCTCGTCATCGACCTCAGCCGGGACGCGGACCACGCGGCCGTCCTCAGCCCGGCCGAACACGCCGGGCCGGTCACCGCGGAACTCACGGCGCTGCGCGACGAGTTCGCACTGTCGCTGGTGATCGAGCAGACCTGCCGGGGCATGGGCCGCGACGCCGACGCCCTGGCCCGCATCTCCGAGCGGTCCGGTGTCGCGGTCGTCGCGGCCACCGGCTGGTACTACGAGCCGTTCCATCCGCGCGAAGTGAGCACGGCCGGACCGGCGGAGCTGACCGAGACGCTCATCCGCGAGATCGAGCACGGATTCGGCGCGACCGGCATACGGCCGGGGCTGATCGGCGAGGTCGGCAGCCACGGCAAACGTCCGAGCCCGGCCGAGACCCGCACCCTGCTCGCCTCCGCCCGCGCCGCCGTCGCCACGGGCCTCTCCCTGGCCACCCACGCGCAGCTCGGCCACGGCGGGCTCGCCCAGCTGGAGCTGCTGACGGACGCCGGGCTGCCCGCTCACCGGATCTGCGTGGGTCACCAGGACCTGCTCGACGACCCGGCCGTCCACCGCGAACTGGCGGCGGCCGGTGCGTATGTCGCCTTCGACACGGTGGGCAAGGAGAGCTACCAGAGCGACGACACGCGGTTGCGGCTGCTGCTCGCGCTGGTGGAAGCCGGTCACGCCGACCGTGTTCTGCTCAGCTGCGACATCTCGCGCCACGGCTATCTGGAGAGTGAGGGCGGCCAGGGCTACGGACACCTGTTCCGCTCTTTCCTCCCCAAGGCGCGGGCCGCCGGGCTGGACGACGACCTGATCGACCTGATGACACGGCGCAACCCGGTGCGGTTCCTGACCGGCTCGACCACGGAGGAGCTCTGAGATGAGCGCAGCACTGCCGCAGACCTTCCCGCTGGGGACGGTCCCGCTGGACGACGCCGTCGCCAAGCAGTTCCGGCTGATCGAAAGCACCGCCCGGCACTTCGAGGGAGCGCAGCTCTTCGAGGCGGACGCGGGCGTCGTACCGGGCCTCGGGCGGCCGCGCACCACCGCGAAGGTGGAAGCGGTCCTCGCCGACTTCTTCTCGGCCGAGGACGCCGCGTTCGTCCAGGGCGCCGGCACCGGCGCGATCCGCGCCGCGTTGAGCGCCGCCGTCAGCGCGGGCGACCCGCTGCTGATCCACCGCGCCCCCGTCTACCGCACCACCGAAGTCACCCTGCGAGGGCTGGGGGTGGAGACCGTGGAGGTCGACTTCAACGACTCGGCGGCGCTGGCCGGCGCGCTGGCCTCCGGCCGCTTCCGATGGGCCTATGTGCAGCACACCCGGCAGCGGCTCGCCGACTCCTACGACCCGGGCGAGGTGCTGGCCGCCTGCCGCGCCGCCGGTGTGCGCACCATCGTGGACGACAACTACGCGGTCATGCGGGTCCCCGAGAGCGGGGTGGAGCTGGGCGCCGACGCCTCCTGCTTCTCGCTCTTCAAGCTGCACGGCCCGGAGGGAGTGGGCGTCGTGGTGGGCGCGCGCGATCTTGTCGAGCGGGTGCGGGCCGACAACTACTCGGGCGGCGGCCAGGTCCAGGGCCACCAAGCGCTGGACGCGCTCAGAGCTCTCACCCACGTGCCCGTGATGTGGTCCGTGCAGTCGAGGGTCGGGGCGGAGGTCGCCGAGCGGCTGGTCGCGGGCGAAGTGGCGGGCGTGGCGGAGGTCCGTATCGCCAACGCGCAGGACCGCTGCCTGCTCGTACGCCTCAACCGGCCCGTCGCCCGCGACCTGCCCGCGGCCGCCGCGCGGTTCGGCGCGGCCCCCTACCCCGTCGGCTCCAACTCCCGCTATGAAGTGGCCCCGCTCTTCTACCGGATGTCCAGCTCGTCCCTCGACGACGCCCCGGAGCTGGCCGACTGGACGGTGCGCATCAACCCGATGCGGGCCGGCGCGGACCTTGTGATCGACATCCTCCGCCGCGCCCTGCAGGACACCCCGCGCGACGCGCACCACTCTCGCGAACCCAAGGACTGACCGTGTTCCTCGACACCGTCCTCACCCGCAACCCTCGACTGGCCGACGCCGCAGCCGCGTTGCATCAGACGGGGGAGATCCCGCCCAACACGTATGTGGTCGACCTCGACGCCGTGGAGGCCAACGCCGAGATGCTGGCCGCCGAGGCCCGGCGGGTCGGCCTCAGCCTGTGGTTCGTGGTCAAGCAGATCGGCCGCAACCCCGAGCTGATCCGTGCCATCGCCCGGCACATCCCGAAGTTCGCGGCCATCGAACCGCCCGAGGCCCGCGTTCTGCACGCCGCCGGCGCTCAGGCCGGCAACCTCGGCCACCTCGCGCAGATCCCGCGCCGCGCCCTTCCGGAGATGCTCGCCTGGCGCCCCGAGACCGTCACGGTGTACGACCTCGCCAACGCCCGCGCCGTCTCCGACGCCGCCGCCCGGCTCGGCTTCGTACAGGACATCCTGATCCGGCTGGAGGGCGCCGAGGGCTCCGTCTACCCCGGCCAGGAAGGCGGCGTTCCGCTCGCCGGGCTGGACGCCTTCGCGACAGAGGCGGAGCGGCTGCCGGGCGTACGGATCGCGGGCGTGACCGCCTTCCCCTGCGTCCT
Source organism: Streptomyces sp. NPDC044033 (assembly GCF_056434425.1). Lineage (NCBI taxonomy): Bacteria > Bacillati > Actinomycetota > Actinomycetes > Kitasatosporales > Streptomycetaceae > Streptomyces > Streptomyces sp. NPDC044033. The sequence goes on along the minus strand of NZ_JBWKFF010000010.1, from coordinate 174,121 downwards.
CTGCGACCCCGCGGACTCCCGCCCCCGCCCCACCCCCAACTTCGAGCTGGCCATCGAGGCCCGGCGGGCCCTCGCCGCCCGCGGCCACGCGGACCTGGCGCTCAGCGCGCCCAGCGCCACCTCCATGGCCACCCTGCCGATGCTCGCCGAACTCGGCGCCACGCACGGCGAACCGGGCCACTCCCTCACCGGCACCACGCCCCTGCACGCCGTGGACCCGCACCAGCCGGAGATCCCCGCGTACGTCTACGTCAGCGAGGTCGCCCACACCCTCGCCGACGGGCGGCCCGCCCTGTTCGGCGGCGGTTTCTACGCGCGTTCCGGGGTCAAGGACGCCTTGCTGCCCCGCACCGCGGCCCGGCTGCCCGTACAGGAGGCGCCCGCCGAGAACATCGACTACTACCGCCTGCTGGAGGCTCCCGCGCCCGATCAGGACGTGCGCGTCGGCGACACCGCCGTCCTCGCCTTCCGCACGCAGATCTTCGTCACGCGCAGCACCGTCGCGGTCGTCTCCGGACTGGCCGCCGGCGCGCCGAAGCTGACCGGCCTCTACGACCCCCTGGGCCGCGCGTTCTGAAAGGCGCCGAGCGTTCTGAAAGGCACTGACATGAGCAAGACCGTCATCGTCGTCATCGACGGATTCGGCATCGGCGCGATGCCCGACGCGGGCGCCCTGCGCCCCGGCGACATCGCCGCCGACACCTGCGGCCACATCCTCGACCACTGCCGCAAGGAGCTGGACCGCCCACTGCGGCTGCCGTCCCTCGGCTCGCTCGGCCTCGGCCTGATCCACGGGCACCCGGACCTCGGTCGCACCACCAGGCTGCCGGTCGCCGTCGGCCGCGCCGCGCTCGGCTACCCCGGCGCGGACACCTACGCGGGCCACCAGACGATGATGGGCGCCGACTTCAGCGAGGTCACCGTGGCGCGGCTCGGCGAACACCTCGACGAGGTGCGGGCCGCGCTGGAGGCGGCGGGCCACCGGGTGGCGGAGCTGAACGGCAAGCCCCTGCTCGTCGTCGACGGGTGCGTCCTCGTCCACGACAACCTGGAAGCCGACCCCGGCATCAACTGGAACGCCTCCGGGAGCCTCGACGACTTTCCCTTCGACCGCATCCTGTCCATCGCCCGGACGGTCCGCGCCGTCGCGCCCGTAGCCCGCGTCATCGCGGTGGGCGGCCACGCCGACGGCCCGCTGCCCGGCTTCGTACGGGACGGCGAGAACGGCACGTACGGACTCGACACCCCGGCCACCGGCTTCTACCGCAACGGCGGGCTCGAAGTGCAGCACCTGGGCGCGCCGCTGGACCACACCCGGCAGTTGCCCGACCTGGCCGCTCGCGCGGGCGTCCCGGTCACCCTGGTCGGCAAGGCCGCCGACATCCTCGCCTGCGACGCGGCCGTGCGCCGCCCGGCGGTTCCCACGGCCGACGTGCTCGCCCACACCCTGGACGCCGTACGAACGCCGGGCCCCGGCCTGATCGTCGCCAACGTCCAGGAGACGGACCTGGCGGGGCACCAGCAGGACGTGCTGCGCTACGGCGAGGTCCTCGAACAGCTCGACGTGGGTCTGGCCGAGCTGATCGCACTGCTCGACACCCCCGGTGACCGCCTCGTCGTCACGGGCGACCACGGCAACGACCCCACCATCGGGCACGCCTTCCACACCCGCGAGTACGTGCCGGTCCTCATCCACCGCCCCGAGGCGGCGGGCCTGGAACTCCTTCCGGACGCCCCCTCGCTCGCGGACGTGGGCGCCACCGCGGCGCTCTCCCTGGGGCTGAGCCCGTCGGGCCTGGCGAACGGGGCACCGCTACGCGCCGCGTAGCGCACGGGTGGCCGCCGCGCGGTGCACCGCTGTGCGCCGCATAGCGCACCGGCACACGGCGCACAGCCGACGGGGCCGCCACAGCGCGTCCCCCGTGCCGCTCCGGAAGGCCGGGCCGCACGGGGGACGGAAGCGTTACGGGCGCCGCGCGCCGCCGCTCACTTGTCCGACGGCGGGAGCATGTCCCGGAACTCCTTGGGGAGTTCGAACGAGCTCGCGTCCTGGCCGGCCCCCGGGATACCGAACGCGCCGCCCTGCTGACCGCCCTCGCCGCCCTGACCGCCCGCCTCGCGCCGCGCGGCGGCCGCCTGCTCCTCGGCCTTGCGCTTCATCGGGTTGCCGCTCTTGCGCTTCCCCTTGGCCTGCTTGACCTGCTTCTTCTGCCGGCCCGGGCCACCGCCCGTGCCCGGCATCCCGGGCATCCCCGGCATGCCGCCGCCCTGCGCCATCTTCGACATCATCTTGCGCGCGTCGAAGAAGCGCTCCACGAGGCTCTTGACCGCGCTCACGTCCACGCCCGAGCCGCGGGCGATACGGGCCCGGCGGGAGCCGTTGATGATGTGCGGGTCCTTCCGCTCACCGGGCGTCATCGACTTGATGATCGCGGCGGTGCGGTCCACGTCCTTCTCGTCGAGGTTGTTGATCTGGTCCTTGATCTGCCCCATCCCGGGCAGCATGCCGAGCAGCTTGGAGATGGAGCCCATCTTCCGGACCTGCTCCATCTGGGCCAGGAAGTCGTCGAGCGTGAACTCCTTGGGGCCCTTCGCCAGCTTGGCCGCCATCTGCTCGGCCTCTTGCTGGCTGAAGGTCTGCTCGGCCTTCTCGATCAGGGAGAGCATGTCGCCCATGCCGAGGATGCGGGACGCCATGCGGTCCGGGTGGAACGCGTCGAAGTCGTCCAGCTTCTCGCCGTTGGAGGCGAACATGATCTGGCGGCCGGTGACGTGCGCGATGGAGAGCGCGGCACCGCCTCGGGCGTCGCCGTCCAGCTTGGACAGGACGACGCCGTCGAAGCCGACGCCGTCGCGGAACGCCTCCGCGGTGTTGACCGCGTCCTGGCCGATCATCGCGTCGACGACGAAGAGCACCTCGTCGGGCTTGACCGCGTCACGGATGTCCGCGGCCTGCCGCATCAGCTCCTGGTCGATGCCGAGGCGGCCGGCGGTGTCGACGATGACGATGTCGTGCTGCTTGGACTTGGCGAACTCGATCGAGTCCTGGGCGACCTTGACCGGGTCGCCGACGCCGTTGCCCGGCTCCGGCGCGTAGACGGCGACACCGGCGCGCTCGGCGACGACGGAGAGCTGGTTGACGGCGTTGGGGCGCTGGAGGTCGCAGGCGACGAGCAGCGGGGCGTGGCCCTGGCCCTTGAGCCAGTGGCCGAGCTTTCCGGCGAGGGTCGTCTTGCCGGCGCCCTGGAGGCCCGCGAGCATGATCACGGTCGGCGGGGTCTTGGCGAACCGCAGACGGCGGGTCTCGCCGCCGAGGATGCCGACCAGCTCCTCGTTGACAATCTTGATGACCTGCTGCGCGGGGTTCAGCGCCTGGGAGACCTCGGCCCCGGCGGCCCGCTCCTTGACCTGCTTGATGAACGAGCGGACGACGGGCAGTGCCACGTCCGCTTCGAGCAGGGCGATGCGGATCTCCCGCGCGGTGGCGTCGATGTCCGCCTCGGACAGGCGGCCCTTGCCCCGGAGGCTCTTGAACGTCGCTGCAAGGCGGTCGGAGAGGGTATCGAACACGGTGGTCGCAGATCCTTCGGGTCGGAAGCCGTTCGCCGGTCTCGTCGAGTCGGTTCTCAGGACGAGAGCCTGACTCTTGTCAGCGGGACGAGTACGTCGCGCCCCCAAGGGTATCCGGCCCTCCGGGGTACGGTCAGCCGCCCAGTGCTCCCTGCAAGGTACGCGCCAGTTCCGCCGCCTCCACACCGCCCAGTCGGACACCTCGCGGGCCGGTCACGTAGAAGGCGTCCACCGCGTTCGCCCCCAGCGTCGAGACATGGGCGCTGCGGACCGTGACCCCGGCGTCCTCCAGCGCCCGCCCGATCCGGTGCAGCAGACCGGGAGCGTCCTGGGCGCGTACCTCGATGACCGTCGCGAGCCGCGAGCTGCCGGGCACGAGGGTCGCCGTCGGCGGTGGCGCGTGCACCTGGCGCCGCCGCTTGCCGTAGGCGGCCTCCCGCTCCGCCAGCCGGGCCGCGATGTCCAGCGTGCCCGCCAGCGCGCGCACCAGGTCGGTGCGGAGCCGGACGGCCTGCGGCAGCGAGCCGTACTCGGCGGCGACCCGCCACCTGAGCAACAGGACCTCCGCCCGGGGCGCGGACGCGCCCGCGGCCTCCGCCGGCACCTCGACGGCGCGCAGGTCCGCGGCCCGCACCGTCAGCCGGTGCAGGGCGAGCACGCCCGCCGTCGCGGGCAGTACGCCCGGCTGGTCGGGGACCGCGATGAGCAGCTCGACGCCTACGGGCTCGGCACCGCTGTCCTCGGCCTCCCGCCGCTCCCGCCGGGTGTGCAGCGCCAGGACCGGCCCGCCCGTGCGCCACGCCTCGACGGCCAGGCGCTCGTGCTCAGCCGTCGGCGCCCGCGGTTCGCTCCGCTCCGCGACCGGCTCGCCCGCCAGGACCGCCGCGACGCGCTTGACCAGGTCCGCCACGAGCGAGCCGCGCCACGCGCTCCACGCGGCGGGCCCGGTGGCCAGCGCGTCCGCCTCGGTCAGGGCGTGCAGCAGTTCCAGGGTGCTGCCGCCGCCGACCGTCTCCGCCACGGCCCGCACCGTCGCCGGGTCGTCGAGGTCGCGGCGCGTGGCCGTCTCGATCAGCAGCAGATGGTGGCGTACGAGCATGGCCAGGACGGCCGTGTCCGCCCCGTCGAAGCCCAGGCGTACGGCCACATCCCGGGCGATCGCCTCGCCCGACACCGAGTGGTCGCCGGGCCGGCCCTTTCCGATGTCGTGCAGCAGCGCGGCGACCAGCAGCAGGTCGGGGCGGCCGACGCGGCGGGTCAGCGCGGCGGCCCGTACGGCCGTCTCGACCAGATGGCGATCGACGGTCCAGCGGTGCACCGGATTGCGCTGCGGGCGGCAGCGGACCCGCTCCCAGTCCGGCAGCAGCCGGGAGATCACGCCCTCCACTTCGAGCGCCTCCCAGACCGGCACCGTCGGCTCGCCCGCGCCGAGCAGCGTGACGAGTTCCTCACGGGCCTCGGCCGGCCACGGCACGGGCATCGGGGCGGCGGTGGGCGCGCCGAACCGGCGGACCGCGTGCGGCGAGAGCGGCAGCCCGGCCTGCGCGGCAGCGGCGGCGGCCCGCAGCGGCAGCACCGGGTCCCGGTCGGGCCGCGCGGTACGGGCGAGTACGGCCTCGCCGTCCTGCTCGACGACGCCCTCGGCGAGCGGGCTGCGCTCACCCTCCACGGCGCCCCGTCCGCCCAGCAGCCCCCGCAGCCGGGGCCGCGCGGAGCGGGCGCGCAGCACCCGTTCCACCTCGCGCCAGGTCACGTCGCTCGCGTACGAGACGGCGCGCGCCGCCTCGTAGACCCGGCGCAGCAGCGTGTCCGCGTCCGGCACGCCGAGGTCCGCGGCCACCTGCCCCTGCTCCTGCAGCGCGAGCCGGTCCGTGGCCCTGCCCGTGGCGAGGTGCAGCGCGTCGCGTGTGTCCAGCAGCCGGATACGGGCCTCCTCCAGCCCCTCGCGCGGCGCGTCCGCGATCCAGGACGCGGCGACGGCCCGTAGCGCGGTCGCGTCCCGCAGCCCGCCGCGCGCCTCCTTGAGGTCGGGCTCCAGCAGGAACCGCAACTCGCCGTGGCGGCGGGCCCGTTCCGCGCACAGTTCGGAGAGTTCGGGCAGCCGTTTGGGGGCCTGGGCGCGCCAGTCGGCGTAGGCGGTGGCGCGCAGGGCGGCGGTCAGTTCCGCGTCGCCCGCGATGTGCCGGGCGTCGAGCAGCCCGAGGTGCACCTTGAGGTCGTGGGCCGCCGCCCGCCGGGCCTCGGCCGGGGTGCGCACGGAGTGGTCGAGCGCGAGGCCCATGTCCCACACCGGGTACCAGACGCGGTCGGCGAGGGCGGCGATCTCCCTCGCGTCCGCCGAACCGTCGTGCAGCAGCAGGACGTCGAGGTCGCTGCGCGGGGAGAGTTCGCCGCGCCCGTATCCGCCGACGGCGACGAGCGCGGCGGTCGGGGCCGGGCCGAGGAGCGCGCCCAGCCATTCGTCGGTGAGCGCCGCGAGCGCGGTGCGGCGCGGCGGCCCGGCCGTCGAGTCCTCATGGAGGAGTCGCAGCCGGGCCGCCGCGTAGCCGCCGGGCAGCGGGCCGCCGCCGGTGTTCGTCCGTACGCTTTCCGTCAACTCGGGCTCCCTGTCCCCGTACCGCGTTCCTGTACCGTCCTGCACCGCGCTCCGTGCGGCCTCCCCGCGACCGCCGCGGACCGCGCACTACACCGCGTCCGGGCCGCGCTCCCCGGTCCGTACCCGTACGGCCGTGTCCACGGGCACCGACCACACCTTGCCGTCGCCGATCTTGCCCGTACGCGCGGCCTTGACGATCTCTTCGATGACCAGCTCGGCGTCATCGTCCTCGACCAGCACCTCGATACGGACCTTCGGCACGAGATCGATCGTGTACTCCGCTCCTCGGTAGACCTCGGTATGGCCGCGCTGCCGGCCGTAGCCGCTCGCCTCGGTGACCGTCAGGCCCTGCACGCCGGCGGACCGGAGGGCTTCCTTGACCTCGTCGAGCCGGTAGGGCTTGACGACCGCGGTGATGAGCTTCATGCGTCCACCTTCTTGTCCCTCTTGTCCGTCGGCCCGGTGGTCGCGCCGGTACCGCCCGGCGTGGCGCCCGGTGCGCTGCCGCGGGACTGCGCGACGCCGCCCACCGCGCTGAAGTCGTAGGCGGCCTCGGCGTGGAACGCCTGGTCGACCCCGCTGGTCTCGTCGTCCTCGGCCGCCCGGAAGCCGATCACTCGGTCGACGAACTTGGCGAGGAGCCACGAGACGGCGAAGGAGTACGCCATCACCGAGAGCGCCCCGACCGCCTGCCGGCCGAGCTGGGTCGCGCCGCCGACGCCGTCGATGGCGAGGACGCCGACGAGGAGGGTGCCGATGAGGCCGCCGACCAGATGGACGCCGACCACGTCGAGCGAATCGTCGAAGCCCAGCCGGTACTTGAGGCTGACGGCCCAGGAGCAGGCGGTTCCGGCGACGACGCCGATGACGATCGCGCCCATCGGGTTCACGGCGGCGCCGGACGGAGTGATGGCGACCAGGCCCGCGACGGCCCCGGAGGCGGCGCCCAGCGTGGTGAACGCACCGTGCCGGAAGCGCTCGTAGCCGAGCCAGCCGAGCATCGCGGCGGCGGTGGCGACCTGGGTGTTCAGCGCCATGGTGGCGGCGCTGCCGTCGGCGGCCAGCGCCGAGCCCGCGTTGAAGCCGAACCAGCCGAACCACAGCAGCCCCGCGCCCAGCATCACCAGCGGCAGGCTGTGCGGCCGCATCGGGTCCTTCTTGAAGCCGATGCGCTCTCCGACGACCAGGACCGCGGCGAGGCCGCCCACGCCCGCGTTGATATGGACCGCGGTGCCGCCCGCGAAGTCGATGACCTTGAGCTGGTGGAGCCAGCCGTCCTCCTGCCACACCCAGTGCGCGATCGGGAAGTAGACGACCGTGACCCACAGGGTGATGAACAGCGACCAGGCGCTGAACTTCACCCGGTCCGCGAGCGCTCCGCTCATCAGCGCGGGGGTGATCACCGCGAACATCAGCTGGAAGAGCGCGAAGGCGAAGACGGGGATGCCGGTCTTCCCACCGGTCAGCGTCTCGGCGTCGATGCCCGAGAGGCCGATGTGGTCGAGGTTGCCGAGCAGTCCGGCGCCGCTGTCCGCGCCGAACGCGAGGGAGTAGCCGTAGAGCACCCACAGCACGGAGACGATGCCCAGCGAGATGAACGACATCATGAGCATGTTGAGGGCGCTCTTCACCCGCACCATGCCCCCGTAGAAGAAGGCCAGGCCGGGGGTCATCAGCATCACGAGCGCGGCACTGATCAGTACGAAAGCGGTATCTGCGCCATTCACTGTCGACGTCTCCTCGGGGCGGGCGGCCCGTGCGGGCAGGGGCTCGGTGGGCCGGCTGACGCCACGAGGCTGGCGCAGCGCGGTTTCCGCCGATGCGCCCGTGTGTTTCACCGCGGTGACGAAGGGCGCACGCGCGTTACGGGCGGGTGAATCGCCGAGTGGGGCCCAGGCGCGGCGCTACGGAACCGCTCGCACAGCGGACCGACCGCGGCGATCACCCGGTTGACCTGGCGTGGGGGAGCCGAGTCGGGCTGTACGGGATGGTCGCCGCGGCCGGAATTCGGGGGCCGGGCCGTCAGGCGGGCTCAGGGGCTGGGGGCGGGTCCAGGGCGGGGGTTCTCAGGCGTCAGATCTCCGGATCCGGGTCCAAGACGGGTCTGAGTCATCAGGGTTGGGGCGTCAGGTCTGTGGCATCAGGGTTCGGGCGTCAGGTCTACGGCGTCAGGTCTCAGGCATCGGGGCACCGGCTCCGGCTCCAACATCGGCATCGGCATCGGCCCAGGGCGTCAGATCGCGTGCGCGGCCTCCGTCGTGTCCGGCAGGTCGACGGTGAGTTTCTCGGTGAGGTCGATGACCTCGGCGACCTCACCGAAGTCGCGGGCCGCCGTGTCGATCGTCTTGCGGAGCCGGTTGTTCACCCGCTCCGAGCGCACCCGCTTGGCGACCTTCAGCGCCCTGCCCGCGAGGTCGGCGGACTGCTCGGGCTCGCGCTGCATCAGATGGACCGTCGACATCCCGATGAGGTTGAGCGCATACGATCGCTGATGCTCGGCGTCCTTGCCGAAGAGCTCGACGGCGCGCTGCATCCTCGGGGACGCCAGGTGCGAGTAGGTGGGGCTGCGGCCCGCCACATAGGCGAGGTCGCGGAAGGAGTGGGCGTTCTCCGCGTTCAGTTCGGCCTCGGAGAAGAAGCGGATCCAGTCGGGGTCGTCCTCGCCCGGCGCGCAGTCCTCGAAGGCGTCCTCGGCCATGTTCACGGCGCGCTTGCACTTCGCGGGCTGGCCGGCGTTCGCGTACGCGCGGGCCTCCATCGCGTACAGCATCGCGGTCGTACGGGAGGTGACCTGCTCCCGGGAGCCGTACTGCGCGAGGTGGATCAGCTCCAACGCGTCGTCCGGCCGGCCGAGATGGATCATCTGACGGCTCATGCTGGAGAGCACGTACGAGCCCAGGGGGCGGTCACCGGCCTCCTTCGCGGCGTGCAGCGCGAGGACGAAGTACTTCTGCGCGGTGGGCTGGAGCCCTATGTCGTAGCTCATCCAGCCGGCCAGCTCCGCCAGCTCGGCGGCGACCTTGAACAGCCGCTGGGAGGTGGCCTGCGGCTGCGGCTCCTGCAGCAGGTCGGTGACTTCGTGCAGCTGGCCGACGACGGCCTTGCGCCGCAGTCCGCCGCCGCACTGGGCGTCCCACTGGCGGAACATCACCGTCGTGGACTCCAGCAGCTCCAGCTCCGGCTGGGAGAGCCGGGAGGCGCGCCGGGAGCGGTCCGGAGCGGCCTCCGCGGCCGCGCGCGCGGCGTCGTGACCGGCGGGCCCGGGGACCAGCCAGCGCTGCATCGGCTCGATGAGGGCGGGACCTGCGGCGAGCGCCAGCGACGTGCCGAGGAAGCCCCGCCGCGCCAGCATCAGGTCGCTGCGCGAGAACTCGCTGATCAGGGAGACGGTCTGCGGGCCCGCCCAGGGCAGGTCGACACCGGAGACCGACGGCGACTGATGCGCGGTGCGCAGTCCGAGGTCCTCGATCCCCACGACGCAGCCGAACCGCTCGGAGAACAGCTCGGAGAGGATTTTCGGGATCGGCTCGCGCGGCTGCTCGCCGTCGAGCCAGCGGCGCACCCGGGAGGTGTCCGTACTGATGTGGTGGGCACCCAACTGGCGGGCGCCCCTGTTGACTTGGCGGGCCAGTTCGCCCTTGGACCAACCGCTGCGCAGGAACCACGAACCCAACTGCTCGTTGGGGCGCTTGTCAGCACTGCCGCTCCCACTGCCGTTGTCGCCCACTGGAAGGCCCCCATTCCGACTTTGCTGTGCGCGAACCGCCAACAGAATGCCGCCTACTGCGACTTCCTGTCCGGTGATGCACCGACCCGGCTCCATGTAAACAGCCGTTCCGACGAGGCGTCATGCCTCCGGCATACCCGCCCGGTAGGCACCTCCGGGGTTCATGCACCGAAAGTAATCCTACGATCACGGACATCGCGAGGCCGTTCCGGGAATCGCCACCATTCGCCACCCCACCGAACGGACCCCCGCGCCACTCCGCGCGATTGACTTGGCGCGGGAAGATCAGGAGCTGGCGCAGTGAGGCACGAGGGAGCGAGGCCGCCGCTTCGCACCACCGGCCGCACCACCTCGCGCCCCCCGCGGACGGGTGTCGGCAACCGTGCGTGTTCGTAAGACTCCGGGTCGTAACCATCGGCGAAGACGACCCGTTGGAGGGAGCATGGGCTTCACGATCGGCGGTATCCGGGACATGCGTTCCGGCACTCGGCGGCGCGCACGCGCGACCGGGTGTGCCATGACAGCGATGACAGTGGCGGAGTACACCGGCCTGTGGGGATGGGACGTGGCGCCCGGCGCCCGCGCCACGCGCCACGGATCCGATGGCCGTACGGACTGCTCCTGCGGAGTCGCCGACTGCCCCTCCCCCGGCGCCCATCCGCTGCACTTCGCCCCGCCGGTCGCGGCGGGAGCCACCCTCGACGAAGCGACCGCCGCCTGGGCCGAGGCCCCCGGCGCGGCGGTGCTGCTGCCGGTCGGCCGCGCCTTCGAAGTACTGGAGGTGGCGGAGCCGGCCGGGCTGCACGCGCTGGTCCGGCTGGAGCGGATGGGGCTGCCGCTCGGCCCGGTGGCCGCCACCCCCCACGGGCGCGCGCTGTTCTTCGTCGCGCCCGGCGCGGCGGCCGAACTCCCCGCGCTGCTGTACCGCATGGGCTGGGACGACGCCGGCCTCGACCTGCGCTGCCTGGGCCCCGGCGACTACGTCACCGCACCGCCCTCCGACTTCGCCGGCCTCGGTCCGATGCGCTGGCTGCGCCCGCCGACTCTGGACTCCGCGGGCTGCCCGCCCCAGGCCCGGCTCCTGGTGGGCACGCTGGCCTACGCCTGCCACCGCGCGGGGCCACGCTTCTGCGCCTGAGCCGTCCGCCGGGCCACTGAAGCACTGAAGGGGCATCGGAATCGCGGAAGGGCCCCGTCGCGGCTGTACGCGCGACGGGGCCCTTCCGTATGCGTGGATATGTGTGGCGGCGGCCGGGCGGCCGTCAGCTACCGGTCGTCACTCGCCGATCAAGGCGTCGACGAATGCCTCCGGCTCGAACGGCGCGAGGTCGTCCGCGCCCTCACCCAGGCCCACCAGCTTCACCGGCACGCCCAGTTCGCGCTGGACCGCCACGACGATGCCGCCCTTGGCGGTGCCGTCCAGCTTGGTGAGCGCGATGCCGGTGATGTCCACGACCTCCGCGAACACCCGTGCCTGCACCAGGCCGTTCTGACCGGTGGTGGCGTCGAGCACCAGCAGCACCTCGTCCACGGAGCCGTGCTTCTCCACGACCCGCTTGACCTTCCCCAGCTCGTCCATGAGCCCGGTCTTGGTGTGCAGCCGCCCGGCGGTGTCGATGAGGACGACGTCGGCGCCCTCGGCGATGCCCTCCTTCACCGCGTCGAAGGCGATCGACGCGGGGTCGCCGCCCTCGGGGCCGCGGACCGTACGGGCGCCGACGCGCTCGCCCCAGGTCTGGAGCTGATCGGCGGCGGCGGCGCGGAAGGTGTCGGCCGCGCCCAGCACGACGGACTTGCCGTCGGCGACGAGCACGCGCGCGAGCTTGCCGGTGGTGGTGGTCTTGCCGGTCCCGTTGACGCCGACGACCATGACGACGCCGGGCTTCTCCGCGCCGCTCTCGCCGACGCCGCTCTCGGTGTGGACCATACGGTCGAAGTCGGTGCCGACGAGGGTCAGCAGTTCCTCGCGCAGCAGGTCGCGCAGTTCCTGCGGGGTGCGGGTGCCGAGCACCTTCACGCGCTCGCGCAGCCGGTCGACGAGCTCCTGGGTGGGGGCGACGCCGACGTCGGCGACCAGCAGGGTCTCCTCGATCTCCTCCCAGGTGTCCTCGTCGAGGTGTTCCCGGGAGAGCAGCGTGAGCAGGCCCTTGCCCAGGGAGTTCTGGGAGCGGGAGAGCCGGGAGCGGAGCCGCACCAGGCGGCCCGCGGTGGGCTCGGGCACCTCGATCGCGGGAGCCGCGGGCTCCTCGGCGACGGGCTCCTCGGCAGCGGGGGCCGGGGCCTCGGCCGCCGGCAGGTCCACCTCCTCAATGGTCCGGCGCGGTTCCTCCCGCGCGGTATCGGCTTCCTCGCCGACCTGCGGCTCGGCGGGCGGCGTGGTGACGGACGGGCTGCTCGGCGGGGCCGGCGGCAGCTGCTTCTTCTTGCGGCTGCTGACCACGAGCCCGCTGATCGCGGCGAGCGCGACCACAGCGATGACTACAGCAAGGATGACGATTTCCATAACGGACCCAGTATCGGCCACTAAAGGTGGGGAATCACAGAAGGTGCGAACCTGTGACGGTGCGCGTACGCGCCATCACGCCCCACCTGATTCCGTCCGGCATGACGCCGCTGAGCTGTGCGTCTGGCGCGGCCGAGAGTGTTCGTGCACGTCAGCGGGGGCTACAGCCGTCCCTTCGGTCTCCCGAGTTACTCGACGAACACTCCGGATCACCAGGCACCGACGCAAGGCAGGCGGATGGTACGACCGCACGCCACCTGTTTCCTTCGAGCCTCTGATGCCTCGCCCCTGGCCGGCGGCTGGATCGGGGGCCCGGCGGGGATACCAGGACTCGACGGCCGAATACGGGCCCCACTTGTGGGAATCTCCAATTCCGCTTACGGGTGGCAGCTCACCCATGGGCGCACGGCGACCCTCGCCACCCGAGGCATCCATACCGGTCTGCCCCGGCCCGCGCCTGGGTAGAGGACCAAAGCGGCCAACCGGACGAAGTTGGAGCAAACTACGATGGTGTGGCACGATGCAACGCGCGTAGAGTCCCATCGTCCCCCCGCTGACCAGGCATCCCGCCACTGCATGAATTGCACGGAGCCCTACCTATGGACACAGCGTCCGACGCGGCCTCAGCGGCCAACGCGTCCGCCGCCGATTTCGAAGGCGCCATCGAAGTCCGCGGCATCGAGCCCGTGCCGGACCATGAGCGCCATGGAAGGGTCCGCGAGCTCTTCCCCACGTGGGTCGCCGCCAATATCAGCGTGCTGCTGCTCACCATGGGCGCGTCCCTGGTGGTCTTCAACGGGCTGAACTTCTGGCAGGTGCTGATCGTCGCCGTGTGCGCCGCCGTCGTGTCGTTCGGCATGGTGGGCGTGTTGTCGGTGTCCGGCAAGTGGGGCGGTGCGCCGGGCGCGCTGCTCTCCCGCGCCGCCTTCGGCGTCCGCGGCAACTACTTCCCGGGCGCGATCCTGTGGGTGGCCCGCTTCGGCTGGGAGACCATCAACGCGGTCACCGGCGCGTACGCCGTGCTGACCGTGCTGAACCTGCTCTTCGGCGTCAAGAGCAACACCGCGCTGATCGTCATCACCCTCTTCGTCTTCGTCGCCTGCACCTTCCTGGTGAGCGGCATGGGCCGGAAGGCGCTGAACGTCTGCAACAAGTGGTCGACGTACCTCTTCGGCGTCTTCAGCGTGCTGGTGCTGGTCTATCTGATCGCCAACATGGACTGGGGCAACGTCTTCGGCAAGCCCGCGGGCACCACGGCCATGATGATCGCGGGCGTCGGCACCATCGCCGCGGGCGGCATCAGCTGGGTGCCCACCGGCCCCGACTTCGCCCGCTACCTGCCGCACGCCGCCTCGGGCAAGAAGATCGTCGGCATCACGGTCTCGGGCGCCGGCCTGGTGATGGCGCCGATGGTGCTGATGGGCGCCGTCATGGCGGTCGCCACCCCCGATCTGGCCTCGGCCCCGGACCCCGTCTCCTTCCTCGGCGACATCCTGCCGACCTGGATCGCGGTGCCGTACCTGATCACCGCGCTGGTGGGCATGCTGCTGATCAACAGCCTGTCGATGTACTCGGCCGGGTTCACGGCGCAGACCATGGGCGTCAAGCTGCCGCGCGCCATGGCCGTGTCGATCAACGCCGTCATCTCCCTGGTCGGCGGGCTGCTACTGATGCTGGTGGCGAAGAGCTTCCTGGGCTCCTTCATCGCCTTCCTGACCCTGCTCGCGGTCTCCTTCTCCGCGTGGATCGGCGTCTACGCCGTCGACATGGCGCGCCGCCGGGGCCGCTCGCTGCGGTACGACCCGGACGCGCTCATGGACACCGGCCGCACCAGCCGCTACTGGTACCTGGGCGGCTTCTGCTGGCAGGCGATGACGGCATGGTTCGTCGCGCTGGTCGCGGGCCTGTGCTTCACCAAGGTCGACTGGTTCACCGGCCCGCTGGCCACCACCTGGATCGGGCAGCACGGGCTCGGCTGGGCGACGACGATCGTGATCGCCGCGGTGCTCTCGCTGGCCCTGCCGAAGCCCCGGGAGGGCGCGGCGGAGTCCGGCCAGGAGCCCGCGGCCCGCACTGAGGTCCCGGCCTGAGCCGATCCGACGAACGGGCGCCCACAGGCGCTCTGTTCAATTGATCAGCTCTCGACTAGCGTCCCCTTCTGCCACCCACGGCGAAGGGGACGTCTGCCATGCCCACCACGGTCGTTCGGTTCAACCTCGTCGATCCCGCGGCCACCCCGCAGAGCCTGTCCGACCGCTACCGCGCCGCCGTCGACATGGCCGTGTACGCCGATGAGCACGGCATCACCACCGTGCAGACCGAGGAGCACCACGGCACGGACAACGGCTGGATGCCCTCGCCGCTCACCTTCGCGGGCGCGGTGCTCGGCGCCACCCGCCGGATCTCCGTGACGCTCTGCGCGATCATCACCCCGCTGTACGACCCGCTGCGGCTCGCCGAGGACATAGCCGTTCTGGACCTGTTGAGCGGGGGCCGGCTGGTGACGGTCGCCGGGATCGGCTACCGCCCCGAGGAGTACGCGGCGCACGGCCGCGCCTGGGACCACCGGGGCAGGCTCCAGGACGACGCGCTGGAGACGCTGCTCGCGGCGTGGACCGGCGAGCCCTTCGCGTACCGGGGCCGCACCGTCCGGGTGACCCCGCGTCCGTACACGCAGCCGCATCCGCTGCTGCTGGTCGGCGGCAGTTCGCGGCCTGCGGCGCGGCGGGCGGCCCGGCTCGGGCTGCCGCTGTTCCCGAGCGCGCACCTGCCGGAGCTGGAGGCGTACTACAAGGACCGGTGCACGGAGTACGGGACCGAGGGCTGGGTGCTGATGCCGGCCGCCGAGACTCCGCTGCTGCACATCGCCGAGGACGTGGACCGGGCGTGGGCGGAGCACGGCGCGCATCTGCTGCACGAGGCCCGTACGTACGCGTCCTGGCGGTCGCCGGACATCCGCTCGGCCGTGCGGTCCGCCGCGGAGGACGTCGAGGGGCTGCGCCGCGAGGGCGTCTACCGGATCGTCACACCCGAGGAGTGCGTGGCTCTGGCACGGGAGCGCGGCGGCGCCGACGGGACGGGGCTGGTGCTGCACCCGCTGTGCGGCGGCATGCCGGTCGAGGAGGGCTGGCGGAGCCTGCGGCTGTTCGCGGAACAGGTACTGCCCCAGCTCAAGGACTGAGCCACGGAACGGGTACCGCTCCAGGTCAGAGGCTGAGCCACGGGACAGGTACCGCCCCACGTCAGAGGCTGAGCCACAGGACAGGCATCGCTCCACGTCCGGGACCGAGCCCTGGAACGGGCACTGTCCCGGCTCAAGAGTGAGCCGGGACAGCCACCAGGTGTGAGGAGACGGGCAGGGCGGGGTGGTCAGCCCATCTCCTCCAACGCCTTGCCCTTGGTCTCCTTCACGAACTTGAGCACGAAGGGGATCGAGAGCAGGGCGAAGATCATGTAGATGATGTAGGTCGCCGAGAGGTTCCAGTCCGACAGGCTCGGGAAGCTCGCGGTGATAGCCCAGTTGGCGATCCACTGGGCGGAGGCGGCCACGCCCAGCGCGGCGGCGCGGATGCGGTTCGGGAACATCTCGCCGAGGAAGACCCAGACGACCACGCCCCAGGAGAGGGCGAAGAAGAGCACGAAGCAGTGGGCCGCGATGAGGGCGACGACGCCCTCCGTGTTGGGCAGGGTGCCGCCCGAGGTCTTGGCCGAGAAGGCCCATGCCTCCAGGGCGAGGGCGACCGCCATGCCCGCCGAGCCGATCAGCGCGAGCGGGCGGCGGCCGATCCGGTCGACGAAGATCATCGCGATCACGGTGCCGATGATGTTGATGATCGACGTGGTGAAGGAGTAGAAGAACGAGGCGCTCGGGTCGATGCCCACCGACTGCCACAGCGTCGCCGAGTAGTAGAACGCGACGTTGATGCCGACGAGTTGCTGGAAGACGGAGAGACCGATGCCGATCCAGACGATCGGCAGGAAGCCGGCCCGGCTGCCCAGCAGGTCCTTGAAGGTCGACTTGTGCTCGCTGCGCATGGCGTGCTTGATCTCGGCGACGCGCGTGTCGAGGTCGATGTCGCCGCCCTCGACGTCGGCGAGCACGGCCTTGGCCTTGTCGGTCTTGCCCACGGAGATCAGGAAGCGCGGCGACTCGGGGATGGCGAAGGACAGCAGCCCGTACAGGATGGCCGGTACGACCATCACGCCCAGCATGACCTGCCATGCCTCCAGGCCGATGACCTTGCCGCGCTGATCGCCGTCGGCGAGGTTGAGGATGCCCCAGTTGACCAGCTGTGAGATCGCGATGCCGATGACGATCGCGGCCTGCTGGAAGGAGCCGAGGCGGCCGCGGTAGGCGGGCGGCGAGACCTCGGCGATGTAGGCCGGGCCGATGACCGATGCCATGCCGATCGCGATGCCGCCGAGTACCCGCCAGAAGGCCAGGTCCAGCAGGGCGAAGGGGAGCGCCGAGCCGACCGCGCTGATGGTGAAGAGCGCAGCGGAGATCTGCATCACGCGGATCCGGCCGATGCGGTCCGCGATCCGGCCCGCGGTGGCCGCGCCGATCGCGCAGCCGATCAGCGCGATGGCGATGACCTGGGCCAGCGCGCCGGAGCCGATGTCGTACTTGCCGCGAATGCCCTCGACGGCGCCGTTGATCACGGAACTGTCGTAGCCGAAGAGGAAGCCGCCCATCGCCGCTGCCGCGGTGATGAAGATGACATGGCCGAGATGGTCCGGCTGGGCCCCGCGACCCTCCGGAACCTGCGCCTTCGCGGTGCTGGTCAACGTGAACTCCTGTGGCCCGGCCGCGTTGCCGGGCGTAGGGGGCTGGCCCTCCCAGTGGGGCATAACTTCCGAGAAGCCACCACTTGAAGGTATAAGCAACGTTGCAGACCCTATGCCTTCAAGTTTCGAAGTCAATAGGTCGTGACCAAGAAGTTCTCCCAAGCTTTATCCAGTACGAGCTTCAAGACTTGAAGTCTTGTAGGGGTCAGACCCCAGGCAGGGGGTACACAGCGGTCAGTGCAGCCGCTGGCTGATGACCTTGGACACGCCGTCGCCCTGCATGGACACGCCGTACAGCGCGTCCGCGACCTCCATCGTCCGCTTCTGATGCGTGATCACGATGAGCTGCGAGCTCTCCTGGAGCTCCGCCATGATCCCGATCAGCCGCTGGAGGTTGGTGTCGTCCAGGGCCGCCTCGACCTCGTCCATCACATAGAACGGGCTCGGCCGCGCCTTGAAGATCGACACCAGCAGCGCCACCGCCGTCAGCGACCGCTCGCCGCCGGACAGCAGCGACAGCCGCTTGACCTTCTTGCCCGGCGGGCGCGCCTCCACGTCCACACCGGTGCTGAGCATGTCGTCCGGGTCGGTCAGCACCAGCCTCCCCTCCCCGCCCGGGAACAACCGCGCGAAAACGCCCTCGAACTCCCGAGCCGTGTCCCGGTACGCCTCGGTGAAGACCTGCTCCACGCGCACATCGACCTCCTTGATCACTTGAAGGAGGTCGGTCCGGGTCTTCTTCAAGTCTTCAAGCTGCTCGCTCAGGAAGTTGTGCCTCTCCTCCAGAGCCGCAAACTCCTCCAGTGCGAGCGGATTCACCTTGCCCAGTTGCTGATACGCCCGTTCGGCGGCCTTCAGCCGCTTCTCCTGCTCGGCCCGCGCATAGGGCACCGGCTGGTTGCGCGGGTGCTCCGGGTCCTCGGGAAGCTCCTCGCCGTCGGCCGCAGGCGAGGGCGGTACGGGCTGGTCGGGGCCGTACTCGCCGACCAGGGCGGCGGGTTCGACGCCCATCTCCTCCAGAGCCTTCGCCTCCAACTGCTCGATGCGCAGCCGCTTCTCCGCGCCCAGCACCTCGCCGCGGTGCACCGAGTCCGTCAGCTTGTCCAGCTCGGAGCTGAGTTCGCGCCCCCGGTTGCGCTCCACGATCAATTCCTGCTCGTGCCCGGCCTTCGCGTGCTCGGCGGCCCGCCGCTCCTCGTCGGCCCGTACCAGCGACACCTCGACATGCGCCAGCAGCTGACGGGCGCCGGCCGCGACGGCCGCCGCCACCGCCGCCTCGTGCCGCAGCCGCGCCCGGCGCTGCTCCGCGCGCGCCCGCGCCTCACGCTCGGCGCGCGCTCCCCGGTCCAGCGCGTCCGCCCGCCCCGCGAGCCCCTTCACGCGCTCCTCGTGCGTACGGACCTGAAGCCGGGCCTCCATCTCGGTCTGCCGGGCGTTGGCCCCGTCGGCGGCGAGCCGGTCCCGTACGGAGGTGTCCGGCTCCTCGGCGCCCCCGTCCCCGGACGCGACGGCCTCCTCGGCCACGGCCAGCCGCTCGGCCAGCTCCTCGGCCTCGGCCTGCGCCCCGGCCAGCGCCTCCTCGGCCTTCGCCGTGGACGCCGCCAGCCGCTCGGCCTCCCCCGCGGCCGCCCGCGCCTGCCCGCCGAGCCGCCCGAGCGCCTGCGCGACATGCGACTTCTCGCGGTCCGCGGCGCTGCGCCGGGCGCCCAGCTCCTCGGCCCGCGCCCCCCAGCGCGCCCGCCGCTCGCCCGCCGCCCGCTCCGCGGCGGCCGACTCCTCGCACCGTACGGCCAGCTCCGCGAGGCGCCCGGCGGCCTCGTCCACCGACGCCTGCACCTCCAGCAGGCTCGGCGCACCGGCCGACCCGCCCTGCGCGAAGTGCGCCGCGAGCACATCGCCGTCACCGGTCACGGCCGTCAGCCCGGGCCGGGCCGCGATCAGCTTCTCGGCGTCGTCGAGCGAGCCCACCACGACGACGTCCCGCAGCAGCCGCCGCACGGCGGGCAGCAGACCGTCGGGGGCCCCGACGAGCCGGGCGACGGGCACCGGCCCCGCGGCCCCGGGCTCGGCGACGGCACCCGTACCGGCGAACTCCCCGGGCACCGGGTTCGTACTCCCCAGGTCGGCGCCGTCGTACAGAGCCGTCTCCGCAGGCCCCTCCGGCCCGCCGCCCACGACCAGCGCCGCGCGGCCCGCGTCCTGCTCGCGCAACAGGCGCAACGCTTCGGCGGCGGTGTCCGGGCCGTGCACGGCGAGCGCGTCGGCGGCGGCGCCCAGGGCCGCGGCGACGGGGATCTCGAAGCCGGGGGCCACCGTCAGCAGTTCGGCGGCGGGTCCGAGGAGGCCGGTCAGACGGTCGCCGGCGGCGAGGAGCGCGCCCGTGCCGTCCTTGCGGCGCAGGCCCAGCGCCAGCGCCTCGTGCCGGGCGGCGGTCGCGGCGCGGTCCCGCTCCGCCGCCACCGCCGCCCCGCGCGCCTCGGTCAGCGCCGTCTCGGCGTCCGCCAGCTCGCGCTTGGCGCGCTCGTGCTCGTCGGCCAGCTCCGCGTCGCCCGCCTCCAGCCCGCCGACCTCGGCCGCCCGCTGCTCGTACTCCTCCTCGGCCGCGGCGGCGCGTTCCCGCGCCTCGTCCCGGGCCGCCGCCATCCGGTCGATCTCGGCCCGCGCCGAACCGGCCCGGCCGCGGGCCGCGTTGACCTGGCCGTGCAGCCGGGCGAGCCCCTCGCGGCGGTCGGCGATGGCGCGCGCGACGTCCCGCAGCCGCCGTTCCTCCTGCGCCAGCCGGTTCTCCAGCTCGGCGCGGTGCTCCATCGTGTCGTCCAGGGCCCGGCTCGCCGCCTCCAGCGCGGCCTCCAGCTCCGCCTCCGTCTCGCGGATCCGGGCCGCCTCGCGCTCCATGTCCTCGGGGTCGCGTCCGTGCCGCTCCTCACCGGGGGCGGCGGTCGCGCTCTTGACCCGGGCGTCGGCCAGCCCGACCGTCCCGCGGACCCGCTCGGCGAGCTGCGACAGCTCGTGCCAGGTCTGCTGTGCCCGCTGGAGCCGCGGCGTGAGCGTGCGCACCCGCTCCTCCAGCGCCGCCTCACGCCGCAGCGCGGCCCGCAGATCGGCGTCGGCGGCGTCCTTGCGCGCCTTGAGCGCCGCCTCGTCCTCGATCTCGGCGCGCAGCCCCTCGCGCAAGGTCACGAGGTCATCGGCGAGCAGCCTCAGCCGGGTATCGCGCAGATCGGCCTGGATGACGGCCGCCCGGCGTGCGACGGCGGCCTGCCGCCCGAGCGGTTTGAGCTGCCTGCGCAACTCATCGGTCAGATCCTGTACGCGCGAGAGATTGGCCTGCATCGCGTCCAGTTTCCGCAGCGCCTTCTCCTTGCGCTTGCGGTGCTTGAGAACTCCGGACGCCTCCTCGATGAAGGCGCGCCGCCCCATCGGGTCGGCGTGCAGAACGGAGTCCAGCTGCCCCTGGCCGACGATGACATGCATTTCGCGGCCGATACCGGAGTCGAAGAGCAGTTCCTGGATGTCGAGCAGCCGGCACGTATCGCCATTGAGCTGGTATTCGCTGCCGCCATTGCGGAACATGATCCGCGTGATGGTGACTTCCGTGTAGTCGATGGGCAGCGCGCCGTCGGAGTTGTCGATGGTCAGCGACACCTCCGCGCGGCCGAGCGGCGGCCGGCCGGTGGTCCCGGCGAAGATGACGTCTTCCATCTTTCCGCCGCGCAGCGACTTGGCCCCTTGTTCGCCCATGACCCAGGAAAGGGCGTCCACGACATTGGACTTGCCGGAGCCGTTGGGACCTACGACGCACGTGATACCCGGCTCGAAGCGGAGCGTCGTAGCCGAGGCGAAGGATTTGAAACCTCGGAGGGTCAGGGACTTGAGATGCACGCCGTGGGACTCTACCGGCCGCCCAGCGCCGAGCCCGGCCCCGGCGCGGGCCTGGGGTGCCTCGCTTGTTTTTCGGTTTCACCGGTTATGGTGCAGGGCACATCTGACGGTAAGGAGGCGACGGCCGACAGCCGGAAAAAACGAAGGGACGCCGAAGCGTCCCTTGCGGATTCTCAAGCGGCTTACATTGCAGCCCGACCAGCCCTGGGGTAAGGGTTAGAGGTCAGGCCAGCGCAGGCTCCGCCTGCGGTACGTCGATGCTGTCCAGCAGCGAGCTGCCGTGGTTCGCGGCGGCGTACAGCGCGTCGTTTTCGGCCTGAATCCGGATGAGCTCGGATTCGAGGTCCTGGACACGCTGCTGAAGCCGTCGCATCTCGGAGAGAACTCGGGGGTCGGAGCCGCCGACGTAACCGAGAAGCGCCTTTGCCATGATGGATGGTCCTCCACACTGAGTGACCGACCGAAGCGGTGTGGGTCGTGAGGGATTCGCACCCGCGGTGTCTGCCATCACTACTGTGTTCAATGCCAAACAGCTAAGGTGCGCGGGGCTTCCAGCGTCTCACCAAAAAGTTTGACGGTCAACACGATCACGCCCCGTATCAGGGGGCAACCCAGGGGCGCGCGGCGGCTCAATGCGCGGCGCTTACTCTTCCCGGGCCCGCTGGGGGCATGGAGATCATCCGTGGAACGCAGCCTTGCACGGGAGGTCGCGCTTGGCAACCACCAGGTCATTTCCGCCCTTCGCATATGCCCGGGACGCTCTGACCACGCCTGCGGTCGGTATTCGCCGGGCTCTCGGACAGCCCCCCGTCCGTACGCGCTCTCGCACGGTCAGCGGATCTCGAAACCCTCGTATCCACCGCGCGGTGTGTCCCAGATCTCCGTCACACCGTCGACTCGTCCGGGCGTGTCCCCGGTGCACAGCCAGTCGAGCAGTTGATCGCACCCCGTTCGCGGGCCTTCGGCGACGACCTGTACCCGGCCGTCGGAGAGATTCGAGGCGAATCCGGTGAGGTCCCCGATACGGAGTGCGTTGGCGCGAGTGAACCACCGGAAGCCGACCTCTTGCACATGGCCACGGACCCAAGCGGTCAGACGGACATTCTCGTTCATGTGTGCACGCTAACCGGCCAATTGCTCGCGGAGCACTTCGGCCCCGATGACCATGGCGTACAGTCGCCGCTCGATACGACCTACCCACCCGTACGAGTGACGCATGTCGATGCCTGGCAGCGCGCAGCGCACGTAAGGAAGGCAGCACATGGGCCGCCATGGACGCCCCGCCCCGCCATCAGCGGCGACGGCTCCCTCGTCAGCCACCGAGCCGGCCGCCGGACGGCACCGCGAGAGCGGCCGCGGCCGGGCCCGAGCCAAGGCTCCGGTACGGACCGGGCTGCTGGGCGCGTCCGCCGCGATGGCGATCGGCGCGGTCGCCGTGACCTCCGGCCTGCTACCGGGCGGCGACACCTTCGGCTTCGGCGGGCATGACGGTCCGAGCGGCGACGTACGCGCGGACGGCTCGCCTGACATCCGCTCCCAGGGCTCCGAGTCGGCGTCCCCGGCGGGCCGCGGCCCGACGCCCGCGAGCCGTGGCGGAGAGCGCGCGCACGCACCGTCGCTGACGCCGTCGACGCCGCCCGCCTCGCCGTCCGCCCGCCCCTCCCCCTCCCGGACCGCGGAGAGCACCGGAAAGGGAGCCGGGGCCGAACCGCGCCGGGACCACGCCGCCACGGACCGCGCCGCGGCGCCGCCCCGTACCAGCGACGCGGCGCCCGCCCCGGCCACGCCCGGGAAATCCACGAGCGCTCCATCCGACTCCGGCCCCGTGGCCTCGACCCGGAGCCAGGTCCTCGCCCTGGTCAACCAGGAGCGGGCGAAGGCCGGGTGCAGCCCGGTCACCGCGAGCGAGCCGCTCGACGCGCTCGCCGGCGCCTTCAGCGACGACATGGCCGAACGTGGCTTCTTCGCCCACTCCGACCCGGACGGCAAGAGCCCCTGGGACCGGGCCGCGAAGCGCGGCATCAAGAACCTGGGCGGCGAGAACATAGCGCGCGGCCAGACGGACGCGAAGGCCGTCATGGACACCTGGATGCACAGCCCGGGACACAAGGCGAACATCCTCAACTGCGACTACAAGAAGCTGGGCGTCGGCGTGCACTTCGGCCCCGGCGGACCGTGGTGGACCCAGGACTTCGGCTTCTGACGGGCTGAGTCTTCTGACAGACGGGTCCGAGAAGCGGATTCCGAGGGCGGGCGCGCCGGGCACACCGGCCGGCGCGCCGTTCAGAGCCCGGTGACCGCCGGACGCGGCGGGCGCTGGCAGCGCGGGCAGAAGTAGCTGGAGCGGTTCATCCAGGGGCGGCGGCGTATGGCGGTGCCGCAGCGGCGGCAGGGCTCGTCCTCTCGCCCGTACGCGTCCAGGGAGCGGTCGAAGTAGCCCGATTCGCCGTTCACATTGACGTAGAGGCTGTCGAAGCTGGTGCCGCCCACCGCGAGGGCCGCGTTCATCACCTCGCGCACGTGGCCGAGGAGTTCCGCGCTGCGCGGGCGGGTCAGGGTCGCGGTGGGGCGTTCGTAGTGCAGGCGTGAGCGCCACAGCGCCTCGTCGGCGTAGATGTTGCCCACGCCGCTGATCAGCGACTGGTCGAGCAGGGCGCGCTTGACGGTCGTACGGCGGCGGCGCAGCGCGGCGTGGAAGGCGGCCTCGTCGAAGGCGGGGTCCAGCGGGTCGCGGGCGATGTGCGCGATGACGTCCGGGAGACCGTCCGGATCGCCGGGGACGGTGTCGTGCAGGGAGAGCCCGCCGAAGGTGCGCTGGTCGACGAAGCGCAGTTCGGTCCCGTCCGCGTCGGCGAAGCGGACCCGGACGCGCAGGTGCTTCTCGTCCGCGGCGTCGTGCGGCTGGACGAGGAGTTGGCCGCTCATGCCGAGGTGCGCGAGTACGGAGAGCGCGTCGGCGCTCTCCATCGGCAGCCAGAGGTATTTGCCGCGGCGGCGCGGCTCGCCGATGCGGTGGCCGGTCAGCCGGGCGGCGAAGTCGACGGGGCCGGCGACGTGGCGGCGGATGGCGCGCGGGTGCAGCACCTCGACGGAGCCGACGGTACGGCCGCGGACCCACCGGTCCAGCCCGCGCCGGACGACCTCGACCTCGGGCAGCTCGGGCACGCTCTCTCCTCAACGGACGGAAGTGGACGACCCGCGCAGTAGTGCGGGATGCGACTCCGCCCACCCTTCCCCGGTGGGGACGGGTGGGCGGTCGGCCTTCCGCCGCACGCGCGGAAGGTCTAGGCGGGCAGGCCGCCTTCCGCGGCGGACGGTGCGTCGTCGGCGGACCCACCGTTCGTCGCGTCGGCGGAGGCGGCGGATTCCTTGGCGGCGTCCGCGGCACGGGCCTCGGACGCTTCCTGGATCGCGCGCCAGGCGGCCTCGGCCGCCTGCTGCTCCGCTTCCTTCTTGCTGCGGCCGGTGCCGGTGCCGTACGCGACACCACCGACGCGAGCAGCAGCCGTGAAGACCTTCTCGTGGTCGGGGCCGGTCTCGGAGACGAGGTACTCGGGGACTCCGAGCCCTTCCGTCGCCGTGAGCTCCTGGAGGCTGGTCTTCCAGTCCAGGCCGGCACCGAGGTTCGAGGAGCGGGCGATCAACGGGTCGAAGAGCCGGTGCACCAGCTCGCCGGCGGCGTCGAGGCCCTGGTCGAGATAGACCGCGCCGATGACGGCCTCAAGGGTGTCGGCGAGGATCGACGCCTTGTCCCTGCCGCCCGTTCCTTCTTCACCGCGGCCGAGCCGGATGAAGGCGCCGAGATCGAGGCCACGGCTGACCTCGGCGAGCGCGCGTGAGTTGACCACCGCGGCCCGCAGCTTGGCCAGCTGGCCTTCTGGGAGGTCGGGGTGGATGCGGTACAGCGTGTCGGTGACCACCAGTCCGAGCACCGAATCCCCGAGGAATTCGAGCCGTTCGTTGGTGGGCAGGCCGCCGTTCTCGTACGCGAAGGAGCGGTGCGTCAGTGCACGCACCAGAAGGGCGGACTCCAGGTGATACCCGAGCCGCCCTTCCAGAAACGTGTGGGACGAGGCTGTGTCCGCCGACGTCTTTTTCGAGGAGGTGTTCCTCGACGAATCAGCGTCTGACATGGAGCCTGTCACCCGCCGTTCAGACCTCTAGGACCTGGCGGCGGTTGTAGGTGCCGCAGCTCGGGCACGCGATGTGCTGCTGCTTCGGCTCGTGGCAGCGCTCGCACGCCACCAGGGTGGGGACCGCAGCCTTCCACTGCGACCGGCGGTGGCGCGTGTTGCTGCGCGACATCTTCCGCTTCGGAACAGCCACGGCTACTTCTCCTGAGGTTCATCCCCGCTGGTGCGGGGGGCGTCGTCCTTCTCGCCGTCCTGGGTGGACCCGGCGAGTCCCTGCAAAGCCGCCCAACGGATGTCGACGGCCTCATGGTGGTGGTCCGGGTCGTCCGCCAGCCGCGCCCCGCACTCGGAGCACAGACCGGGGCAGTCTTCCCGGCACACCGGCTGCAGCGGCAGTGCGAGCACCACCGCGTCGCGCAGCACGGTTTCGAGGTCGAACATGTCGTCCTCGATGAAGAGAGTGTCCTCATCTTCCTCGGCGTCGTCGCCGGTGTCCGCGGTGCGGCTCCGGACGTCGGCGTCGGGGTAGGAGAACATCTCCTGGAAGTCCGCTTCGAGCTTTCGCTCCAGCGGCTCCAGACACCTTACGCACTCCCCTGTCAGCGGTGCACGGGCGGTGCCTGTGACAAGCACCCCTTCCATGACCGACTCCAGTCGGAGGTTCAGCTCCACGGTCGCGCCCTCCGCCACCCGGATGACCTCGACACCGAGGTCGGCTGGGGCGGCGATGGTGCGGGAGACCCGCTTCAACGCACCGGGACGCCGACCCAGCTCGCGTGTGTCGAACACGAGAGGGGCACGGTGGTCGAGGTGGGCGTTCAGGGCTTCCTGCTTTCTACGCTGCGGTGACGGCCGCCCGGTGCGGATGTGCTGGGGGCAGCCGTGATCGCGGACGTACACGCGACCGAAGAGCCAGGATACTGGACCTGCCGCTGTACACCCAATCCGCTCCCCGAGGCCCGCCGACGGCGGCCGGGGAGGGCGCGAGGCTAGCGGCCCTGCTCGTACGCGCGCAGCTGGTCGAGGTTGATCATGCTCGTGTCGAAGAGGCTGGTCTCGTCGAGGGCCGCGGCCTGCTGCTGGCCCTCATGGGGCTGCTGGGGCTGCTGATGCTGGAGGTGCGGATCGGCGGCGTACCCGGTGTTCGGGTCGTACGCCTGCTGCCCCTGCCAGCCGTAGGCGTCCTGCTGCTGGTAGCCGCCCTGCACCGCGTACGGGTCCTGCTGCACGTACTGCTGCTGATAGCCGTACGCGTCCTGCTGCTGGTATCCCGCGGTCGCGCCGTAATAGTCGGGCTGCGCCTGGGCGTGGTCCTGATGCTGGACCTCCTGGACCTGCGGCTGCGGGGGCCCTGCCGGGGCCGCCGGCACATCGGCGCGGCCGGCCTGCTCCTGCGGGAGGGCGAGCCCGGCTAGGAAGTCCGCGTCGCTGGTGTGGAGCCCGGCGCCGTAGCCGTCCTGGGCGTCCGCGAGCGCGCCCAGCTCGTCCGTGGGGCGCACGCCGAGCAGCGTCTGCCGGCCGCGCCCGACGGCCTCCAGGGTCTTGGCGAGCACGGCCGACACCGCGCCCAGCTTCGTGTCCACGTACTCGTCGGCGCGGTGGCGCAGGGTCTGCGGGTCCGCGCTGCGCTCGGGGCCCTCGTCGAGTTGGCCGTCCCCGTCCACGAAGCCGTCGGGGCCCCCGTCGCGGCCCAGCAGCTTGTCCCGGCCCCGGTCGACGGAGCCGATGGTCTTGGTCAGGACGACCTCGAAGTTGGCGAGCTTGCTGTCGACGTAGTCGTCGGCCTCGGCCCGGATCTCCTCGGCCTCCCGGCGGGCCTCCGAGAGGATGCGGTCGGCCTCGTCCTGGGACTGCCGGGCGACCTCGGTGTCGGAGATCAGCGAGCCGCGCTGGGCGTGCGCGGTCTCGATGATCCGCTCGGCCTCCTGGCGGGCGTCCTCGACGAGCTGCTCCCGGCCGCCGATCAGCTCCTGCGCCTGGGCGAGCGAGCCGGGCAGCGCGGCCCGGACCTCCTCCAGCTGGGCGAGCAGCTCGGCCCGGTTGATCACGCACGAGGCCGACATGGGCATGGACCGGGCGCCGCCGACGGTCGCGACGATGTCGTCGAGCTTCTTCTGCACGTCCACCTGAGTGCTCGCCACTTTCTACGGCCGAAGGGTCGGGACGGGACCGACTGTACGGCCAGTGGGCCCCGGCCCGACACCTGCTGACATCTCGTCAGTCCGTCAGCGCTTCGCGAGCCGTTCGGTGAGGGCCTCCAGCACCAGCGGCGGCACCAGGTGCGCGACGTCGCCGCCCCAGGCCGCGACCTCCTTCACCAGGCTGGAGGAGAGGAAGCTGTAGGTGGGATTGGTGGGGACGAACAGCGTCTCCACGCCCGACAGCCCGTTGTTCATCTGGGCCATCTGGAGTTCGTAGTCGAAGTCGCTGACGGCCCGCAGCCCCTTGACGATGGCGGGGATGTCGCGCTCCTTGCAGAAGTCGACGAGCAGGCCGTGGAAGGACTCCACCTCCACGTTGCCGTACTCGGCGGTGACCTGGCGGAGCAGGTCGATCCGCTCGTCGACCGTGAACAGCCCCTGCTTGGACTGGTTGATCATCACGGCGACATGGACGACGTCGTACAGCCTGGAAGCGCGGGCGATGATGTCGAGGTGTCCATTGGTGACGGGGTCGAAGGACCCCGGACAGACTGCGCGGCGCAAGAGTGGTTCCTCGCTCTCCGATCCGGTCATGACGCGGCTGTGCGACATGAGGCGGCGCGACCGTACCAAAGCGTTCCCTCGCCGTAACGACGGGCCCTGAGCCCCTCGAAATCCTCCGGCCACCGGAATTCGCCGCCTCTGGTGCTGCGCTCCACGGTGACGAGCGCCTCACCCGCGAGCCAGCCCTGGGCCAGGAGTGTGAGGAGTATCTCCCGGAGCTCGTCGTCCCCCACCGCGTACGGCGGATCGAGGAAGACGACGTCGTACGGGCCTCCCGGCGGCGGTGGCGCGGCGGCGATCTGCTCGGCCCGGCCCGCGCGGACCTCGGCCCCGGGCAGGCCGAGGGCGCGGACGTTCTCCCGGATGGTGCGGGCCGCGCGGGGGTCGGCCTCGACGAGCAGGACGTGCCCCGCTCCCCGGGACAGCGCTTCCAGGCCGACCGCGCCGGAGCCGCCGTACAGGTCCAGGACCCGCGCCCCGGCCAGCGGCCCGTCCAGCGCCTCCCAGGTGGAGAAGAGGCCCTCGCGCGCCCGGTCGGAGGTGGGGCGGGTGCCGCCGCCGGGCGGCACCGCGAGGCGCCGCCCTCCGGCCGCACCGGCGATAACGCGGGTCATGGTGGTGGCTCACCCTTCCGTTCGACGTGCACAAGCTGCCCGCTCATTATTGGCGCCACCGCCGGATGCGGCCCGCCCGGCCCGGCCGGGACCGGCGTCAGGCGCCGCCGGGTGCGTCGCCGGGGGCCTCGCTCGCCCCCAGGAGCGCCGGGGAGACGTAGCGCGACCAGGAGAGGCAGCCGTCGGGCGGGCAGTACTCGGGGCGGCGCGGGTCGTGGCCGAGCTCGCGGAGCTTCGTGCGCACCGAGTCCGGCGTACGTCCGAAGCGGGCGGCTATCCGGGCTATGGTCTCGCCGCCGTGGAAGCGGTGCGCGAGGTCCTCCTCGTGCTGGGGCACCCAGGGGGCTCCGTGTCCGGGGAACAGCTCGCGCAGCACGTCCCGGTCCGGGATCGGCTCGGCGACGTCGGCGACGAGCGCGAGGGCGCGCAGCGCGCGGTTGAGCGCGATGCGCAGCGGCGGCACTTCGGTCATCGGCAGCGTCAGGGCGCCGGAGGCCAGCAGCGCCTCCGGGGCGTCCTCGTGCCAGCCGGCGAGGGTCAGGGTGACGGTGGCGTCGTCGTCGCTGGCGAGCTCGATCCGGAAGATCTTGTCGCCGAGCGGCAGCTCGTTGATATGGCGGAACGACATGAAAGCAGCCCCCAATGGCCCAACTCAGCCGATCCTGGAGCGGATCGGTTCGGACTATGTCCATTCTCTCAGGGGGGTCTGACATTTCCTCCGGTCGCTCGGCGCCCTCCTCGCCTTCGCTCCCCCGGGCACGCGGGCCCGTCATCCCTCGTCAGCCCTTGTCAGCCCTTGTCCAGGTAGCGCTCCCGCTCGTCGTCGAGGAGCGCGTCCAACGCGGTGCGCAGCGCCGGGAATCCGTCGAGTTCCGGGTCGGCGCCGACGACGGCGACGGCCTCCTCGCGAGCCGCCGCGATGACCTCCTCGTCGTCGATGACGGTGAGCATCCGCAGCGACGAACGGACGCCGGACTGCGCCTGCCCGAGCACGTCACCCTCGCGCCGCTGCTCCAGGTCGATCCGGGACAGCTCGAAGCCGTCGAGGGTGGCCGCGACGGCGTTGAGCCGGCCGCGCGCCGGGCTCGCCTCGGACGCCTCGCTCACCAGCAGGCAGAGCCCCGGCGCGGAGCCGCGGCCCACCCGGCCGCGCAGCTGGTGGAGTTGGGAGACGCCGAACCGGTCCGCGTCCATGATCACCATGACCGTGGCGTTGGGGACGTTGACGCCGACCTCGATGACGGTCGTCGCCACGAGCACGTCCACCTCGCCCGCGGCGAAGCGGCGCATCACGTCGTCCTTCGCGTCCGGCTGCATCCGCCCGTGCAGCACCTCCACGCGCAGCCCGCTGAGCGCTCCCGCGGCCAACTGCCCGGCGATGTCGAGGACGGCGAGCGGCGGCCGGCGCTCGCCGTCCGGCCCGTCGTCCTCCGCCGCTTCTTCCTTCTTCGCCGCTGCCTTCTTCTTCGGCTCCTCCTGCTCGTCGCCGATGCGCGGGCAGACCACGTACGCCTGGTGGCCGCCCTCGGCCTCCTCGCGCACCCGCTCCCAGGTGCGCGCCAGGAAGTGCGGCTTGTCCTTGGCCGGCACCACATGGCTGGCGATCGGCGAGCGACCGGCTGGGAGCTGGTCGAGCACGGACGTCTCCAGGTCGCCGAAGACGGTCATGGCGACGGTCCTCGGGATGGGCGTCGCCGTCATCACCAGCAGGTGCGGCGGCTGGCTGCCCTTGGAGCGCAGCGCGTCCCGCTGCTCGACGCCGAACCGGTGCTGTTCGTCCACCACGACCAGCCCGAGGTCGTGGAACCGCACCTTGTCCTCGATCAGCGCGTGCGTGCCGATGACGATCCCGGCCTCGCCGGTCACCAGGTCCAGCAGCGCCTGGCGCCTGGCCGGCATCCCCATGGAGCCGGTGAGCAGCACCACCTTGGTCCCCTGATCGGCCCCGCCGAGCATGCCGCCCTCGGCGAGTCCCCCCATCATCTCCGTGATGGACCGGTGGTGCTGCTGCGCGAGCACCTCGGTCGGCGCGAGCATCGCGGCCTGCCCGCCCGCGTCCACGACCCCGAGCATCGCGCGCAGGGCGACCATCGTCTTCCCGGAACCGACCTCCCCCTGGAGGAGCCGGTGCATGGGGTGGTCGGTGGCGAGGTCGTCGAAGACCTCTGCGGAGACCTTGCGCTGGCCTTCGGTGAGGGTGAAGGGGAGCCGGGCGTCGAAGGCGTCGAGCAGGCCGTCCCGCACGGGCCGCCGCGGTACGGCCGGGAGCTGGGCGTCGGCGTGCCGCCGCCGGGCCAGGGCGACTTGGAGGACGAACGCCTCGTCCCACTTGAGCCGGTCCCGGGCGGAGGCGATGTCCGCCTTGGTGCGCGGGCGGTGGACCTTGCGGAAGGCGTCGGGCAGCTCGGCCAGGGCGCGGTTCTCGCGCAGCGCCGCCGGGAGCGGGTCGGCGATGTGCTCCCAGTCCTCCGCCTCGAAGAGGTCCAGGAGGGTGGAGACGGCCTTGGTGAGCTTCCACGCCTGGAACTGCTTGCACGCCGGGTAGATCGGCACCATCTGGCCGGCGAAGGACTCGGCGGCCTCGTTGCCGCTCTCCCGGTCCAGGAGTTCGTAGTCGGGGTGCAGGAGCTGGCGGGTGCGGTTGAAGACGGAGACCTTGCCCGCGAACATGCCCCGGCGCCCCGGCAGCAGTTCCTTCTCGCGCGCGTACGCGCCTCTGCCGAAGAAGACGAGGGTCAGCGATCCGCTGCCATCCGTCACCACGACCTCCAGGCGGACGCCCTTGCCGTGGTTGAAGGTCTTCATGGCCGCCTTGGCGACCTGCGCGACGACCGTGACGTGCTCGTCGAGCGGCAGGTCGGCGAGGCGGGTCAGCTCGCCCCGCTCCGCGTACCGCCGCGGGTAGTGGTGCAGCAGGTCGCCGACCGTGTGCAGGTCGAGGTGTTCGGCCATCACCTTGGCGGTGTTGCCGCCGAGGATCTTCTTCAGTGGTTCATCGAGCGCGGGCACGCGGTCCATTGCACACCATGGGTGTGACAGCGCCGCGCCACCACCGCCGGAGCCGCCGCGAGCGGCACTATTCGATGCCGATGAGCAGCGGCGCGGACTGCTGCTCGCCGCGGTAGACGACGGTGTCGACGGCGAGGTGGCCATCGCGTACGTACCGCTCCAGGCGGTCCGCGACGGCGTTCGGCACCCCCGCGCCGAGCACCAGGGTGACCATTTCGCCGCCCGCGGCCAGCATCCGGTCCAGGACGGCCTCGGCGGTGGCCGCCAGTTCGGCGCCGATCACCGCGACATCGCCGTCGATCAGGCCGAGCACGTCACCGGCCTGGCACACGCCGGCCATGGTCCAGGACTGCCGTTCGGCGACGGCGAGTTCCGCGTAGCGGGTGGCTCCGGCGGCGGACGTCATGGCGACGACGTCCTCGTCGAAGCGGCGGGCGGGCTCGTGCACGGCGAGCGCGGCGATGCCCTGCACGGCGGACCGGGTGGGGATCAGGGCGACCCGTACGCCCTCGGTGCGGGCCTGTTCGGCGGCAGCGGCGGCGGTGTGCCGCAGGTCGGCGGCGTTGGGGAGGAGCACGACCTCGCGCGCGTGCGCGCGCCGGATCGCGTCGACGA
The DNA here is from genome assembly GCF_056434425.1 of Streptomyces sp. NPDC044033. Lineage (NCBI taxonomy): Bacteria > Bacillati > Actinomycetota > Actinomycetes > Kitasatosporales > Streptomycetaceae > Streptomyces > Streptomyces sp. NPDC044033. The sequence goes on along the minus strand of NZ_JBWKFF010000010.1, from coordinate 141,979 downwards.
GTTCGCCGCTGGCGGGCGGCTCCCCCGGCCGGGTCGCCACCACGGTCGCCCCGGCCTCCGCGCAGAGCCCGGCCAGCCCCTCGCCGGGCACCACGGCGACGACGGCCCGCGGGGCGCGCGGCCGGCGCTCCGCCGCCTCGGCGGGCTCCTCGCGGCGCCCGGCGGCGCGCGCCTGTACGGCGTCCGCCCCGAAGTGCGTGATGCGGATGCGGTACGGCCGTCCCGCCTGGATGCCCGCCTCGACGGCCGCGCCCGCGTCGTCCACGTGGACGTGGACGTTCCACAGCCCGTCGCCGCCGACGACGACCAGGGAGTCGCCCAGGGCGTCGAGCCGTGTCCGCAGCGCCGTGACGGCGTCGTCGTCCGCCTCCAGGAGGTAGATCACCTCGAAGGCGGGCCCGTCCTCGGCCGGGTGCGGGCCGCCGTTCGGGCAGTCGCACGCCCCCCGCGCGCCCGCTGCCGCCGGTATGCCGGCCGCGGCCGTACGGGCGTCCGGGAGGCCCCCTGCCAGGGTCTGTACGAGGGCCCCCAGCACCGCGACCAGCCCGCGGCCGCCCGCGTCGACGACGCCGGCGCGGCGGAGGTCGGCGAGTTGGTCCGGGGTCGCGTCGAGCGCGGTGCGCGCCCCCAGGTAGGCGGCGCGCGCCACGTCGGCGCCGCCCCCCTCGGCCTTCCCGGCGGCGTCGGCGGCGGCCGCGGCGACGGTGAGCACGGTGCCCTCGACGGGGTGCGCGACGGCGGTGTACGCGGAGTCGGCGGCCTGCCGGAGCGCGCGCCGGAGCACGTCGGCCCCGTCGCGCGTCCCGGCCGCCCGTACGCCCCCCGGGCCGACGCCGTCAGGGCCGTCCTGCGACAGCACCTGCGCCATGCCCCGCAGCAGCTGCGCCAGGATCGTGCCGGAGTTGCCGCGCGCCCCGATGAGGGCGCCGTGCGCCATGGCCCGTACGGCGTCGGCCAGGGTGGGTACGGCCTCGGTGGCGGCATGGCCGTCGAAGGCGGCGTCGACGGCGCGGGCGGCGGATTCGACGGTGAGGTACAGATTGGTGCCGGTGTCCCCGTCGGCGACCGGATAGACGTTGATCGCGTCGATCTCCTCACGGGCCCGGCCGAGCTCGTCCAGCGCCAGAGCGCACCAGGTGCGTACCGCGGCGGCGTCCAGCGTGTGCGGCACCTGCGTCCTCCTCCTAGATCCACCCGGGTCCGCCGTGCCGGGCCCGATACGCCCCGGCTCGCCACGTCCGCGCCGCCCGCGGGCCACGGGCACAGGTCGGCAGGCTAGTGCCGGGGCGACGGGTCGCCCGGGGCGGGGGCCAGGGCCGTCATGGTAGTTTCGTTGTACGGGAGCGGTCGTTGTATGCTGCTCCGGTTGCCTGATGAGAATCAGGCCATTCCCCCTGGTACCACCGGTCATCGACGCTTTGTCGATCCCGGAGTGCCGGGAATTCACCGTAAGTGCATCTGAAGTCTTTGGAGTGACCCGTGGCTGCCAACTGCGACGTCTGCGGCAAGGGGCCGGGCTTCGGCAACGCTATTTCGCACTCGCACCGCCGTACCCCCCGCCGTTGGAACCCCAACATCCAGCGGGTGCGTGCAGTGGTCGGGAGCACGCCGAAGCGGCTCAACGTCTGCACCTCGTGCATCAAGGCCGGCAAGGTCTCGCGCTAGCGAGCGGTCCTCCCCGCACCAGCGGGGGTGAGCCGGTCTCGCACCGACGGTTACGTCGTGGCGCAGCCCCCTCCGGTTGCCTGAAAGGCCGGTCCGTCCCGTACGGACCGGCCTTTCGCATGCCCGCGGCCGACCGGTCGCCCCGTACGCCCGCGGGCGGGCGAGAGGCCGCTCAGCGGGTGCGCCACCCGTGGTCCACCGGGCCGATGCCGCCGCCCAGCGGGAAGCCGGCCGCTATCGCCCCGGTGACGTACTCCTTCGCCTCGGCCACCGCCGCCGGGACCGCGCGCCCCTTGGCCAGCTCGGCGGCGATGGCGCTGGCGAGCGTGCAGCCGGTGCCGTGGGTGTGCCGGTTGTCGAGCCGTTCGGATCGCAGCCAGTGCTCCTCGGCGCCGTCCGTGAGCAGGTCCACGGCGTCGCCCGCGAGGTGCCCGCCCTTGATGAGCGCCCAGGTGGGCCCGTAGCCGAGCACCGCGTCCGCCGCCCGCCGCAGATCGTCCTCGGCCGCCACCCGTACGCCCGTGAGCTGCGCCACCTCGTCCAGGTTGGGGGTGGCCACGGTCGCCAGCGGCAGCAGCTTCGTACGGACGGCGTCGAGCGCGGTGACGGCGAGCAGCGCGTCGCCGTGCTTGGAGATGCCCACCGGGTCGACGACCACGGGGGCGTCGACGCCGGCGAGCAGGTCGGCGACGGTCTCGACCAGCTCCGCCGAGGCGAGCATGCCGGTCTTGACGGCCTGCGCGCCGATGTCGTCGACGACGCTGCGGAACTGGGCCCGTACGGCCTCGGCGGGCAGCGGCCACGCGCCCTGCACCCCGCGCGAGTTCTGCGCCGTGACGGCGGTGAGCACGCTCATGCCGTGCACGCCGAGCGCGAGCATCGTCTTGAGGTCGGCCTGGATGCCGGCACCGCCGCCGGAGTCCGATCCGGCGACGGTGAGCACGCGTGGCGGTGTGGAGGTCTCGCTTGGCATACCGGCGAATCTACTCGTCGGTGCTACTCGTCCGTCTCCAGGTCCCCGAAGTGGTCCCAGCCGCCGACCTTGTCCCAGGGCGCGCCGTCCACGGTCACCTGCGGCAGCGCGGACGGGTGGAGCACCTCGCCGATCACCTGCCAGCGCGCGGGCAGCTTCACGTCCGGCGGGAAGGTCGCCACGATCGCGTGGTCCTCTCCCCCGCCGAGCACCCAGTGCAGCGGGTCGACGCCGACGGCCTGCCCGATGTCGTGCATCTGGCTGGGCACGTCGATCGCGGCCGTGTGCAGGTCGATCCGGACCTTGCTGGACTCGGCGATGTGCCCGAGGTCGGCGATGAGGCCGTCGCTGACGTCGGTCATGGCGGTGGCGCCGAGCCCGGCGGCCGCGGGGCCCGCGTGGTACGGCGGTTCGGGCCTGCGGTGCGCCTCGACGAAGGCGCGCGGGGAGCGGAAGCCGCGGGAGAGCACCGCGTGCCCGGCAGCGGACCAGCCGAGCCAGCCGGTGACGGCGACCACGTCGCCGGGCTGGGCGCCGGAACGGGTGACGGGTTCGTGGTTGCGCAGGTCGCCCAGGGCGGTGATGGCCACGGTGATCGTCTCGCCGCGCACCACGTCGCCGCCGACCACGGCCGCGCCGGCGACCTGGCATTCGTCGCGGATGCCGTCCATCAGCTCGGTCGGCCAGGTGGCGGAGAGTTCGGCGGGGACGACGAGGCCGAGCAGGACGGCGGTGGGCACCGCGCCCATCGCGGCGATGTCCGCGAGGTTCTGCGCGGCGGCCTTACGGCCGACGTCGTAGGCGGTGGACCAGTCGCGGCGGAAGTGCCGTCCCTCCAGCAGCAGGTCCGTACTGGCCACTACGCGCCGGTCGGGGGCCGCCACCACCGCCGCGTCGTCTCCCGGTCCGAGCCGTACCGCCGGGGTGGTGGTGAGCCGCGAAGTGAGCTCTCTGATGAGCCCGAACTCCCCCAACTCGCCCACGGTGCCCTTCATCCAGTTGCCCCTTCGCACTCGTGCTCCGCTGATCCCCGCGCCGCGCAGGCCGCGCGGGTCTCCCCGCGCCGTGCGGCGACGCGGTACCGTGGCGTCTCTTCTCCCCACATGATCCTCGTCGCCGCCCAGGAGGTTCCGTGGTACAGGCGTACATCCTGATCCAGACCGAGGTCGGCAAAGCGTCGACCGTGGCCGAAGTCATCGCGAAGATCGCAGGCGTGATACAGGCCGAGGACGTGACCGGTCCGTATGACGTGATCGTCCGCGCCCAGGCCGAGACCGTGGACGAACTCGGCCGCATGGTGGTCGCCAGGATCCAGCAAGTGGATGGCATCACCCGCACACTGACCTGCCCGGTGGTCCATATCTAGTCCCCCCGTATGCTCGGCCGGTGAGATTTTCCATCCGCCCGCGCGCCTGGCTGCCCGTCGTCGCCGTACTGACCGCTGCCGGCTGCTCGTTCACCGGCGACACCGCGGAGGTGAGCGCCCCCTCGCCGTCGGCGGCGGAGGCCGGGTACTGCCGGGCGTTGCACGCGAAGCTCCCCGATGCCGTGAACGGAATGAAGCGGCGGACGACGGTGCCTGCCTCGGATTACACCGCGGCCTGGGGCGATCCGGCCATCGAACTGCGCTGCGGGGGGCCGCGGCCCAAGATCCTCACGCCCGGCAACGAACACTACAACCCCAGCGCGGACGCCATGGAACTCAACGGCGTCGCATGGCTGCCCGAGCGGCTCAAGGACGGGGGCGTCCGCGCCACCACGACGCTGCGCAAGGCGTCCGTCGAGGTCGTCATCCCGCGGAAGTACACGGGCGAAGCCGGTGACGTGAGCGCGCTCACCGACTTCGCCGACGCCGTGCGGCGGACCGTGCCGACGGGGATCTGACAGCGCTCGGCGCGGCCGCGGCCCCGTGGTTCAGCGCAGCCCCGTGGTGCGGCGCAGCGCGGCCTGTACGAGCAGGTCCACCAGCTCCGGGTAGCTGACGCCGCTCTCCTGCCACATCCGCGGGTACATCGAGATGGGCGTGAAACCGGGCAGCGTGTTGATCTCGTTGATCACGAACTCGCCGTCCTCGCCGAGGAAGAAGTCCGCGCGCACCAGGCCCTCGCAGGACGCCGCGTCGAAGGCCCGTACGGCCAGTTCCCGGACCCGCTCGGTCTGCTCGGCGGTGAGCGGCGCGGGCACCAGACCGGGAGAGGAGTCGATGTACTTCGCCTCGAAATCGTAGAAGTCGTGGCTGGAGACCGGCGGGATCTCGGCGGGCACGCTCGCGCGCGGCCCGTCCTCGAACTCCAGCACCCCGCACTCGATCTCGCGGCCCCGCAGCAGCGCCTCCACGATGATCTTCGGGTCGTGGCGGCGGGCCTCCTCGATGGCCTCGTCGAGGCCCTCGAAGCCGTCGACCTTGGTGATGCCCATGGAGGAGCCGCCGCGGGCGGGCTTGATGAACAGCGGCCAGCCGTGGTCGCCGGCGAAGTCCGCGATCTTCCGGCGGGCGGCGTCGCGGTCCTTCTCCCACTCGCGCGGCCGGATCACCTCGTAGGGACCGACGGCCAGCCCGAAGGAGGTGAAGACGCGCTTCATGTACTCCTTGTCCTGCCCGACGGCGGACGCGAGGACGCCGGAGCCGACATAGGGCACCCCGGCGAGCTCCAGCAGCCCCTGGAGGGTGCCGTCCTCGCCGTACGGGCCGTGCAGCACGGGGAAGACGACGTCGACGTCGCCCAGCGCCTTGGGCACGGCGCCCGGTTCGGTGTAGACGATCTCGCGCGAGGTCGGGTCGGCGGACAGCACCACGGCGCCGTCCTGGGACTCGGCGAGCTGCTCGACGGACGGCAGCCGCCGGTCGGTGATCGCCATCCGCTCGGGGTCGTCGGCGGTCAGCGCCCAACGGCCGTCCGTGGTGATGCCGATCGGCAGCACGTCGTACTTGGTGCGGTCGATGGCGCGCAGCACGGCGCCGGCGGTGACGACGGAGATCGCGTGCTCGGAGCTGCGCCCGCCGAAGACGACGGCGACGCGCGGTTTCCGGCTCTGCGCAGGGCTCTGGGGAGGGTTGTCGCTGCTCATATCGCGTCGAGACTACCTGTTGACAGACCGCGCGTCAGTGCCGCTCCGCCTTGGCGGATCGGGACATCAGCTCCTTGAGCGCGACGAGCGGCGGCTTGCCCTCGTGGACGATGCCGACGACCGTTTCGGTGATCGGCATGTCGACATCGTGGCGGCGGCCCAGATCCAGCACCGACTCGCAGGACTTGACGCCCTCCGCGGTCTGCTTGGTGACCGCGATGGTCTCCTCCAGCGTCATGCCGCGGCCGAGGTTGGTGCCGAAGGTGTGGTTGCGGGAGAGCGGCGAGGAGCAGGTGGCGACGAGGTCGCCCATGCCCGCGAGGCCGGCGAAGGTGTGCGCGTCGGCGCCCATCGCCAGCCCCAGCCGGGTGGTTTCGGCCAGTCCGCGGGTGATGAGGGACGCCTTGGCGTTGTCGCCGAGGCCCATGCCGTCGGCGATGCCCACGGCGAGGGCGATGACGTTCTTGACCGCGCCGCCGAGCTCGCAGCCGACCACGTCCGTGTTGGTGTACGGGCGGAAGTACGGGGTGTGGCAGGCGGCCTGGAGCCGCTGGGCGACCGACTCGTCGGGGCAGGCGACGACGGCGGCGGCGGGCTGCCGGGCGGCGATCTCCTTGGCGAGGTTGGGGCCGGTGAGCACCGCGACCCGCTCCGGGGCGGCCTTGCCGACCTCCGCGATGACCTCGCTCATCCGCTTGGCGGTGCCGAGCTCCACGCCCTTCATCAGCGAGACGAGGACGGTGTCGGGGGCCAGCAGCGGGGACCACTGGGAGAGGTTCTCGCGCAGCGTCTGGGAGGGCACGGCGAGGACGGTGAACTCCGCGTCGCGGGCGGCGGCCGCGGGGTCGGTGGTGGCCCGTACGGCGTCGGGGAGCCGGACACCGGGGAGGTAGTCGGGGTTGCTGCGGCCGGTGTTGACGGCCTCGACGAGGTCGGCGCGGCGGCCCCACATCGTCACTTCGCAGCCCGCGTCGGCGAGCACCATCGCGAAGGCGGTGCCCCAGGATCCGGTGCCGTATACGGCGCAGCGCGTCACTCGTCGTTCTCCTTGGCGTGCAGGGCCTTGCGGCGGGCTTCGGCGCGCGCCTGCTTGTGGTCGTACGGCTCCGCGGGCACGGGCTCCTGGCGGAGCTCGGCGAGGAGTTCGGTGATGGCGGCCATGATGGTGTCGGTGGCCCGGCGGAGCACCTCGGCGGTCGGGTCCTGCCCGTAGTACTCGGAGAGGTCGACGGGCGGGCCGGCCAGCACCTTGAGCGTCTTGCGGGGGAAGAGCCGGAGCTTCTTCTCCTTGGCGTACGGCGGCATGGCCGCGTGGGCGCCCCATTGCGCCACGGGGATGACGGGCGCCTTGGTCAGCAGCGCGACGCGGGCGGCCCCGGTCTTGCCCTGCATGGGCCACAGGTCGGGGTCGCGGGTCAGCGTGCCCTCGGGGTAGAAGGCCACGCATTCGCCGCTCTCGATGGCCTGGACGGCGGCGCGGAAGGCGACGGCGGCGTCGGTCGACTGGCGGTAGACCGGAATCTGGCCGGTGCCGCGCAGCAGCGTTCCCACGAAGGTCGTCTTGAAGAGTCCGGACTTGGCGAGGAAGCGCGGTACGCGGCCGGTGTTGTACTGGAAGTGCGCATAGGACAGCGGGTCCAGATACGAGTTGTGGTTGACCGCGGTGATAAATCCGCCGTCCGCGGGAATGTGCTCCATTCCGCGCCAGTCCCGCTTGAACAGAACCACAAGCGGCGGTTTCGCCAACACCGCCGTAAAGCGGTACCAGAAGCCGATTCTGTGGCGGGACACTCGGACACCCTTCTCTTTGGACCTGGGATGGATCGGGTCTGCTGCGATCCCGGGGGCCGCACAAGTGTCGCCCCAGGTACCCGGTCTGTCGAGAACACGGTAACCCCGCGCCCTCCGGGCGACTGCGGCAGCAGGTGACAATGAGGGCGATGCGAAGAGACGGAGCGGGTGTGGTCTGGACCGTTGTGGTGCCGCTGAAATCCTTGGCGCAGGCCAAAAGCCGCCTCTCCGGGGCCGCTGGAGCAAGGGGGGACGGCCTGCGGCCCGCTCTCGCGCTCGCGTTCGCCCTCGACACGGTGGCGGCCGCGCTGGCGGCGCGGCCGGTGGCCGGTGTGGTGGTCGTCACGGATGATCAGCTGGCCGGACAGCGGCTGGCGGACCTCGGCGCGCGGATCGTACCGGAGCCACCGGGCGGCGGCCTGAACGCGGCGCTCGCCCACGGCGCGGACGCCGTACGGGCATGGGCCCCGGAATCCGGGGTCGTGACGCTCAACGCGGATCTCCCCGCTTTGCGGCCGGATGAGCTGACCCGGGTACTGAACGCGGCCGCCGCTTTTCCGCGCGCTTTTCTCGCCGATGCCGCGGGAATCGGCACAACGCTGCTCTCGGCCGCTCCCGGAGTGATGCTGGCACCGGCTTTCGAAGGTCTCTCCCGGGCGCGGCACCGGGCGTCCGGAGCTGCCGAGATCCTGCTCGACGGAGTCGATTCGGTACGTCAGGACGTGGATACGCCGCAGGATTTGCGGGCCGCGCTGGCGCTGGGCGCGGGGGCCCGTACCACCGAGGCCGCGGCGGGCCTGCTGATAGCCGATTAGGGCGTGCGGGCGCGCTCTGTCGGACCCGGGCTCTAAGCTTTGTCCTATGCAGGCGACCGCGTACACATACGACTTCGAGACCCGCAGCGGGAGCGTTCTCCTGGACGACGGCACGCCGCTGCCGTTCGACGCGGCGGCGTTCGACGCGGGAGGGCTGCGGCTGCTGCGTCCGGGGCAGCGGGTGCGGATCGAGATCGCGCCCCCGGAAGAGGGTCGGGACCCGGAAGAGGCCCCGGAAAAGGGCTCCGAAAAGGCCCCGGCCGCCGAGCGCCGGGTGACGTTGGTGACCCTCCAGACCTTCTGAACCCTCTGAGCCGTTCGGCCGGGCGTTCCCGGGCGCTTTCGGGCGTGTCGAGCGCACGCCGCGGGCCGGTCTCCCCGGAGGGAGCCCGGCCCGGCGCGGGACGCTCTTTGCTGTCGCCGCCCTTACTTCTTCTTGGCAGTGGCCTTCTTGGCGGTGGTCTTGCGCGCGGTGGTCTTGCGCGCCGGGGCCTTGGTGGCCGTGGCCTTCTTGGCGGGCGCCGTCTTCTTCGCGGTCGCCTTCTTGACCGTCGCCGCCTTCTTCGCCGGCGTGGCCTTCTTGGCGGCGGCCTTGGTGGCCGTGGCCTTCTTGGCGGGCGCCGCCTTCTTCGCGGTGGTGGCCTTGGTCGCCGCCTTCTTGGCGGTCGCCGTGGTCTTCTTCGCGGGCGTCGCGGTGGTCTTCTTCGCGGTGGTCTTCTTCGCCGTCGCCTTCTTGGCGGTGGCCTTCTTGGCCGCGGCCTTGGCGGTCGTGCGGGTGGAAGATCCGCCCGAGAGGCTGCCCTTGGGGGCCTTCTTGACGGCCACGTCGTTCTTCGGGAGCTTCTTCGAGCCGCTCACCAGGTCCTTGAAGCCCTGACCCGCGCGGAAGCGGGGGACGGAGGTCTTCTTGACCCGCACCCGCTCACCCGTCTGCGGGTTGCGGGCGTAACGGGCCGGGCGGTCGACCTTCTCGAACGAGCCGAAGCCGGTGACCGAGACCCGGTCACCGGAGACAACTGCACGGACGATCGCGTCGAGTACCGCGTCGACAGCGTCTGCGGCCTGCTGACGGCCGCCTACCTTGTCGGCAATCGCTTCAACGAGCTGCGCCTTGTTCACGTCTTCCCCTTCGGAGACATTGCTGGAACGAATGCGTTCCAGCCTTTTCGCACGTTAGGCAGATATATACCGCAAATCAAACACGAAACGGTCTAATCACCCTTGTGCCGCAACGAACTCGACCATCACGGAGTTCCGTCGGTGTCGCGTTCTGGGGGGAAACGGCCCTCGTCGAGGTCGTTCATCAACCGGTCCAGACGCTTTGCCGCGCCTGAGAGATCGTGCTTCGCCGCAGCCGTGATGGCCAGCAGCTTCCGGGACAGCGCCATCCGTACGCCCTCCGGGACTTGCAGTGTGCGCACCCTTGTGTGCGCTTCCTTTAGTTGGTCGGCAACGAGCCCGTAGAGCTTGAGTTGGCTGTCGCGTTCCATGCACCGATTGTGCCATCTGAGGCGAGTTGTCGCTTCACGGGGCCTCAACAAACCGATGCGCCCCCTGTCCGAAGACAGGGGGCGCATCATGTCAAACACCAGACGAACAGCGGAAATCGGGGTCTTGGCAGGAGCCTCAGACGAGGGTCGTGGAGGGCTTGAAAACGGGCCGCTTCCCTTCATACGCCGCGATTTCGGCGTCCTGCCGGAGGGTCAGGCTGATGTCGTCCAGCCCTTCCAGCAGCCTCCAACGTGCGTTCTCGTCAAGCGCAAAATCAGCCGTGATGCCTTCGGCCCTCACCTGGCGGGTGACGAGGTCCACGGTGACCTCCGCCGTGGGGTCCTCCTCGGTGAGCTTCCACAGCTTCTCGACCGTCTCCTGCGGGAGCACGACGGTCAGCAGACCGTTCTTCAGCGAGTTGCCGCGGAAGATGTCGGCGAAGCGGGCGGAGACGACCGCCTGGAAGCCGTAGTTCTGGAGCGCCCATACGGCGTGTTCGCGGGAGGAGCCGGTGCCGAAGTCGGATCCGGCCACCAGAACCGAGGCGCCCGCCCGCTCGGGCCGGTTGAGCACGAACTCCGGGTCCTTGCGCCACGCCTCGAAGAGCCCGTCCTCGAAGCCGTCCCGGGTGACCTTCTTCAGCCAGTGCGCGGGAATGATCTGGTCGGTGTCCACGTTGCTGCGGCGCAGCGGCACGGCCCGGCCGGTGTGCGTGGTGAAAGCTTCCATGGCGCTCAGGCCTCCACGAGAGTCGGGGCGTCGGACAGGTCCGCGGGCGAGGCCAGATGGCCGAGCACCGCGGTGGCGGCGGCGACCTGCGGGGAGACCAGATGGGTGCGTCCGCCCTTGCCCTGCCTGCCCTCGAAGTTGCGGTTGGAGGTGGACGCGGAGCGCTCGCCGGGGGCGAGCTGGTCCGGGTTCATGCCCAGGCACATCGAGCACCCGGCGTGCCGCCATTCGGCCCCGGCCGCGGTGAACACCTTGTCCAGCCCCTCCGCCACGGCCTCCAGCGAGACCCGTACGGAGCCCGGCACGACCAGCATGCGGACGCCGTCGGCGACCCGGCGGCCGTCCATGACGGCGGCCGCGGCGCGCAGGTCCTCGATCCGGCCGTTGGTGCATGAACCTACGAAGACGGTGTCCACGGTGATGTCGCGCAGCGCCTGACCCGCCGTCAACCCCATGTATTCCAGGGCCTTTTCGGCGGCGAACCGCTCCGAAGCGTCTTCGTACGAACCGGGGTCGGGGACCCGGGCCGACAGCGGCGCGCCCTGGCCGGGGTTGGTCCCCCAGGTGACGAACGGCGCGAGTTCGGCGGCGTCGATGACCACCTCGTGGTCGAAGACCGCGTCGTCGTCCGTGCGCAGCGTCCTCCAGTATTCGACCGCCGCGTCCCAGTCGGCGCCCCGCGGGGCGTGCGCCCGGCCCTTCAGGTAGTCGAAGGTGGTCGCGTCCGGGGCGATCATGCCGGCCCGGGCGCCCGCCTCGATCGACATGTTGCAGATGGTCATCCGGGACTCCATCGAGAGCTTCTCGATGGCCGGGCCGCGGTACTCGATGACGTAGCCCTGGCCGCCGCCCGTGCCGATGCGGGCGATGACGGCGAGGATCAGGTCCTTGGCGGTGACGTCGTCGGCCAGCTCGCCCTCGACGGTGATCGCCATGGTCCTGAAGGGCGCCAGCGGCAGCGTCTGGGTGGCCAGCACATGCTCGACCTGGCTGGTGCCGATGCCGAACGCGAGCGCGCCGAACGCGCCGTGCGTGGAGGTGTGGCTGTCGCCGCAGACCACGGTGGTGCCGGGCTGAGTGAGGCCGAGCTGGGGGCCCACCACATGGACCACGCCCTGCTCGACGTCGCCGAGCGGGTGCAGCCGCACGCCGAACTCCGCGCAGTTCTTGCGCAGCGTCTCCAACTGGGCGCGGGAGACGGGGTCCGCGATCGGCTTGTCGATGTCGAGCGTGGGGGTGTTGTGGTCCTCTGTCGCGATGGTGAGGTCCAGGCGGCGGACCGTGCGGCCGGCCTTGCGGAGGCCGTCGAACGCCTGCGGGCTGGTCACCTCGTGCAGCAGGTGGAGATCGATGAAGAGGAGGTCGGGCTCGCCCTCGGCGCGCGTGACGACGTGGTCGTCCCATACCTTCTCCGCCAGTGTCCGTCCCATCGCTGTCCCTCCGGCCGGCGTCGCTGCCGACCCAACTCGTATGTCTGCGGGGTGGTGCCGTTCAGGTTGGCGCTTCTCGGAGAAAATTGAACTTGCGTTTCACAGTGTGAGACGCGAGTATCGTTTCATGGACAACTCTAGCGGCGTCGGCGTTCTCGACAAGGCGGCTCTGGTATTGAGCGCTCTGGAGTCGGGCCCGGCCACTCTTGCCGGACTGGTCGCGGCCACCGGGCTCGCGCGCCCCACGGCGCACCGCCTCGCGGTGGCCCTTGAGCACCACCGGATGGTGGCCAGGGACATGCAGGGCCGGTTCATCCTCGGCCCGCGGCTGAGCGAACTCTCCGCGGCGGCGGGCGAGGACCGGTTGCTGGCCACGGCCGGTCCGGTCCTCACCCACCTGCGGGACGTGACGGGCGAGAGCGCCCAGCTCTACCGCCGGCAGGGCGAGATGCGGATCTGCGTGGCGGCCGCGGAGCGGCTCTCGGGGCTGCGGGACACGGTGCCGGTCGGCTCGACGCTGCCGATGAAGGCGGGCTCGGCGGCCCAGGTGCTCATGGCCTGGGAGGAGCCCGAGCGGCTCCACCGCGGGCTCCAGGGCGCGCGCTTCACGGCGACCGCGCTCTCGGGCGTACGCCGCCGGGGCTGGGCCCAGTCCATCGGCGAGCGCGAGCCGGGCGTCGCGTCGGTCTCCGCGCCCGTCCGGGGCCCGTCCAACCGCGTGGTCGCCGCCGTCTCGGTGTCCGGCCCCATCGAGCGCCTGACCCGCCACCCGGGCCGGATGCACGCCCAGGCCGTCATCGACGCGGCGGCGCGGCTCAGCGAGGCACTTCGCCGCACGGGGTGAGGGGACGGCGGTCCGTACCGCGGCCGCGTGCCCGTACGGGTTGCGCGGCCCGCTCGGTACGTACCGTACGTACGCCCAGCGCCGCCCGTACGCCCCGCGCCGTACATACGCCCCGCGCCGCCCCTACGACCCGCGCCGCCGCCGTCACAGACGCTCGGCGTCGCGCGGGCCCGCGATGTGCAGGGCGATGCGCGCCCACGGGCCGTCGCCGCGGATCTCCATGTACTCGCACAGGCTGCGCGCGAGCCAGAGGCCGTCCGCGGCGTCCGGGGCGGCGCCGGGCGGGTGGAAGCCGGCGAAGACCGGCGGCGGCCCGCCGCCCGCCGCGCGCCGGAGCAGTTCGCAGGCCAGGACGCCCGGTTCCGCCCATATCCGGACCGAGACGCGGGCCCCCGGGGCGGCCAGCAGATAGCTAGCCGCCTCGTGGACGGAGAGTTCGGCGAGCGAGAGCCGGGGGCCGGACAGCCCGGCCGCCGCGGCGCGTTCGCGCGCGAAGCGGCGGACGGCGGAGGCGTCGGCGGTCGGGCCGAGCCCCACCGCGCCGGCCGGCGGGGACGGCAGATCGGGCGCGACGGCCACCGCGTACTCGTCGGGCGCGGCGTAATCGGCGCACGGCAGCAGCCGCGCGCCGTCCACCAGCCCCGGATGGGTGGCCCGGGCGGCCGTCGCCACCCGGTCCGGCACGGCCCGCGTGTCGTACGGGCAGATCATCCACACCGGCAGGTCGGCCAGCAGCACATTGAGCCCGGCCTCCATCCGCTGCCACTCGGCGACCTGGTAGGCGGACTTCCCGCTCCACACGGGCTCGGCGATCATCCGCATCCGGCGGCCCGGCACCGCGCGGCGCGCGTGGTACCGCAGGAAGGCGGAGACCCGCTCCACCGGGCGGCGGCCGAAGAAGGCGGTCTCGGCGGTGTCCAGCGCGTACGCCCGCCCGCCGAGCGCGGCCCGCAGCGCGGTGATGTTGGCGGCCGTGGTCGCGGCCAGCACCGGCTCCCCCACCGCCAGCCCCCGCTCGGCGAACGGTACCGCCATCGCCAGGAATTCGTCGTCCGAGCCGTAGAGGCAGGCGTGGTGGGCGAAGCCGTCGGACGCGGGGAGGTCAGTAGGCATGGGCCGCCGCCAGCCGCAGGCCGGGGGTGCGGTCCCAGCCGATGAGCGTGATGACCTGGAGCAGGTGCGGCAGCAGCCCCGTCAGCTCCACGCTGTAGTGGCGCGCGGCGCGGGCGCGGGCGAACGCCATCAGCAGCCGCAGCCCTTCGAGGTCGAGGAACTCCACCCGCGACATCTCCAGCCGGACGTCGCCCCGCACGGCGGCGATCGTCTGCAGGGCTTCCCTGACGTGCCGGTGCGCGGCGGCGTCCACCACACCCTCGATGCGCAGCCCCGGCGGACGGTACGTACGCACGACGACCAACTCGGCGGTCTGTACGAGGGGATCCACTTCGACGCTCCAGGGGTGGGCCGACTCGACGGCGTCCGCGGCCTCTTCGTCGCAGCGGCTCAGGTCGTACTGGCACACGGTGAGCATGTCCCTGGTCCGGAACTCCTCGGCCAGCAGCGCCTCGTAGCGCAGCAGCCGCCCGCGGTCGTACGCCTCGTAGGGCGCGCCGCCCGGGTCGCCCGCGATGCGCAGCGTGCGGTAGCCCTGGGAACGGGCGCGGTCGCAGGCGGCGCGCAGCCGGACAAGTGTCGCGTCGGGGTCCAAGAGGCCGTCGCCAAGACAGAGTTGGGTGATGTCGACGATCTCGACCTGACCGTTGGCGCCCATCGCGGCCTCCGCGATCTGGTGACGCCTCATCAGTTCGCTGGCGCTGTACGGCCCGTCGCTGCCGGCCAGATAGAGGATCTTGTGGGCGGCCCGCAACCCGCCGACCAGGAAGCCCCGCAGGACGGAGACCCGCTCCTCCTCCGAGGCGAAGAGCAGGCAGGCGTGGTCGCCCGGGCGCAGCTTTCCCACCGGAACCTTGCGACGCGCACCGTCGGCTTGGGCCATGCCTGGATTATCGAGCCCGGCACACGCGCAGCGGAAGGTGCGCATGGAAAAGCCCCCCGCTTACGCGGAGGGCGTCTCAATTGCGTACCCCCGACCGGATTCGAACCGGCGCTACCGCCTTGAGAGGGCGGCGTGCTAGGCCGCTACACAACGGGGGCTAGCGTACAGACTCGCGTCTGCGTGTTTTCAGATGTCCGATTTCGACGATCCGAAGCTGGGCTACCAGGACTCGAACCTAGACTAAGGGAACCAGAAACCCTCGTGCTGCCAATTACACCATAGCCCATGGTATAGACCAGTACCCCCGACCGGATTCGAACCGGCGCTACCGCCTTGAGAGGGCGGCGTGCTAGGCCGCTACACAACGGGGGCCCTAGCGATCCTTGCGTCGTCGCATCCGGGAGCGACCCGGAGGCGACGGAGAGAAAGGATCTGTACCCCCGACCGGATTCGAACCGGCGCTACCGCCTTGAGAGGGCGGCGTGCTAGGCCGCTACACAACGGGGGCTCGCACTGCAGAATACAAGAGACCCCGTAATGATGATCTCTTGCTGGGCTACCAGGACTCGAACCTAGACTAAGGGAACCAGAAACCCTCGTGCTGCCAATTACACCATAGCCCACCAAAACACAACCCCTTGAAGGGCCTTGCTTGGCTTGCGCTGTCCGCTCCGGCCTCTCGGCCCGCTCGGGCGGCGCAGGAAGAACATTACCCGATCGGCGTCGACGCTCCAAAACGGGTATCGCCCCGCAGCAGACAGGAGAGCTGGTCGAGGCCGGTGATCCGATGCACCCCGGTCACCCCCGCCGGCAGCCCGCCGGGGGCATCGCCGGGAACACCACCGCGATCCAGCCAGATGCCGGTGAGCCCGGCGTCCCGTGCCCCGCACGCATCGATGTCGATCTTGTCCCCGACGTGCGCGACCTCGCCGGGCGGCAGCCCGAGCGCCTCGCACGCCGCGCGGAACGCGCCGGCCTCCGGCTTGCTGACACCCAGCTCGGCGGCGCAGACCAGCACCTCGAACCGTTCGCGCACCCCGAGCACGCGCAGTTTGCGGTCTTGATTGAAGGCGCTGGAATTCGACAGCACCCCGTGCCGATATCCGGGGGTGAGCCCGTCGATCGCGGGAACGGCGTCCGGAAACAGCGCCCAGGCGGCCTCGTAATGCCGCATATAACGCGCGAACCACGCATCCGCCTCGGCATCACTGGCCCCCTCCCCCAGAAACGACCGCACCCGCCCCCTGCGCTGCCCCTGAAAATCCACTTCCCTGGCCGCGAACCGCGCCCAGTGAAACTCCGTGACCTCCCGCCACCGCCCGAGCGCCACCTCCTCCGCCACACCCGCACCCAGCAGCCCCTCAGCCCGCAGATGCTCCAGCGCTCCGGTGCGGTCGGCCGTGGCGTAGTCGAAGATGGTGTCGTCGATATCCCAGAGAACAGCGCGGATCGGCATACGGCCGACGCTACCGATGACTGGACGGCTTGGGGGGGGCGGCGCCCGCGTCAGTGCGGCCATCCCCCACTTCGGGGCTTCCCTGGCGCCATCCTCGGCAAGGTGACCCCGGTTACCGGGGCGGACTGCCCAGCCGGTCACCCTTGATCGCGGCGAGCAGCCCTCGCAGACCACCCAGCGCTATGGACAGGACCGCATCGGGAGCGTCGCTCTCCCGGAGACGGACCGTGCCGTCCGGAGCGGCTGCGACATTGACGCAGTTGGCTCCCTGATTGCTGTAGGAAGACTTCTGCCAGCCAAAGCTGTTCATCTCGGCTCCTCGTTAGGTGTTCCGCACGGCTCGTCGGATGAAGTCGCGACTCCTACCGCTGGAGAGAGCGCACGCCTCCATACGGTCCAGAACACACCGGTACCTGGCCAGCCGCGCTTCGGCATCCAGGAGATCGCACCCGTGATCGGAGTCCAGAAGAACGGTGTCCGACTGCGGACCCGCCCCACGCATACTCACAGGTCATCCTCGGCAAGGTGACGCCAATTACCGGGGCGGACTGCCCAGCCGGTCGCCCTTGATCGCGGCGAAAAGCCCTCGCAGACCAACCGAGGCCATGGACAGGACCACATCGGGGGCGTCGCTCTCCCGGAGACAGACCGTTCCGTCCGGAGCCGCCGCGATATTGACGCAGTTGGCTCCCTCTGTGCTGTACGAGGACTTCTGCCAGGCATAGGTGATCACTTTCGCCCCCTCAGAGCTCCTTGGCCACGCGATGTATGAAGTCACGGCTCTTGCCTGCGGGGAGAGCACATGACTCCATCCGTTCAAGGACCGACCGATAGCGCCCCAACTGCGCCTCGGCGTCCAGAAACTCACATCCGTGATCGGAGTCCAGAAGGACTGTGTCCAGCTGCCGAACCGGCCCCCACGCATAGCTGATCGGCTGACCCGAAGCGGGGAAATCCACCTGGTCAAAGGGCACAACGAGGACTTTGATGTTCTCGCGTTCACTCATCTCGACCAAGTGTCGGAGCTGATCACGCATGATCTCGGGCGTACCGGCGCGCATACGCAAGGCGGCCTCGTGCACGATCGCCACATACGACATCAGCGGTTGACCGAAGAGGACCGCCTGACGCTTGACGCGGAACGACACTCGGTGCTCGATCTCGTGTGGGCGCAGCGCCGGAACGCTCTGGCGGAATGCGGCACGGGCGTGATCGACGGTCTGAATCAGCCCCGGCATGGTCACCACCACACCCACGTTCAGCGAAGCGGCACCTGCCTCAAGCTCAGCAACCTCCACCAAAGCGGCCGGCAGTAGCTCGCGATACTCGTCCCACCAGCTGCGACTGCGGCGCCCGGTCATGGCTGCCAGGGCCTCGACCAAGGCGTTGTCATCACAGCTGTAGGCGCTTGCCAACGCTCGTACACGGTCGGCACTGACCCCATGCCTTCCGGCCTCGATCATGCTCATGCGGGCCTGTTGTACGCCGATGTGTGCGGCTCCCGCCGTCGAGCTCAAACCGGCTCGTTCGCGCAGTTTGCGCAGCTCGACCCCCAGGCGACGCTGTCGCTGCGTGGGCGGACCGATGGCTGCCACAACTTCTCCCTTCTGCGCTCGCACAGAGAACTCACGTGTCCCCCACACGAGCGAACTGCGTATAACTTCCCCAAGTTAAAGCATAGATCTATACGTTTCTGCGTATCGTTCTAACACAGTAACTCCCGTGACAGAGAGGAGACTTGCCATGCCCACCGTATCCTCACGCCCGCCCCTCCCCGATCCCCCCGACGGCTTCGACCAGGAGATCCACGCCCTGGTAACCGCCACCGCTCCCCGCCTCTTCGCCGTGGTCGAGGAGTACGCCGCCGCAGACGGCGAGCGTGACGCCCATGTCGCCGCCTGGGGGCTCGCGTACGAGGACGGAAGTGCAGACGTCACCGCTGCGGGCGCCGGGTTCCGGATGTCCGTACGGAGGCCCGAACGCGCCGCCCAGCTGATCTCCCTGCGACCGGGCAGTGTGGGCAGTCTCGTGTGGCCGGCTCTCGTCACGGATGTGGATGGTCGCGTTGAGTGAGCGACCGGGCAAGCGCGGTCACGGGTGCTCACCGGTCGGCCCGCGCTCGTCGCAACGCGCGTCCCGGATGCGATCGGTGGCCGCACCCCTCTACGGTGGGCACGCTCGTCCCCCCGTCCCTCACCCACCGGAGGTCGCCGACATGACCCGCGAAGTCGACCCGGGCTCCTGCGAGAGAACTCCGGAAGCCATCCGTACGGCGCTCCAGCGGCGACCCGACTGGTTGCAGGGGTTCGAGCAGGAGTGTCTCAGTGCGGCCGCTGACTTCGACCAGGCGGCGCTGGACGATGTCCTGGACAGGTGGTTTCCCTTTGCCTGCGCCTGCGCCACTCCCGGGTATCTGGACCATGTGGAACAGACCGTCAAGCGTATGGCGGAGGGGGACACCGAGGGCATGGTCTTCCGGGACGCGGAGGGCGACGCCTACGACGCCGACAACAACCCCATCGACGCGGGGAGGTGTCCGTGAGTGCGTATGCGATCAGGTACGCGGATCGGGCGGCTCGGCGCAAGACGGTCCTGGCCACCCCGCAGCGGGCCTCGCTGGATGAGTTGGAGAAGCGACTCAGCCGCAATTCATTCAACCCGCTCGCGATGAACAATCGGGACAACAGTTGGTCAGCCACCTTCAAAGGCGGCTTCATCCCTTACGTCGTGATCAACGTCATCGGCCTGGTGGCCCTCTGACCCTGACACCCCATACGCGTACGGGCCCGGAAACCGGTGTGCGGCTTCCGGGCCCGTACCTATGGGCGTGAGGTCAGGCCGTCAGCTTGGCCAGCGCCGCGTCGATGCGCGGCAGCGTGCGGTCGCGGCCGAGGATCTGGAGGGACTCGAAGAGGGGGAGGCCGACGGTGCGGCCGGTGACCGCTACGCGGACCGGCGCCTGGGCCTTGCCGAGCTTGAGGCCATGCTCCTCGCCGGCGGCCAGGACGGCCTCCTTGAGCGCGTCCGCGCTGCTCCAGTCGGCGTCGGCGAGCTTGGCGCGGGCCGTGCGCAGCAGGGCGTCGGAGCCTTCCTTCATCGCCTTGTTCCAGGACGCCTCGTCCTCGGCGGGGGCGTCCCGGAAGAGGAAGTCGACGTTGGCGGTGATGTCGGACAGGACCGTGACCCGCGTCTGCGCGTACGGGGCGATGGCCTCCCAGGCGGCCTGGTCGAAGTCCTCGGGCGCCCAGTTGGCGTGCGGGGCCTCCAGCCACGGGGCGCAGGCCGCGGCGAAGGCCGCCGGGTCCAGCTGCCGGATGTGGTCGGCGTTGATCGCCTCGGCCTTCTTGAGGTCGAAGCGGGCCGGATTGGCGTTGACGTCCTCGATCTCGAACTTCGCGACCATCTCCTCGATCGAGAAGACGTCCTGGTCGGCGGAGAAGGACCAGCCGAGCAGCGAGAGGTAGTTGAGCAGCCCCTCCGGCAGGAAGCCGCGCTCGCGGTAGAGATTCAGGGACGCCTGCGGGTCGCGCTTGGAGAGCTTCTTGTTGCCCTCGCCCATCACGTACGGGAGGTGCCCGAACTCCGGCGTCGTCTTCGCGATGCCCAGCTCGGTCAGCGCCTTGTAGAGCGCGACCTGGCGCGGGGTCGAGGACAGCAGGTCCTCGCCGCGCAGCACGTGCGTGATCTCCATCAGCGCGTCGTCGACCGGGTTGACGAGGGTGTAGAGGGGTGCGCCGTTGGCCCGTACGATCCCGTAGTCCGGCACGTTCTCCGGGGTGAAGGTCAGCTCGCCGCGGACCAGGTCCGTGAAGGTGATCGTCTCGTCCGGCATCCGGAAGCGGACGATGTGGCTGCGGCCCTCGGCCTCGTACGCGGCCTTCTGCTCGGCGCTCAGCTCGCGGCACGTGCCGTCGTAGCCGGACGGCTTGCCGGCGGCGCGGGCCGCCTCGCGGCGCGCGTCGAGCTCCTCGGTGGTGCAGTAGCAGTCGTAGGCGTGGCCGGCGTCCTTGAGCCGCTGCGCGACGTCGCGGTAGATGTCCATCCGCTGCGACTGCCGGTACGGCTCGTGGGGGCCGCCGACCTCGGGGCCCTCGTCCCAGTCGAAGCCCAGCCAGCGCATCGCGCCGAGCAGCTGCTCGTACGACTCCTCGGAGTCGCGGGCCGCGTCGGTGTCCTCGATGCGGAAGACCAGGGTGCCCTGGTGGTGGCGCGCGAACGCCCAGTTGAAGAGGGCGGTGCGGACCAGGCCCACGTGGGGGTTGCCGGTCGGCGAGGGGCAGAAACGAACACGCACGGAAGAGGGGGTTGCGCTAACCACGCTTGATCACCTTATTGGTGAGAGTGCCGATGCCTTCGATGGTGACGGCGACCTCGTCGCCGACGCCGATGGGTCCGACACCCGCCGGGGTGCCGGTGAGGACGACGTCGCCGGGGAGCAGTGTCATCGCCTCGGTGATGTTCACGATCAGGTCCTCGATGGAGTGGATCATCTCGCCCGTGCGGCCCAGCTGGCGCTGTTCGCCGTTGACGGTGCACATGATCCCGAGGTCCGTCGGATCCAGCTCGGTCTCCACCCACGGACCCAGCGGGCAGGAGGTGTCGAAGCCCTTGGCCCGGGCCCACTGCTTCTCGCGCTTCTGGACATCACGCGCGGTGATGTCGTTGGCGCAGGTGTAGCCGAGGATGACGTCCTTGACGCGCTCCCGCGGCACCTCGCGGCACATGCGGCCGATGACGACGGCCAGCTCGGCCTCGTGGTGCACCTCCTCGGAGAAGGAGGGGTACGCGATGGGGTCGCCGGGGCCGATCACCGAGGTGGACGGCTTGAAGAAGGCGAAGGGCTCGTCGGGGACGGCGTTGCCCAGCTCGGCCGCGTGCTCGGAGTAGTTGCGGCCGAACGCGACGACCTTGTTGGGGAGTACGGGCGGCAGCAGCCGGACCTTGCTCAGCGGGACCTTGTGACCGGAGCGTTCGAACTCGGCGAAGGGGTGTCCCTTGATGATGTCGAGGACCGGGCCGCCTTCGGCGGTCCCAGCCTTGGCTTCTTCGACATCTCCTTCTACGACGCCGAAGGCGACGTTGCCGTCGATGGAGAACCTGGCGATGCGCACGGGAAGCCGCTACCCCTTCACTTTCACTGCGTTGAATCCGCTGGCCGGAGACTGATGGTCCAGGCTAACGCGGGGCGCGGCGGGGGTTCGGCCACTTCTCGGCGGAGGGGCGCTGGTGTCCGTCCCGGCCGCGGCGCCGGTCCGTCTTCCGCCGTCGGTTCCCGCCGTCAGTTCTCGGGCGCGTTCATCAGCGTGGTGCGGCGCGGGTTGGCCGTCTGCGCGGGCAGCTCGGCGGAGTGCTCCGGCGCTTCCGCCGCCGGCGTCAGCAGCTCCTCGGCGTCCTTCAGGTGCGCGAGGGTGGTGCGGCGCGGATTGGCTATGTTCCGGAAAATCATCGTCTTCTTCACTCGGGGCCGCCTCGCGTTTGTCGTTTCCGTTGCCTGTGTAAACGACAAGGCTAGGCACCCCTATCCCCACTGATCCGCGAGGAAAGTCACGTCGGGCATGTGAGTTTCCTCACGAGGTCTATGACAAAAGCCCCATAAGCGACAGCTCTTCCATCGCCACGAAACGGACATTGCACCACCGAACCAGACGTTCCGCTCTCGATCACCGCTACCGGGACACGCACGACCCGCGAGCGACTCGTACCCATAAGTCCGAAATCACGGACGCGACTTTGCACATCTCGTGACATGGCCCGCACATAGCGTTACTCACATCGCCCTCACGACTGCCGCTCTTGTTGGAGATCCTGCACTGTGCTGGAATTCCACGGACCGCCGTACGAATCATCCGGCGCGCGATGGGCGCAGAACAGCGCCGACAGCGGCGGTCGGAATGAGGGGTAGCGCGCCGGAACTCACGACCGCCATGGGGGCCGCGCGGTCCCCCACGACTCGACACCGTTCCGCCGCTCGCGGAGGGACGCCTGGTCCAGAGGTTGCGACGCTAGTGCAGGGACGTTTCAAGAGAGATGGCAACGCCGCGGCGGAGCCGGAGCCACGCGGTTCGACCGACCGCGGAGCTGCCGGTGCGGCTGCCGACGCGTCGAGTGGCGGCGAGCAGCCGGAGCGGCCGAAGGCGAAGAAGCCGACCGGCCCCGGCCCGCGCGTTGCCCTGCGCAACTGGCGCATCAGTACCCGACTGGTCTCCCTGCTGGCCCTCCCCGTGGTCGCCGCGACGACCCTGGGCGCGCTGCGTATCCAGGACTCGCTGGAGAAGATCGACCAGCTCGACCACATGAAGCTGCTCACCGAGATGACGCAGCAGGCCACCCGGCTCGCCGGCGCGCTCCAGCAGGAGCGGGACAAGTCGGCGGGCCCGCTGACCAACGGGGAGAAGAAGGACGACCAGGGGGTCATCGACCCCCGGCAGCAGACCGACCGCGCGGTCGCGGCGTTCAAGCACGCCACGGGCACCATCAAGCCCGAAGACCCGTCGATGGTCGGCGTCCGGAACACGATCGTCGAGATCTCCAAGCAGCTCGGCAAGATCAAGGAGATCCGCGGGTACGCGTACGACGACAAGGAGTACATCTCCCGGACCGTCGGCAACTACGACACGCTGATCACCTCCCTGCTGTCGCTCTCCCAGGACATGGCGCAGGCGACCAGCAACCCCGAGATGATCACCAGCACGCGTGCGCTCGCCACCTTCTCCTCCGCCAAGGAGTACGCGTCCATCCAGCGCGCCGTGATCAGCGCCGCGCTCGCCAACCCCAAGGGCCCGCACCTCTCCGAGAACGACCGCCAGTACGGCGAGTCGGCGCTGGGCAGCGAGGACGAGGCGCTCACCCGCTTCACCGCGATCCGCGCCAGCGACTCCCGTGAGCTGATGCGGGCGATCAACGGCGGCCAGACCGAGATCACCTCCGCGAGGACCAACGCGGAGCGGTGGCTCGGCAAGAAGGACGGCGTCAAGTCCGAGAAGACGTCGTACCAGGACTGGTACGACCAGGACAGCGTCCGGCTCGAAGAGATGTCCAAGATCGAGCAGACGCTGCTGACGCAGATGGACCAGAAGGCGCGCGAGCTGCGCGCCGACGCCCAGCAGGACGCGATCCTCAACAGTGCGCTGATCGTGCTGGTGCTGGGCATCTCACTGGTCGGCGCGTTCGTCGTGGCGCGCTCCATGGTGCGCTCGCTGCGCCGGCTCCAGGACACCGCGCAGACGGTCGCCCAGGAGCGGCTGCCCGAGCTGGTCAAGCAGCTCTCCGAGATCGACCCGCAGGACGTGGACACCTCCGTCGAGTCCGTCGGCGTGCACAGCCGGGACGAGATCGGCAAGGTGGCCGCGGCCTTCGACGACGTGCACCGCGAGGCCGTCCGCCTCGCCTCCGAGCAGGCCATGCTGCGCGGCAACGTCAACGCGATGTTCACCAACCTCTCGCGCCGCAGCCAGGGCCTCATCCAGCGTCAGCTCTCGCTCATCTCCGAGCTGGAGAGCCGCGAGGCCGACCCGGACCAGCTCTCCTCGCTCTTCAAGCTGGACCACCTCGCGACCCGTATGCGCCGGAACGGCGAAAACCTCCTCGTCCTCGCGGGCGAGGAGCCGGGCCGCCGCTGGACCCGGCCCGTCCCCCTCGTCGACGTGCTGCGCGCCGCCGCGTCCGAGGTGGAGCAGTACGAGCGCATCGAACTCAGCGGGGTGCCGCCGACCGAGGTCGCGGGCCGGGTCGTCAACGACCTCGTGCACCTCCTCGCCGAGCTGCTGGAGAACGCGACGTCGTTCTCGTCCCCGCAGACCAAGGTCAAGGTCACCGGTCACGCGCTGCCCGACGGGCGGGTGCTCGTCGAGATCCACGACACGGGCATCGGGCTCTCCCCCGAAGACCTCGCCGCGATCAACGAGCGGCTCGCCAGCCCGCCGACGGTGGACGTGTCCGTCTCCCGGCGCATGGGCCTCTTCGTGGTCGGCCGCCTCTCCCTGCGCCACGGCATCCGCATCCAGCTGCGCCCCTCCGACTCGGGCGGCACCACCGCGCTGGTCATGCTGCCGGTCGACGTCGCCCAGGGCGGCAAGAAGCCCGTACCGAGCAACGCGCCCGGCGCGTCCACCCCCGGCATCGGCGGCAACGCCGCCCCCGGCCTCGTCGACTCCGCGCCGCCCCGCCGTCAGGTCCCGGGCCCGGGACCGCGTCCGGCGCTGCCGGGCAAGGGCGGACCGGTCGGCCAAGGCGGCCAACCGGGCAGGCCCGGTCAGCCCGGTCAGGGCGGTCAGCCCGGTCAGGGTGCCGGCCCCGGCGACCAGCCCGTCCGTCCCAGCACCACCGAGAGCGGTCTGCCGACCCGCCCCGTCGGCGCGGGCCTCGCCCCGGCCGCGCCCCCGTCGGGCGGTGCCAGCCTCTTCGACAACGGCGCCCCGCGCGCCACCGGCGTGGACCGTACGAGCACCCGTCCCGACGGCCGCCCGGCGATACAGCCGCGTGGCAAGGGACCGGGCCCCTCCGTCGCCCCGCCGACCGGCGCACCCGCCTCGGGCGACCGCGCCCGCCGGCCGCAGCTCCCGCCCCGCGGCCCCGCGGGCGAGCTGCCCGGCGGCCCCTCCGAGGACCTCGCCGGCCGCGGCCCCCGGCAGCCCGCCACGAGCTGGGGCAGCGACAGCGGCCAGCGCTCCGGCGCGGCCCCCATGGACGACTGGCCTCTCACCGAGGACGGCTCCCCGCGCGGTGGGCAGGACAGCCCGCGCGGCCATGAGGACGTGGACTCCCCGTCCGCTTTCGCCCGCCCGGGCAACCGCGCTCCGGGCGGCACCGACGGCGCGGGCGCGCCGTTGGCAGGCCGCGGCGGCCCCGGCGACACGGGCGAGTTCACCCGTCCCGGGCGCGGTGGGCCGGGCGACACCGGCCAGTTCGCACAGCCGAACCAGGGCGGACCCGGTGACACCGGCCAGTTCCCGCAGCCGAACCAGGGCGGACGCGGCGACACGGGCCAGTTCGCACAGCCGGGCCAGGGCGGACGCGGCGACACGGGCCAGTTCCCGCAGCCGGGCCAGCCCGCGAACGGTCCCGGCGACACCTCGCAGTTCCCGCGCATCGGCGGCCCCGGCGACACCGGCGAGTACGCACAGCCCAACCAGGGCGCGCGCAACGACACGGGCGAGTTCGCACAGCCCGGCCGTGACGGACGCGGCGACACGGGCCAGTTCCCGCAGCCGGGCCAGCCCGCGAACGGTCCCGGCGACACCTCGCAGTTCCCGCGCATCGGCGGCCCCGGCGG
>NZ_JBWKFF010000010.1:102936-116351 GCF_056434425.1 Streptomyces sp. NPDC044033 | reverse complement strand
GACACCGGCGAGTACGCACAGCCCAACCAGGGCGGACGCAACGACACGGGCCAGTTCCCGCAGCCCCGCCGCAACGACACCGGCCAGTTCGCCCAGCCCGAGCAGGGCGGACGCAACGACACCGGCCAGTACGCACAGCCCGGCCAGGGCGCGGACGGCCCCGGCGGCACCTCGCAGTTCCCCCGCGTCGGCGGCCCCGGCGACACCGGCGAGTACGCCCAGGGGCGGCCGGGCCAGCCCGGTCACGGTGGACCCGGCGACCCCGCCGGCACCGGCCAGTTCCCGCAAGGCCGGCTCCCCACCCGCGGTGGGCAGCCAGGCGGTGGGCAGCCGAGCGGTGCGCAGCACAACCGGCACGACGGGCACAGCGGCGAGTTCCCCGTCCCCACGCAGGAAGGCGCGTTGCCTCCCGCGGGGCCCGGGGACGGACGGACGCCCCTGTTCGAGGCGCTGGAGTCGGACTGGTTCAACAACCCCCAGGAGGACGGCGGCTCCGCACCGGAGCAGCCCACGCCGCAAGCGCCCGCACCTGCACCGGCACCGGTGCAGGGCCTGCCCCGGCGTGAGCCGCAGGCTCCGCCCCAGCAGCCGCTGCCGGCACAGGGCCAGGGCCACGACCAGGGCCAGGATCAGGACCCGGGCCTGGAACCGGTTGCTCCCAACGACAGCTGGCGCAGTTCGCCCAACGACGAGCGCTGGCGGCGGGCCGAGCAGATACGCGAACCGGCCGCGGGCGGCATCACCTCGTCCGGGCTGCCGCGGCGCGTGCCGCGGGCGAATCTCGTGGAGGGGACCGCGCAGCAGCAGTCCCATCCGACCGGCCCGCAGGTCTCCCGTGCGCCGGACGACGTGCGCGGGCGGCTGACCAATCTTCGCCGCGGTATCCAGCAGGGGCGTCAGGCCGGCAACGGCCAGACCACCGGCAACCACGGCATTGACCCCACTTACCAGCAGGAGCGTTAGTTGAGTCCGATGAGCCAGGCGGCGCAGAATCTGAACTGGTTGATCACCAACTTCGTGGACAACACCCCGGGGGTGTCCCACACGGTGGTGGTCTCCGCCGACGGGCTGCTCCTGGCGATGTCCGAGGGGTTCCCGCGTGACCGTGCCGATCAGTTGGCGGCGGTCGCCTCCGGCCTGACCTCCCTCACCGCCGGGGCCTCCCGGATCTTCGAGGGCGGCAGCGTCAACCAGACCGTGGTGGAGATGGAGCGCGGCTTCCTCTTCATCATGTCCGTGTCCGACGGTTCTTCGCTGGCCGTGCTCGCTCACCCCGAGTGCGACATCGGCCTCGTCGGCTACGAAATGGCCCTGCTCGTCGACCGGGCGGGCACTGTCCTGACGCCCGACCTCCGCGCCGAATTGCAGGGCAGCCTGCTCAATTGACCGTCCGCCCACCGTCCGTCCGTCCGACCGTACGGCCGAAAAGCCCCCACCGGCCCCCGCTCGACGGCATTATTGCCATCCTGCTGTCCCGCCCGGAGGATCAATGACCCCGCCCGTCTCGCCCGGCCCGTACGGCGCCTCTCATCACGCGCCGTACGGGAACGAAGGCGACCAGCCGCTGGTCCGCCCCTACGCCATGACGGGAGGCCGGACCCGGCCGCGTTACCAGCTCGCCATCGAGGCGCTGGTCAGCTCCACGGCCGACCCGGTCCACCTGCAGGGCCTGCTCCCCGAGCACCAGCGGATCTGCCACCTGTGCCGTGAGGTCAAGTCGGTGGCGGAGATCTCCGCGCTGCTGAGCATGCCGCTCGGCGTGGCCCGGATTCTGGTCGCGGATCTGGCGGAGGCCGGGATGGTGGCGATCCACCAGCCGGGCGGCAGCGGCGAGTCCGGCGGGACGCCGGATGTGACACTGCTCGAAAGGGTGCTCAGTGGACTTCGGAAGCTCTAGCGGCGGGTCGCCCGCGCCCGCCCGCTCCACCACCTCCGCGAAGATCGTGGTGGCGGGAGGCTTCGGCGTGGGCAAGACGACCTTCGTCGGCGCGGTCTCGGAGATCAACCCGCTGCGCACCGAAGCCGTGATGACCTCCGCCTCCGCGGGGATCGACGATCTCAGCCACGTGCAGGACAAGACGACCACCACGGTCGCGATGGATTTCGGCCGCATCACGCTCGATGACGACCTGATCCTGTACCTGTTCGGCACGCCCGGACAGGACCGCTTCTGGTTCATGTGGGACGACCTGGTACGCGGCGCCATCGGCGCCGTCGTCCTCGTCGACACCCGCCGCCTCGCCGACTGCTTCCCCGCCGTCGACTACTTCGAAAACAGCGGCCTCCCCTTCGTCATCGCCCTCAACGGCTTCGACGGACACCAGCCCTACACCCCCGAAGAAGTCCGCGAAGCACTCCAGATCGGCCCCGACGCACCCATCATCACCACCGATGCCCGACAGCGCGGCGAGACCAAGAGCGCGCTCATCACGCTCGTCGAGCACGCGCTGATGGCGCGGCTCAAGTAGCGCTGGGCGAGCGGCAGTTGCACGGGGCGCTACGGAGCGGGCGGGAACGGCTCCGGGCAGGCCCCGCGATGCGTCACAGCACGTTGCCGTGTTCATAACGTTTCGACAGAGAATTGACCGGGCGCGACTACACGTCGCGTCCGGTTGATTGCTCTCCGCCTACATTTTCCCCGCCATTTGGCGCCGCACGCTCTTAATGCCCGTTTTATGTTGGACATTTCCAGCCCCCGCACCGTTGCCCACGGTGTTTGGAATGCACCCGCCTGACGTGCTGCAATTCCCGGAACTGAGCGGTAATGGCTCAGGTGGAGACCGGCACCGCGCAGGTGCCGACGCCGAGGGGTTGTTGGTCGAGTGAGACGAAGCAGAACGAGCGCCGCGGAGCAGGCGCGGGGGAATTTCACCCCGCCGCCGCGCGCGGCGGCATCGTATGCCGACGTGTCCGAGACCCCCGCGACCGGTAGCCGCCGGTCGCCCCGCAACTGGCGCGTCGCCACCCGGCTGACCGCCATCCTCCTCATACCGGTGCTGGTCGCCCTCGCCTTCGGCGGCCTCAACCTCAAGTCGTCGCTGGACACCTGGCGGCAGGCGCGGGACGCGGAGCGCGTGGCACGGCTCGTACAGGCCGCGGCCGCGTACGGGCAGGCCCTGCTCGACGAACGGGACCGCAGCGCGGAGCCGCTGCTGACGGGCGAGAGCGACGATCCGGCGGTCAAGGAGTCGCGGAACGCGACGAACGCGGCGAAGAAGGTCTTCGACCAGCGCGCCGCGGACCTGCCGGACACCCCCGGTCTCAACCGCCGCCTCAAGGCGTTCGCCGAGGCCGAGAAGGCGCTGCCCAAGGTGCGCGAGTCCGCGTACAGCGGGGCCGCCGCGGGCGGGGTGCGCACCGAGGAGGGCTATACCGCCGTCCAGCAGCCGCTCATGGGGTTCGCGAACGAACTGGGCCTGGACACCGGCGGCATCACCGCCTACGGCCGTACCGTCTACGCGATATCGCTGGCCAAGGCCGCTGAATCCCTTCAGCGCTCCATCGGCACCCACCTGCTGGTGAAGCCCGGCCCGTCCGCCAAGGACCGCAGGACCCAGCTGACGGCCTTCGGCTCGTACACGTATCTGGAACGGACCGCGCTCGGCGAGTACACCTCCGGCGGCACCGCGGACGAGGTCAAGCGGCTGCGGGACACGCTCGCCGCCAGGACCAAGACGGACGCCCAGGACAAGATGGCCGATGCCATCTCCGCCCAGCAGGCGAAGGACTCCGGGATCACGCCCGCGACGTGGTTCGCCACGTCGACGGAGACGTTCGACGCCTACCGGTCGGTCGAGAAGGGGCTGGTCGGCGAGGCGCTGACCGAGTCGCAGCGGATCTCCTCCGACGCCGAGCGCGACGCCATCGTCAACGCCGCCGTCGTAGCCGCCGCCCTGCTCGTCGCCCTCGTGGCGTCCGGCCTGATGGCCCGTTCGATGAGCCGCTCGATGCGGCGGCTGCGCAACGCCGCCTTCGAGGTCGCCGAGCAGCGGCTGCCGGCCGTCGTCGACCAGCTCTCGCGTACGGACCCGGAACGGGTGGACACCCGGGCGCTGCCGATCCCGGTCACCACGCGCGACGAGATCGGCGAGGTGGCCCGCGCCTTCGACCAGGTGCACCGCGAGGCCGTGCGGCTCGCCGCCGAACAGGCGCTGCTGCGGTCCAACGTCAACACCATCTTCACCAACCTCTCGCGCCGCAACCAGAGCCTGATCGCGGGTCAGCTGACGCTCATCTCCGGCCTGGAGAGCGGCGAGGCCGATCCGGGCCGGCTGGAGAGCCTCTTCCGGCTGGACCACCTGGCCACCCGGATGCGCCGCAACGGCGAGAACCTGCTCGTCCTCTCGGGCGAGGAGCCCGGCCGCCGCTGGGACCAACCGGTGCCGCTCGCGGACGTGTTGCGCGCCGCTTCCTCCGAGGTGGAGTCGTACGCCCGCATCGAGCTGACCGGGGTGGCGGACTGCGAGATCCACGGCACGGCCGTGTCCGACCTCGTGCATCTGCTCGCGGAGCTGCTGGAGAACGCCACCGCCTTCTCCTCGCCGCAGACGAAGGTCTTGGTGACCGCGACGCGGCTGCCGGACGGCCGCGTCATGGTCGAGATCCATGACAAGGGCATCGGCCTGACCGCCGAGGACTTCGCGGACATCAACCACCGCCTCGCCAACCCGCCCAGCGTCGACGTCGCGGTCTCCCAGCGGATGGGCCTGTTCGTGGTCGGCCGGCTCTCGGAGCGGCACGGCATCCGGGTCCAGTTGCGCCCCTCCGGAGAACAGGGCGGCACCACCTCGCTGGTGATGCTGCCGGACCCGATCACGCACGGCGGTGGCGGCGAGGAGGCGCGCCCTCAGGACGGCTTCACCGTTTCACGGGTGGCGCCGGAGCGGCCCGGCCCGCCCGAGGACGACCGGCGCAGCGCCGCCGAACTGGGTTTCGACGACTCTCGGTACGGGGTGACAGACTCCCCCACCGCACCCGGCGCGCCCGCGACGGGCGACTCGGGGAACGACTCGACGGGCCGCTCGCCGGTCCACGAGGAGCGGCCGTACGAGCAGTCGTACGAGCAGCCATACAAGCAGCCCGAGCAGCCGTACGAGACCTCGTACGGTCAGTCGCACACACAGTCCTACAGCCCCTCCCCCGAGCAGCCCTCGGCGTATCCGGAATCCCCTTTCGAGGGAT
Source organism: Streptomyces sp. NPDC044033 (assembly GCF_056434425.1). Taxonomy (NCBI): domain Bacteria; kingdom Bacillati; phylum Actinomycetota; class Actinomycetes; order Kitasatosporales; family Streptomycetaceae; genus Streptomyces; species Streptomyces sp. NPDC044033. The sequence goes on along the minus strand of NZ_JBWKFF010000010.1, from coordinate 111,170 downwards.
CGGCGAGCCCCGCCGGACCGGCTTACGGAGAGGCTCAGCACCCCGCTCACCAGGGCGAGTGGAGCGAGCCAGGGTCGTATGGGACGGCGTATGACGAGGGTTACGGAAGGGAATCGGAGCCCGCATCCGGCGCTGACGCAACAGCCCGGGAGCGCGTAGAGTTTGACCATCCGGGCGTTTCCCCGAGCGGCTCCCACCCGATGACCGGCGCCGGCTTTCCGCGCCGCGGCACGGAGTGGCAGCAGCCCGAGGAAACGGCAGGGGAGCCGGAGCAGCCTCCGCAGGGAGAGACCCCCGACTGGCAATCGGCGAACGACGAGCGCTGGCAGAAGGCCGAGCGGCTCCGTGAGCCGAAGGCCGGCGGAGTCACCCCCTCCGGTCTGCCCCGGCGGGTGCCCAAGGCGAACCTCGTCGAGGGCACCGCGGAGCAGACACCGCAGGGCGGCCCCCAGCTGTCCCGCGCCCCGGAGGACATTCGCGGCAGGCTGAGCAATCTGCGCCGCGGTGTCCAGCAAGGGCGCAACGCGGGGACCGACAACGGCTCCCCCGAGCACAATGACCTACAGGGCTTCGGCCCCGGCAGCACCTACGATCAGGAGCGTTAGTGTGAGCCCGATGAGCCAGGCGGCGCAGAACCTGAACTGGTTGATCACCGGTTTCGTGGACAACACCCCAGGGGTCTCCCACACGGTCGTGGTCTCCGCCGACGGACTGCTACTGGCGATGTCCGAAGGCTTTCCGCGCGACCGTGCCGATCAGTTGGCGGCGGTCGCCTCCGGCCTGACCTCCCTCACCGCCGGGGCCTCCCGGATCTTCGAGGGCGGCAGCGTCAACCAGACCGTGGTGGAGATGGAGCGCGGCTTCCTCTTCATCATGTCCGTGTCCGACGGTTCTTCCCTGGCCGTGCTCGCACACCCCGAGTGCGACATCGGCCTCGTCGGCTACGAAATGGCCCTGCTCGTCGACCGGACCGGCAGTGTACTGACCCCCGACCTCCGCGCCGAATTGCAGGGCAGCCTGCTCAACTAGCAGACAGGCAGTGCGTTTCGCGCCACCGAGCCTTAAAGTTCGGTGGCGCGCCCCCGCAGCGATAAGGCAAGTTGGAGGAGGAAGACGTGGCAACGCCCCCCGGCGGATACCCGTACGGAAATGGCCAGCAGGGTGAGCCCCCGCTGAAGCGCTTCAACTTCCCCTCCGCACCGAGCCACCAGGCCCCGCCGGAGCCCCCGCGACAGCCCGAGTCGCAGCGGCCGCAGCGCCTGGACCGCCAGCGGCAATGGCAGCAGCGGGAACAGCGGGGCGCGTACGCGCCCTACGAACCGGCCGCGCCCGCCGAATCCCCGGAGCACCGCATCGAGCCGATGGAACCCGCGTGGTACGCGCCGGAGCCATCGTCGTCCGCGGGCGACGAGCACAACCCGCTGGTCAGGCCGTATGCCATGACCGGCGGTCGGACCAGGCCGCGTTACCAGCTCGCCATAGAGGCGCTGGTGCACACCACGGCCCAGCCCTCCCAACTTCAGGGGCAGCTGCCGGAACACCAGCGCATCTGCCACCTGTGCCGCGAGATCAAGTCGGTCGCCGAGATCTCCGCACTCCTCACCATCCCCCTCGGCGTGGCCCGAATCCTCGTTGCCGACTTGGCAGAGGCCGGGCTCGTCGCCATCCATCAGCCCGGCGGCGACGATACCGCCGGCGGCCAGCCTGACGTGACACTGCTCGAAAGGGTGCTCAGTGGACTTCGGAAGCTCTAGCGGCGAGCCACCTGCCCGCTCCACCACCTCCGCGAAGATCGTGGTGGCGGGAGGCTTCGGCGTGGGCAAGACGACCTTCGTCGGCGCGGTTTCGGAGATCAACCCGCTGCGCACCGAAGCCGTGATGACCTCCGCTTCCGCGGGGATCGACGACTTGACCCACGCGCCGGACAAGACCACCACGACGGTGGCCATGGACTTCGGCCGCATCACCTTGGACCAGGATCTGATCCTGTACCTGTTCGGCACGCCCGGACAGGACCGCTTCTGGTTCATGTGGGACGACCTGGTACGCGGCGCCATCGGCGCCGTCGTCCTCGTCGACACCCGCCGCCTCGCCGACTGCTTCCCCGCCGTCGACTACTTCGAGAACAGCGGCCTCCCCTTCGTCATCGCCCTCAACGGCTTCGACGGACACCAGCCCTACACCCCCGAAGAAGTCCGCGAAGCACTCCAGATCGGCCCCGACGCGCCCATCATCATCACGGACGCCCGGCATCGCAGCGAGGCCAAGAGCGCGTTGATCACCTTGGTTGAGCACGCGCTGATGGCCCGGCTGCGGTAGTACGGCCGTACGGACCGCTCACTCACCTCACCACCCGGGCCTCCCTGTACGCACGCCACTCTTCGGCTGCGTCCGGGAGGTCCGGGCGGTGGTGTTTCCTCTGCCGGAAAGGACCGCGGGCAGGGCCGCCCGGCTCCGTATGTCGTTCAGTCAGCCATCGGCCGGGACGCGGGGCTCACGCCGAGGAGCGGTTCCGCCGGCGGGCACGCCAACGATCATTCTCCGTCGCGCTGTTCGGTGCGGCGCGTGAGGATGAGGGCATGGCCTCTCTTTCACGCGCCCGCTCCTTCGATTCGGCCGCCACCCAGTACGCCGCCAACCGGCCCTCCTACCCGCCCTCCGTGCTGGACGCCGTGGCGGAGATCGGCGGGTTCCCCCTGGCAGGCGCCCGCGTGGCGGATGTCGGCGCGGGTACCGGCATCGCCACCGCCCTGCTGCGGGAGCGCGGCGCGGAGGTGGTCGCCGTGGAGCCGGGCGCCGGCATGGCCGCGGAGTTCCGCCGTGCGCTGCCGGACGTACCGGTCGTACGGGGCGACGGCAACGCGCTCCCGCTCGCGGCCGCCTCGCGTGACCTGCTGACGTACGCCCAGTCCTGGCACTGGACCGATCCCGCCCGTTCCGTGCCGGAAGCGCTGCGGGTCCTGCGGCCCGGCGGCGCGCTCGCCCTGTGGTGGAACACGGACTCCGCCGCCATACCGTGGGCCGTCGCCCAGGAGGCGCGTGTCGCGCGCGCGTGCGGGGTGGAGCCCAAAGACCGGCGGCGCCCCGACGACGCCCGCGCCGGCCGCCTCGCGGGGCTGGCCGGGCTCCCCTGCACCCGGCGGATGGTGCGCTGGAGCCGCTCCGTCCCGCTCGACACCCACCTCGCCAACATCACCAGCCACTCGGCGTTCCTCGTCCTGGACGAGGCCAGGACGGCGCGGTTCCTGATCGAGGAACGGGCCGTCCTGGGCGGGCTCTTCCCGGAGGGGATGGTGGAGGAGACATACGTGGTGGATCTGCTGGTGGCGCAGAAGCCCTGATACGGAGCCTACTGAGCCCGGCCGACCGCCCACCCGGCCCCGCCCGCCCGGACGTCGGGACGTCTGGGGCGGGCCGGGCGGTCGGGGGCTGGTGCTGCCTGCCCCCAACCGCCCGGCCGCAGGGGCCCGGGAGCGGCCCGCGATCAGCCCCGCCCGTGCCCGTACGACCGCTCCGGCGGCCGGTCAGTCCGTGTCGGTACTGAAGTCCAGCTCGGCCTCCACCCACTGCGCCAGGTCCTCGGCCTCCGCGCCGTCCGCGTCGTCGGCGGAGGGGATCTGCACGGGCTGGTCGCTGATGGGAGCGGTGGCGGGGCGGCCGCGCGAGGGGACGCGTGCGAGCTCGGGCGGCAGGTCATGGCCCGTGGTCTCGAAGAGCCGCCGCAGGCCCGGGGTCCAGACGGTCTCGGCGGGCGGCCGGATCTCCGGCCACTCCAGGCCGTCGAGATCGAAGTGCGGCCGGTAGGCGGTCTCGTGCTGGTGGAGCAGTTGGGCGGCGAAGTTCGCGCAGGCGCTCTTGCCGGGGTCGACCAGACCCGATTCGAACGGGCTGCGCAGCGGCTCCGAGTCGGGGTCCAGATGCCCGTAGAAGTCGCCGGAGGACCACAGTTTGGCGAGATCGAAGAGCCAGGGGACGGGGCCGGGCAGCCCGTCGGAGGCGTAGAACCCCTTCGCCTCGTCGATGGTGGCGTTGGTCCAGAGCTTCGGCACCACGTCCAGATGGTTGGCGTAGCGCCTGACCGACTCCAGCCGCTGGGCGACGTACTGGGCGAAGCGGCGGTTGCCCGGGGTCGGGCCGGCGGTCGACAGGGTCGAGATCTTGGCGAGTTCGCGGAAGTCCCACCCGGACTGGGCGCCGATCGCCGGTACGCGCTGGGTGTCGCGCAGCCACAGGGCGAGCGCGGGCGCGAGGGCCCCGCCGAGGCTGTGTCCGGCGACGGTCAGGCGGATGTTCTTGTCCGGGAGCCCCTTGAGGAACTGGCGCAGGGTCAGGCCCGCGCCCGGCCGGTCGCCGGAGGGGGTGATCTGCTTGAGGACGTTCAGGCCGATGGCGGTGCCGAGCGTCAGCCGGGCGAGGGGGCGCAGGGGGCTCCACGGGATCGTCTGCACGAGCAGGTTCTCAAAGAGCCATTCGAACGGCTCGAAGCCGTTGGTTCCGGCGACGGCGATGGCGTAGCGCGTAGGGTCGTCCACGTTCCGGGCCACGTACAGGGCGTTGACCGCGTAGAGGTCGGTGCGGAACTGCTTGACGCCCGGCCCCCAGACGATCTCCCAGTGCCCGATGGCCTTCTGGTTCGCGTCGAGGTAGCGCTGGATGCGCTCTCGGAGCACGCCCTCCAGGTCGTCGCCGGTCTCGCCGACGACCAGGTTCGCGTAGACGGACAGCTGGAAGGCAACCTTCTCCTCGAAGGTCGTCTCCACGCCGGCGCCCGTGCTGGACTCTGCGGCCATGAACCACTCCTGACTCGACATGAGCTGCGGGTGAGCTGGGACGGATGGGCCACGCCGGTGTATGTGCTGTGTACGGGCTGCGTGGCGCGACGAATCCCGGCATAGCGCTGCCCAAGGTCCGCGGCCCCGAAACGAGTGGGTCGCACGGTACGTGGTCATTCGGACACGTCACGTAGATCGCCGAGGCGGACCGAGCGGCCCCGCCCGGTCCGCGCAGCCGTCTGCCTCGCCCCGTCGAGATGCGGTCGGCGACGGCATGGCATCCAATGAAGGCGCGCGATTGAAGAGGAACGCCCTCAACCCTTGAGAGCCACACGCCTGAGAGTCACACACCTGAGAGTCATACGCCCCGAATGAGACACGCATGTATCATCAGAGGCATTCACGTATCGCACCGGCGTGAATCCACCGCGCCTCGAACGGAACCTCATGCAAACCGCCGCCCGCCTCCCCGCGACCGGACAGCTGGACCCCCGGCGCTGGCTGGTCCTCGCGATCCTGTCGGGAAGCCTGCTGCTGATCGCGATGGACACCACGATCCTCAACGTCGCGTTCCCCTCCCTGGTCTCCGACCTCCAGCCCGGGTCGGTGGAACAGCTGTGGATCATTGACGTCTACGCCCTGGCCCTGTCCGGCCTGCTGGTCACCGCCGGTGCGCTCGGCGACCGCTGGGGACGTAAGAAGATGCTGCTCACGGGGTTCTCGATCTTCGCGCTCGCCTCGCTCCTGGCGGTCTTCTCCACCGAGGCGTGGCATGTGATCGCGGCCCGCGCCCTGCTGGGCGTCGGCGGTGCGGCGATCATGCCGTCCACGCTGTCGATCCTGCGGAGCGTCTTCACCGACGCCCGCGAGCGGGCCTTCGCGTTCGCCGTGTGGGCGGCCGTGTTCGGCGGCGGCATGGCGCTCGGCCCCGTCATCGGCGGGCTGCTCGTACAGGACTTCGGCTGGCAGTCGGCGTTTCTGCTGAACCTGCCGGTCGCCGCCGTGATCATCGCGCTGGGCGGCTGGTTCCTGCCCGAGTCGTCCTCGCCGCGCGGCGGGGGCTGGGACTGGTGGGGCGTGGGTCAGTCCATCGTCGGCATGCTCGCCCTCGCGGGCGGCATCAAGCAGCTCGGCAAGAGCGGCCTGACCGCCCCGCTGCCGTGGGCGCTCCTGCTGCTGGCCGCCGTCGCGCTGACGGTCTTCGTCCGCCGCCAGCTGCGGCTGGAGAACCCGCTGCTCCAGGTGCGGCTGTTCACCAACCGCTCCTTCTCGGTCGCCGCCTCCGCCATCTTCCTGGGCATGGTCGGCATGGGCGCGGTGCTGTTCCTGGCCACGCAGTGGCTCCAGTACGCGCAGGGCCTCACCCCGTTCACCGCGGGGCTGCGGCTGCTGCCCGCGCCGCTCGGGCTGATCGCCACCTCCGTCATCACACCGTCGCTGATGCAGCGCTTCCCCATCCGCCATGTCCTGGGCACCGGCCTGGTCGTGATGGCCGTGGGGCTCGCGCTGCCGTGGACCGTCCAGCGGTTCACCGACATCGGCTACCCGGCCCTCGCCGTGGGCCTCGCGGTGCTGGGGCTCGGGGTCGGGGTGGCCACCACCGTCGCGTCCGTCACCCTGATGGCGGCCACTCCAGCCGCCGACGTGGGCGGTGCCGCCGCCATCGAGGAGACCTGTTACGAGCTGGGCGCGGCCCTCGGCGTGGCCATCCTCGGCAGCCTGGCCACCGCCCTGTACCGGACCGGCCTGCCCGCGCTCGGCCTCGACGGGCCGACGACCGACTCGGTACGGGACTCGGTCGGCGAGGCGGCCCATGTGGCGCACCAGATCGGCGGATCGGCGGGGGACGCCCTGCTGCACACCGTCTCCACCGCCTATACGGGCGCGATCACCCCGGCCTTCCTGATCGCCGGGGGGCTGGCGCTGGCTGCCGCGGCCATGGCCTGGGCCTGGATCCCCCGGAACCTGCGGCCGACCGACAACGCGCACTGAGCACGGGGCCCGACGCCCGCGGGGCGCGCTTCGGGGTGCGTCGGGGTGCGTCGGATGCCGGCCGCGACCGCGCTGCCGGGTTGCTCACGCCCGTAAAAAATCGCTGGTCACGGCGGTGGGAGCGGCCGTAGCGTGTCCGGGCCGACGACCACGGGGCGCGCGGGCTCACGCCCCTGACGGCCCCTGCACGACCATACGGAGGACGGGACGTCATGGGGCAGTACAGCGGATGGGCCGACGAGCGATTCGGGGCCGTCGCCGACACTTTCTCGCGGAACTTCACCGAGTTCCCCGAACTCGGCGCGGCCGTCACGGTGTTCGTGGACGGGCGCAAGGTCGTGGACCTGTGGGGCGGCGTCGCGGACGAGCGGACGGGGCGTCCGTGGGACGTGGACACGGTCGTTCCGGTCTTCTCCTGCGCCAAGGGCTTGGTCTCCCTGGCCGTCCATCTCCTTGCGCAGGACGGGCGGCTGGACCTCGACGCGCCGGTGAGCCGGTACTGGCCCGAGTTCGCCCGGCACGGCAAGGAATCCATCACCTGCCGGATGGTCCTGGGCCACCGGGCGGGGCTCCCCGCCCTCGACCGGACGGTCCCCTTCGAGGAGATCGCCGACTGGACGCCGGTGATCAGCGCCATCGAGGAGCAGCGGCCGCTGTGGGAGCCGGGCACGGCATACGAGTACCACGGCCACGTCTTCGGATTCCTTCTCGGCGAGGTCGTGCGGCGCGTCACCGGGCTCACCCCGGGCGCGTACTTCCGGCAGGCCGTCGGCGACCCGCTGGGGCTGCGGGCCTGGATCGGCCTGCCCGCCGCCGAGGCCGGCCACGTCGCCCGGCTCGTGGAGGCCGAGGGGCGGCCTCCGATGCCGGGGCCCGAGCATCTGCTCACCCGCATCGTGACGATGAACGGCGCGCTGGCCTTCCCCGGCCTCGACGAGCCGCACGGCTGGAACGACCCGGCGCTGCACGCCATGGAGCTGCCCGGCGCGGGCGCGGTCGCCTCCGCGAACGGCCTGGCCGCGCTGTACGCGGCGGCGGCCACCGGCGTCGACGGCCGCGAGCGACTGCTCACGGCGGACACCGTGACCGACGCGGTCCGCGAGCTCTCGGCCGGGGACTCCTGGCTGGGCTTCGACGCCGGCGCGCGCTGGGGCTCGGGCTTCCTCCTCGACTCGGCCGCCTTCCGCCCGCTGCTGGGCGCGCGCAGCTTCGGCAACGACGGCGCGGGCGGCCAGTTCGCGTTCGGCGACGACGAGTTCGGGGTGGGCTTCGGGTACGTGGCCAACCGCATGATCGGCCACGGCGACGCCCGCGCCAACCGCCTGATCGAGGCGGTACGGAGCTGCCTGGGCGGGTGACATGGCTTTATCGGGGGGGGGGGGGGGGGGGGGAGGGGGGGGGGGGGGGGGGGGAAAGAGGGGGGGGGGGGGGGGGGGGGGGGGGGGGGGGGGGGGGGGGGGGGGGGGGGGT
>NZ_JBWKFF010000010.1:69389-102927 GCF_056434425.1 Streptomyces sp. NPDC044033 | reverse complement strand
GTGTTGTTGTTTTTTTTTCTCTCCTTCCCCCCCCCCCACCCAGTAACCCCCAACCCCCCCCCGCCGGCGGGGGACGCGGGGCGGGGGCGGGGTGGCTTGGCTGGGGGTATGGAGAAAGTTGTGTACCGACCCGAGCGCCGCCGCCGTGTGCGGCGCTCTCTTCTCACGTGGCTGCTCGTACCGGCTCTGCTGGCCGCGGTCGAAACCGGACTGGTCGCGGGGCCGCCCTCAGCCATGGCCCGCGGGAACAAGGGACAGAGTGCCCGGCAAGACGCCGACGCGAACATCCGCGACAGACTCGCGGCCATTCCCGGCATGCGCGTCCTGTCGGAGGCCCCTGCCGCGCCCGGCTACCGCTACTTCCGGCTGAGCTACCGGCAGCCCGTCGACCACCGCCACCCCGAGCGAGGCTCCTTCGCCCAGCGGCTGACCCTGCTCCACAAGTCCGTACAGCGTCCGATGGTCCTCTACACCACCGGCTACGAACTCGGCGACGACCCCGCCTTCCGCTCCGAGCCGACACAGCTCGTCGACGGCAACCAGATCTCCACCGAGCAGCGGTACTTCGGCACGTCCCGCCCCCGTGAACTCGACTGGACGAAGCTCGACATCCGGCAGGCGGCGAGCGACCACCACCGGCTCGTCCAGGCGCTCAAGTCGGTGTACCGCGCGCCGTGGATCTCCACAGGCGGCAGCAAGGGCGGCATGGCCGCCGTCTACCACCGGCGCTTCTACCCGCACGACGTGGCCGGCACCGTCGCCTACTCCGCCACGAACAACACCGACGACCAAGACGACAGCGCCTGGGACGCGTTCCTGGGGCACGTGGGCTCCGCGCCCTGCCGGGCCGCGCTGAGCGGCGCGCAACGCGCGGCGCTGGAGCGGCGGACGGAGCTGGTCGCACGGTACGCCCGTTGGGCGCGGGAGGAAGGACAGAGTTTCAGTGTCGTCGGAAGCGCCGACAGGGCATACGAACTCGCGGTCCTGCGGCTCCCGATGATGTTCTGGATGTACCAGGGCGGCGCGGGCTGCGAGGCGGTGCCGCGCCCGGACGCGTCCGACGACGCACTGTACGGATGGCTCAAGAAGGTCACGCAGCTGCCCGTCTACGCCGACAGCACCGTCTCCTCGCTCACTCCGTACTTCTACCAACTCGGCACCGAGCTGGGATATCCGCACTTCGCGGCCCCGCGTCTGAAGGCACTGCTGCGCTACCCCGGAATCCAGGAGCCGCGTACGTACGTCCCTCGGAACATCCCGCTGCGCTTCCGGCCCGCCGCCATGCCCGACATCGACCGCTGGGTGCGGCAGCGCAGCAGCCGGCTGCTGTTCGTGTACGGGGCCGAGGACCCCGGCCGCTCCGAGCCGTTCCGGGTGGGTGAGGGCGGCGCCCGGCGGGACGCCCACGTATACGTGGCCCTCGGCAGCGCTCATCACGCCCGCATCGCCAAGCTCGACCCGGCTGACGCCGCACGTGCCGCCGGCGCGGTCCGTTCCTGGGCGCGCGGCGGAAGGTGAGCGAGCCGCATCGCGCGGTGGCTTCGGCGCCCGGCGGGCTGTAGAGCCCGGCGGGGCTCACCGCCCGGCGGGTCGCGTCACCCCGGCAGCGCGGCCAGTTCCAGGCGTACGCCCAGGGCGCGCAGCGCCTCCTGGTGCTCCGTGGGGAGCTGGTCGTCGCTGATCACCGCGTCGAAGTCGGTGAGCGGGGCCAGCTGGTAGAGGGCCTGGCGGCCGAATTTGGAGTGGTCCACCAGGAGCACACGCCGCCGCGCCGCCGCCAGCAGGGCGCGCTTGACCAGCACTTCCTCCTGCGACTGGTGGTAGCAGTGGCCGTTGTCGACGGCGGAGGCGGAGATATAGGCGACGTCGGCGCGCAGGGAGCGGGCCATGTCGGCGGTGAACATGCCGACGAAGGCGTTGAACGAGGCGTGGTAGACGCCGCCCAGGGCGATCACCTGGATCTCCGGCTCGTCGGAGAGCTCGTTGATGACCTGGAGCGAGTTGGTGATCACGGTGAAGGCGCCGCGCGCCGACAGCCCCGTGGCGAAGGAGAGCACCGTGCTGGAGTCGTCCACGATGACGGCCTGGCCGGGCTCCGCGCCTTCCAGGGCCGTGGCGCAGATGGCCTGCTTCTCCTCCAGCCGGGTGCTGCCGCGCCAGCGCGCGTTGCTCTCGAAGAGCGCGCTCGGCGCGGCCGTCGCCCCGCCCCGTACCTTCCGCAGCCACCCCTGGTGCTCCAGGGAGTCGAGGTCCCGGTGCACGGTCATCTGGCTGACGCCGAGGTCGCGCACCAGGTCCTCGATGGACACCTGGCCCCGCTGGAGCACCCGGTCCGCGATCATCTTGCGGCGCTCCTTGGGGCTCAGCTTGATGATCCGCTCGGCCTCCGCGCTCCGGTCGGACGTTCGGTAGCTGTCGCTGTCGCTCAACAGCTGTTCCTTCCCTGGCAGGACAGGCGTACGGGTATCCCGATGAGTTTACGGCGGCGCGGCGGCCCCGGGGTCAGGACGCGGTGCCCGCCGCCAGGCCGGGGATGATCTGGATCTTGCGGCCGGTGCCCTTGCCGAAGGTCTCCAGCGCTTCGGCGTAACCGTCCAGCGGGAAGCCGTGGGTGATCATGGTGTCGGAGTCGATCAGCCCCTGGGCGAGCAGTTCGAGGGCGCGGCCGTAGCTGTGCAGGATCGCCATGCTGCCGACGATGCGGATCTCGTCGTTGTAGATGCGGAACGGCGAGAACTGCGCCAGGTCGTGGTCGGGCGCGCAGCCGAACTGCTGGAACGTGCCGCCCCGGCGTACCCGGCCGAAGCCGTCCTGGATGGCGGGCACCGCGCCGGTGCAGTCGACGACGACCTCCCAGCCGCTGCGGCCCGCCCGCGGCAGGGCGCCGGCGCTGGTGGCGACGGCGTCCGCGCCGAGCTTGCTGGCGACCGCCAGCCGCTCCTCGTTGAGGTCGACCACCTCGACGGTCGCGGCGCCCGCGCGCTTGGCGGTCTGGAGGTAGAGCAGCCCCATGGTGCCCGCGCCGTAGATCAGGAAGTTGTCCCCGAGGTCGGGCTTCACCAGGTCGAGACCGTGCACGATGGTGGACAGCGGCTCGATCAGGGTGGCGTGGCGCGGTTCGAGCCCGGTGGGCAGCCGGTGGATGTTGCGGGCCGGGACCTTGACGTACTCGGCGCAGGCGCCGTCCTGGGTGATCCCGATGGTGCGCCAGTCCTCGCAGAGGTTGCCGCGGCCCTTGGCGCAGTAGTAACACGCCCCGCAGTAGATGGCCGGGTCCGCCGCGACCAGGTCGCCGACGGCCATACCGGTGACCTGCGAGCCGGTCTCGACGATCTCACCGGAGAACTCGTGGCCCGGCACCACGGGGTAGCGGGTCGGCCCGAACTCCCCCGCCAGCATGTGCACATCGGTGCCGCACAGGCCGACCGCGGCGACCTTGACGATCACGTCGTCCGGGCCGGGGGTGGGGTCGGGGATGGTGGTGATGTTGAGCTTGTTGGGTGCCTCGATGACTACGGCGCGCATGACGGCTCCTGACGTTCGGGGTGATACCAGGGGTGCGGTGGTACCGGGGTTGTGATGGGCCCAAGTGGAGCGGTGGGCTCAGGCGACGTTGTGGTAGCGGGACTCGACCCGCCTGATCTTCTCCACCTTGGGCGCGGAGCCACCGCCCGCGAACTCCGAGCCCAGCCAGTGCTCCAGGCACAGCTTGGCGCTCTCGATGCCCAGGGTGCGGACGCCGAAGCACGCGATCTGGGCGTCGTTGGACTTGCGGGCGCGCTCCGCGCTGTAGGTGTCGGGGATCTGCGCGGCGCGCACGCCCGGCACCTTGTTGGCGGTGATCGCCATGCCGATACCGGTGCCGCAGACCAGCACGGCACGGTCGTACGTACCCTCGGCGACGCCCTCGGCCACCCGCTGGGCCACGTCGGGGTAGTCCTCGTCGGGGGCGGCGGACAGGTCCTCGACCTGGTAGCCGTGCTCGACGAGGTAGTTCTTCAGCTCGTCCTTCATCGGGACGCCGGCGTCGTCGGCTCCGATGGCGATGGTCTTCTCAGGCATCGTTCGTCCTTGATGGGGTCGGGTGCGGGTGTCGTACGAGCGGGGGTCCCGTACGGGCCGGGTGCCGTACGGGCCGGGGCTGCGTAGGGCCGGGTGCCGTACGGGGCCGGGCGGCGTACGGGCGTGGGTCAGGGGGCTCCGGCCGGCGGGCGGGACGCCACTTCGGCCAGCACCTTGCGGAGGTTGGCGGTGTCGTGGGCGAGGCGGCCGAGGAACAGCCCGTCGAGCGGGGCCCGTACGCCGTCCGCGTCCGGCGCGGTCAGCTCGGTGAAGGTGCCGGGCCCGGCGGTGCCGCCGTAGATGACCCGGCCGCGAACGCCCAGTTCGGCGAGGCGGCGCCGGATCGCGGCGGTGACGGCTCGGACGTGGGCGGCCGGGGCGGGGCGGTCCGCGCCGATGGCCCACACCGGTTCGTAGGCGACGATCACCTCGCTTCCGGCGGCGGCGCCGGAGAGCGCCGCCTCGACCTGGCCCAGGGTCTCGGCGATCGCGGCGTCGAGCGCGCCCGCGGTGGCGTCGCCCGCGCAGATCACCGGGGTCAGACCGCGGCGGACGGCGGCGGCGGTCTTGGCCGCCACGATCCCGTCGTCCTCGCCGAAGTGGCGGCGGCGCTCGGCGTGCCCGACCTCGACGTGGGAGGCGCCCAGTTCGGCGAGCTGCCCGCCGGAGACCTCGCCGGTCCAGGGGCCGCTGTCGGCCCAGTGCAGGTCCTGCGCGCCGTAGGCGACACCGGTGCCGGCCAGCAGCTCGCGGGCGTCGGTGAGCGAGGTGAAGGAGGGCAGCACGAACAACTCCACGGGCAGCCCGCCGGTCGCCTCGCGGGCGAGCTCGGCGACCTCGGCGAGCCAGCGCCGCGTCTCGGCCACCCCCATATAGAGCTTGAGGGACACCCCGACGAGGGGGCGGGGGGCTGCGCGGTGGTCCGCGTCGGCGGCGCGGTAGTCCACGTCAGCGTCATGGTCCCCGGCGGCGCGGCGGTCCGCATCAGCGCGGTAATTCACGTTCATCCCCTGGGCCGCATCCACCGTGTGGGCCACATCCGCCCGGCCCGCTTCCCGCCCGCGCGCCTTAACCGAGCGGAGGCTGTCTGCCGTCCCAACCGTCGCCTCGGCGTTCATGCCGGGTCCAGCGACGGCGCGAGCGACCGGCCGACGGCCGTGAGCAGCAGTGCGAGCGAGGTGGCCCCGGCGTCCGCGTGGCCGTAGCCGAGGGCGCCCATCCGGGCGGCGCGCCCCCTGGCGGGGGTCAGCGAGGCGGTGGCCTCGGCCGCGCGGGTGGCGTCCAGGGCGGCGGCCGACCAGGCGGCGGCGGGCTCGACGCCCGCTCCGGCCTCGGCACGGAGCCTTACCCGGAACGGGTCGAGCGCGTCGAGCAGCGTCTTCTCCCCCACCTGGGCCCCGCCCAGTTCGACGACGGCGTCGAAGGCACCGTCCACGGCATCGGCCAGCGACTCCGTGCTGACCTGCGGCTTTCCGGACTGCGCGGCGCGCGTGAGGCCCGCGCCGGTCTCGGCGAGCAGCGCGCCGTACAGCGCCCCGGAAGCCCCGCCGGAGGCGTCGGCCAGCGCGAGCCCCGCGGCGAGCAGCGTCGTACCCGCCGCGGCAGCGCCCCGCGCCGACCGCGCCGCGGACTCCTCCACCGGCTCCGCCGCCCGCGCAGCCGCGACCGCCGCCCGCAGGCCGCGGACGATCCCCATGCCGTGGTCGCCGTCGCCGGCGACCGCGTCGAGGCGGCCCAGCTCGTCCTCGTGCTCGGCGACGAGTTCGTACCCCGCCTGGAGGGCGGCCGTGACGGGGCCGTCCGCGGCGGTGGGGGCGGGGCGGGGCGCGGCCGACGGGGCGGCCTCCGGCTCCGGCCGTACGTCGGCGTCGTGTACGTCATACGCGCCGGGCGTGCGGCGGAAGGCAGGGGTGTCGCAGGGGGCGTCGTACAGCTCGGCCAGTTCGTCGTCGAGGACCATCAGGGACAGGGAGACGCCGGCCATGTCGAAGGAGGTCACGAACTCGCCGACCTCGGGGCGGAAGGGCCGCAGCCCCGCTGCCGCCAGCCGCCGGTGGACATGGCGGTAACAGGCGAACATCTCCTCGTACTTGGTGCGGCCGAGGCCGTTGAGGAGCACCGCGACGCGGCCGTCGCCGACGCCGGGGAGGTCCGGGAGCAGATTCTCGACCAGGGCCTCGGCCAGCTCCTCGGCGTTGAGCCGCTTGGTGCTGCGCAGGCCGGGCTCGCCGTGGATGCCCATGCCGAGCTCCATGGTGCCCTCGTTGACGTTGAACAGCGGCTCGCTCGCGCCGGGCAGCGTGCAGCCGGCGAAGGCGGCGCCGAAGGTGCGGGTCATGGCGTTGGCACGGCGCGCGAGGCGGGCGACGGAGTCCAGGTCGTCGCCGCGGTCGGCCGCCGCGCCGGCGATCTTGAAGACGAAGAAGTCGCCGGCGACGCCGCGCCGGTCCCTGGACGGGTCGACGGGGGCGCCCTCCACCGGAGCCGGGCCGCTGGCCACATCGTCCGTGACCAGGACCGTACGGGTGGCGACGCCTTCGGCGGCGAGGCGGCGGGCGGCGAGCCCGAAGTGCATGACGTCGCCCGCGTAGTTGCCGTAGGTGAACAGCACGCCGGCACCGCCGTCGGCCGCGCGGGCGGTGCGGTAGACCTGCTCGGCGCTGGGGCTGGCGAAGACGTCGCCGATGGCGGCGGCGTCGGCGAAGCCGGGGCCGACCAGTCCGGCGAAGGCCGGGTAGTGGCCGGAGCCGCCGCCGATGACCACGGCTACCTTGCCGGGGCGGGGCGCATGCCGGCCGACGACGCCGAAGGCGTCGGGGACGCGGCGGACCGTACGGGCGTAGGCGTCGGCCAGCCCCTCGATCCAGTCCTCGCGGAAGGTGGCGGCGTCGCCGTCGGGACCGGGGGATGCACTGCTCATGACTTCACACTCCTACGCGTCGCTGCTGTTTGATTTAACACCGATCTCGCACATCTGTCACCCCCTCCCATCCAGACCGGAGCCCGACCCGAACACCCGAATCCCCCTGAAATTCCCGATAGATACCGTCTCCACCAGGCGAGATGACCCCGCCGCCCCTCACCGCTCCCCCGCCGCAAGAAATCTCGGCTTCACATCTTGCATGTGAAATTAACAAGAACCATGATGCTTTCAGCCCCGGTCTCCCCAACCCCCGTCCCCCAACTCCCCGCTCCGTCGGAGGCACAACATGGTCAGCACCCACCCCCCGGCCGGTGCCCCCCGGTCGCTCCTCGACCGCATGGGCATCCCCAAACCCCTGGCCTTCGGCTTCCTCGGGGTTCTGCTCTTCATGGTCGGAGACGGCGTCGAGTCCGGCTTCATCGCGCCGTTCATGGCCGATCACGGGGCCGGGACCGAGGTGCGCGCCTCGTATGTGATCACCGCGTACGGCGTCACGGTGATGGTGGCGTCCTGGCTCTCGGGAGCCCTGGCCGACCTCTGGGGGCCGCGCCGGGTGATGCAGCTCGGCCTGGTGATCTGGGTCGTCTTCGACGTCCTGTATCTGGCCTTCGCCCTCGGCGGTGAGAACTACCCGCTGATGCTGCTCTTCTACGGGCTGCGCGGCTTCGGCTACCCGCTCTTCGCCTTCGGCTTCCTGGTGTGGATCACCGCCACCACCCCGCCGGCCCGGCTGGGTACCGCCGTCGGCTGGTTCTACGTCGCCTTCACCGGCGGGCTGCCCACCCTCGGCTCACTGGTCGCCGGCGTCACCAACCCGCTCTTCGGCCAGTTCGCCACCCTGTGGACCGCGCTCGGCATCATCGCGCTCGGCGGTGTGATCTGCATGGTCGGCGTCCGGGAGCGCACCGGCTTCACCCGGCTCGCCCCGCCCGACGCGCAGCCCGTGCAGCGGCTGACGTCGAGCCTCGCCATCATCTGGCAGAACCCCCGGGTCGCCGTCGCCTGCGTGGTGCGCATCATCAACACCGCGCCGGAGTTCGGCTTCCTGGTCTTCCTGCCGACCTTCTTCGGCGACCGGATCGGCTTCGGGGAGGGGGGCTGGCTGACCCTGCTGGCCGTCATCTACGGCACCAACGTGATCTTCAACCTCGTCTTCGGCGCGATCGGCGACCGCATCGGCTGGCAGCGGACGATCGCGACGTTCGGCGGCCTGGGCTGCGCGGTCACCACCCTGATGCTGTACTTCGTGCCGCTCGCCGCCGGTGACCGCTACTGGGTGGCCATCGTGGTCGGGATGCTCTACGGCGTCGCGCTCGCCGGGTTCGTCCCCATCTCGGCGCTGGTCCCCAACCTCGCCCCCGAGAACAAGGCGGGCGCGATGGCCCTGCTCAACCTGGGCGCGGGCGGCGCGGCCTTCGTCGGCCCCGCGATCGTCAGCGTCTTCCTGGGATCGGTGGGCCCCGCCGGGGTGGTCATCATCTTCGCCGCGCTGTACGTGCTCGCCTCGGTGCTGACGATGGTGTTCCTCAAGCTGCCCGAGGGCAGCACGGCCCGGATCGCTCCCGAGACGCCGCCCCAGGAGGCCGAACCGGCCCCGGCGAGCGCCTGAACCGCCGCCCCGTCACGCCAGGAGCCCCGCACACGCGAAGTGTGCGGGGCTCCTGGCCGTACGCGGGTCCGTACGGAGGCGAAATCCGTACGGGTGGGAAATCAGCCCTGCCAGCTGTGCGGCGCCCGGAAGCCGGGCGTGCGCTCCAGGCGGCGCCAGCCCGCGGTGGTACGGCGCGGGCGGGGCAGGGTCGCGTGGTCCTGGGTGGCGGCGGCGCGGGCGAGGAGGACCGCGGTGACGGCGGCCAGCTCCTCGGCGTCGGCCTGGCCCTTCTCCACGCGAACGACGGCGTCTGTGGGAGTGCTCATGTCCGGTTTCGTCTCCATTACTGCGGCGGGTTGCCGTGCTTGCGGGACGGCAGATCGGCGTGCTTGGCGGCGAGCATCGCCAGGGACCTGATGAGGACCTGGCGGGTCTCGACCGGGTCGATGACGTCGTCGACCAGGCCGCGCTCGGCCGCGTAGTAGGGGTGCATCAGCTCGGACTTGTACTCCTTGACCATGCGCGCCCGCATGGCCTCGGGGTCGTCCGCCTCGGCGATCTGCTTGCGGAAGATCACGTTGGCCGCGCCCTCGGCGCCCATGACCGCGATCTCGTTCGTGGGCCAGGCGTAGGTCAGGTCCGCGCCGATGGACTGGGAGTCCATGACGATGTACGCGCCGCCGTACGCCTTGCGCAGGATCACCGAGATCCGCGGCACGGTGGCGTTGCAGTACGCGTAGAGCAGCTTCGCGCCGTGCCGGATGATCCCGCCGTGCTCCTGGTCGACGCCGGGCAGGAAGCCGGGGACGTCCAGCAGCGTGATGATCGGGATGTTGAAGGCGTCGCACATCTGGATGAACCGGGCGGCCTTCTCGGACGCCTCGATGTCCAGCACGCCGGCCAGCGACTGCGGCTGGTTGGCGACGATGCCCACGACCTGGCCGTCGAGGCGGGCCAGGGTGCACAGGATGTTGGTGGCCCAGCGCTCGTGGATCTCCAGGGACTCGCCGTCGTCGACGAGCTCCTCGATGACCTTGCGCATGTCGTACGGGCGGTTGCCGTCGGCCGGCACGAGGTCCAGCAGCGCCTCGCCGCGCCGGTCGGCGGGGTCCTGGGACTCGGCGACGGGCGGGTTCTCGCGGTTGTTCTGCGGCAGCATCGACAGGAGGAAGCGCACCTCTTCGAGGCAGGTCTCCTCGTCGTCGTAGGCGAAGTGCGCCACGCCCGACGTCTCGGCGTGCACATCCGCGCCGCCCAGCCCGTTCTGCGTGACCTTCTCGCCGGTCACCGCCTGCACCACGTCCGGGCCGGTGATGAACATCTGCGAGGTCTCGCGGACCATGAACACAAAGTCGGTCAGGGCCGGGCTGTAGGCCGCGCCGCCCGCGCACGGGCCGAGCATCACGGAGATCTGCGGGATCACCCCGGAGGCCCGGGTGTTGCGCTGGAAGATGCCGCCGTAACCGGCGAGCGCCGAGACGCCCTCCTGGATGCGGGCGCCCGCGCCGTCGTTCAGCGACACCAGGGGCGCGCCCGCGGAGATCGCCTTGTCCATGATCTTGTGGATCTTCGTGGCGTGGGCCTCGCCCAGCGCGCCGCCGAAGATCCGGAAGTCGTGCGCGTAGACGAAGACGGTACGGCCCTCGACGGTGCCCCAGCCGGTGATCACGCCGTCGGTGTACGGCTTCTTCGCCTCCAGGCCGAACCCGGTGGCGCGGTGCCGGCGCAGCGGCTCGATCTCGTTGAAGGAGCCCGGGTCCAGCAGCAGGTCGATGCGCTCGCGGGCGGTCAGCTTTCCCTTGGCCTTCTGCGCCTCGGTCGCCCGGTCGCTCGGCCCGCGGCGGGCCTGCTCACGGATCGCGTGCAGCTCGGCGACGCGCCCACGGACGTCACTCGCCTCTACGGGCGCCCCTTCGAGATTGCTCATGGCATCGACGGTACGTGGCCGAGGCCATAGAACTACATGTTGCTTTCGTACAACGTCGAGCCCGATTTCGTGGGCAGGCAGAACAGAAGTGCACAGCAGGGCCCCTAACGCCATCCCGGAATAGGGGTTGCGATCTGTTGATACTCCACAAAGGTCGGCGCACTGAGCCGTAGGGTGCCGGGCTTGACCTCACCCTCCGGCGGGCCCGGCCCGTGCCCGCCGCCGCCTCGCCGGACGGGCGCTTCCCCCGCCCTGACCGGGCCAACCGCCCGTCGGTGGCCGCCAGCGGGGCCTCGTATCCCCGGCAGGGGCGGCGGTCGCGTCATAGGCTGACACGTTCGCGTGCGGCTCGCGCGCGCGGGGCGGCGCCGTCTGCCCGGCGGTCAGCCGGTTGCCGCACGCCGTACAGCTCGCGCGCGGGGCTGCGCCCGGCCTCTGGAAGCAGGGCAGGACGCCCTCGGACATACGGCTCGCGCGCACGGACCGGCGTCGGCGCCCGCTACCGACCCGCTTCGACCGTGCAGGAGTGCGTCGCGCAGGCCGTGCCCGGTGTGACGCGCAGGCGCAGCGAGCGGCCCGCGGCCAGGATCTCGACCGTGGCGTCGTGGGCGGTCACCCGTCGTACGGGATGGGCCCAGGTGACCTCGAAGGGAGCGCCGTCCCGTGTCGGGCCCGCCATGTGCAGCGCGGTGGTGCGGCCGTGGCGGCGGGTCAGGATGCTCGCAGGGGCGGTCGTGGTGAGCGGGCCGGCGGTGGCCGCGCGCCAGAAGTTGACGGCGGTGATGCCGAGCGAGGGCACCGATACCCCCTGCCGGTCGCGGGAGTTGGCGAGGACGGTGAGCCAGGCGGGGTCGGCGGCGCGGGCGGCGACGACGCGCGGGCTCGCGCCGGGCATCAGGAGGTAGGCGTACGCGGCGTCGGTCGGGTCCGTGCCGTGGTCGTGCCGGAGGGTGAGGTAGCGGCGGGTGATGGGGTCGGGGACGGCGCCGGAGTTGATGTCGCGCCAGGAGCCCGTACGCGCCTCGCGCAGGGCCCGCAGCGGCGCGCCGCCGGGGAAGACATAGCCGCCGTGCCCGGCCAGGTGCGCCCAGTGGACGCGGCGGAACGCCCTGCTCCAGCCCAGCGCCGACGGCTGGGGAACGCCGTCGACGATCAGCCGGGGCGCGCCGTCCGCGCCCAGGTTGCGGTTGTCGACGACGGTCTCGGCGGGGACGCCGTCGCGGCCGGTGATGCCCGCGCCGAGGCAGACCACCGCGTCCGCGAGGCAGAACCAGGATTTTCTCGCTTCCAGCGTGCTGGAGAGCCCCTTCACCTGCTGCCCCACGGCTGCGAACTCCCCGTCCGTGGTGCCGCCCACCCACGCCGCGGCGGGTTTGGGGTCGCCCCAGCCGCCGCCCTCGTCGTCGGCGAGCCGCTTGGTGGAGACGGTGGTGCCGGGGAGCCGGTAGGGGTCGACGGTCGGCCAGAAGGCGTCCGTGTACTGGTCGCCGCCGTGTGTCGCGCCCCACCAGTAGAGCATTCCGGCGCCGGTGTGCCAGCCGCGCGGGTTCTCGCCGTTGCCGTTCTCGTAGTACGCGATCCGGTCGGAGGCCATGGCGATGTTCGCGGCCCAGTCGGGGCGGCGGTGCACGGCGCGGTCCATGGCGGCGAAGAGCCGGTGGCCGACGGGTTCGGGTGCGGCCCCTCCCTGACCTGCGGCGACGGCCGCGAGCCGGGCCAGGTCCGCGACGCCGAACTGCGGGTCGGCGCCGACCGGGGCGCTGGTGTCGCGGGCGGTCCACCCCCTGATCATGCGGTGCCAGCGCTCGCGCTCCGCCTCGCTCGCCCCGCCGCCGAGCAGCGCGATGGCCGCCAGCAGCAGGTGCCCGCGCTGGTGGTCGCTCTGGAGAATCCTGTTCGCGTCGGCGCTCTGCACGCCTCGGCTGACGGCGCGCCCGGAGACGCTGTCCATCATCAGCCCGTTGTGGAGGAGGGGTGCGTAGGCGTGCTCGACGCTGTCGTGGATGATCTGCCGCCGGGGGTCGGTGACCTCCCAACTGGAGCCGCGCAGCAGGGTGAAGAGCCGGCCGAGCCCGTCGAGGAGGACATAGCCGTACGTGCCGGAGTACGCGACCCACGTGTGCTGGACGAAGGAGCCGTCGGCGTAGAGGCCGTCGCCCTTGGTGACGTAGGGGAAGACGGGCGTGAGGGCGTCGCGGGCGAGCGCGAGTTTCGCGGGGGCCGCGCCGAGCATGCCGCGCAGGGCGACGACGCGGCAGAGGTCGACGCGGTTGGCGCCGGTGCTGGTGCCGGTGTAGTCGCCGAGCATGCTGTCGGGGACGAAGTGGTCGACGGCGGCGAGCAGTTCGGCCCGTCGGTCCTCGGTGAGCCGCCCGTACACGAGGGTGAGGGTGTCGAGGAGGAGACGGGGGCTGCCGATCTGCCACTCCCACCAGTTGCCGTACCGGGTGGTGGCCGGGTTGTAGACCGTGGCGTGCAGATGGCCGAGGCCGGTGGCGATGTCGGCGGCGAGTGCGGGGTCGCCGGTGAGGCCGGTACCGGGCTGGGCGTACGCCTGGGCCATGGTGTTCAGGCGGCTGTAGCTGAGGGTGATGCCGGCGGGCGGGTCGTACGGGGCGTCGGGCCAGAGCGAGGCGGCGCTGGGCCGCATGCCCGCCCGGTAGGTCCTCGCGAAGGCGCCGGTCCGCTTCAGGCGTGCGGCGTACGGCTCGGCGGCGGGGTCGAAGCCGGTGCCGAGCATGAGGTCGCGCCAGCGCGTCCGCAGCGCCTCGAACTCGTCGGCGGCGTGCGCCGGCCGGACGGGCCCCGCGAGGGCGAGGGCGCTCGCGCCGGATGCGGCGAGGAAGCCCCGGCGGGACCAGGGTGTGCGCTGTGTTGGCACGGGGAACTTCTCCCCGGCCCGCCGCGGGCCGAAACCGAACCGGTGTCCGCGACGGAGCCGCGTACCCGCACCGAGCCCGGGCGACCCCGCCGACACCGGTGACCGCACGGCGGCCGGGTGAGCGCGCCGCAGCGGGGCGACCGCGCCGCGCCCCGGCCCGAGCGCCGAACAGCGAGGCGAGGCGGGCCGGGGCGAGCGCGCGTCAGCTCCGCCGGATCAGCGGCCGAGGCTGCGCAGGTAGTCCACCACCGCGGCGCCCCGGTCCGGCGCGTCCCCCGCCGACCGCAGCGCGACGTGGTTGTCAGGCCGCACGAGCACGACCCCGCCGCCCTCCATCCCGTACGCGGCGCGAGCGTGCCCCTCGTGGTCGTCGAGCCCTTCGGGGCCCGCGTCGATCAGGCACGTACGCAGCGGGCCCGCGTACTCCTCACGTGCCCTGGCCAGCGCCTTCGCGCTGTCCGGGCCGAAGCCGAGGAGGGTGTGCCCGGGGCCGGCGAACTTCTCGAAGAGCCGCACCGGCCGGCCGGTCGCCGCGTCCCGGCAGGGGGCGTCCGGGGCCCGGTCGCCCGCCGCGAGCCCGTCACCCTCCGCCGCCCGCTCCCCCGCGCCGCCCGAGAGCGAGCTCCAGCGGTAACCGACGCGCAGCGTACTGGTCTCCTCGCTCGCGCCCACGTCCGTACCGAAGTTCCCCGTCTTGGCGCCCTCCGTGATCCTTCGCAGCCCCTCGTTCGTGGTCTTCAGCGTCCAGGCCGCGACGGGCAGCCGCTCCTCCTCGTAGGTGTCCAGCAGGCCGGGCCCCGCGTGGCCGCCGATGACCAGCGCGAGCTTCCAGCCGAGGTTGAAGGCGTCCTGGATGCCGGTGTTCATGCCGAGGCCGCCCGCGATGGAGTGGACGTGCGCCGCGTCCCCGGCGATGAAGACCCGGCCCTCGCGGAAGCGGTCGGCCATGCGGACGTTGACGCGGTACGTGGACAGCCAGGTGGGGTTGGCCAGGCGCACCCCCGGGACGCGGGCGACCCGGTCGAAGAGGTCCTGGAAGACCTCCAGCGACGGTTCGGGCAGCCTGCCCCGCTCGTCCGTGCCGGTCGCCCCCTGGAGCTGCCAGTGCGACAGGCCGCGGAAGGGGCAGAGCAGGAGCCCGCGGCCGTCCCCGCCGAACCACTGGTGCCAGAAACCCCGGTCGAGACCGTCCGCCTCGACATCGCCGAGGATCATCATCTCCTCGGCCGCCGTCTCCCCCTCGAAGCTCACGCCCAGGGCCTTGCGCACGGAGCTCTTGCCGCCGTCGCACCCGGCCAGATAGTCCGCTTCGACGGTCCGCCCGTCGGCGAGCGTGGCGCGCACGCCGTGCTCGTCCTGCGTGAAGCCGGTCAGCTCGCAGCCGAGTTCGACCCGCACCCCGTACTCGGCGAGCTTGCCGCGCAGCAGTTCCTCGGTGCGCCACTGCGGCAGGAGCAGACCGCTGGAGTACGGGACGTCGGGCCGCGCCGCAGTGGAGACCCAGGAGACGGTGTCGGCGACGGGGACGGCGTCGCGGTACTTGCGCAGCACGATGTGCTCGGTCCCCGCCGCCGTGAGCTCGTCGTCGAGGCCGAGGTCGGCGAGGAGTTCGCGACTGCGCTGGTTGAGGCCCTTGCCGCGCGAGCCCCGGTGGAATTCGGGGGACTTCTCGATGATCCGTACAGCCACTCCGGCCCGGGCGAGCGAGCAGGCCAGGGTCAGTCCGGTGGGCCCCGCCCCCACGATCAGCACTGCGGTGTTCATACGGCTTCCCTCCGTCGTCATGTCGTCAATGGAACGCCGACCGGAGGGAAAACACAACCGAGTAACGAATTTATCTTGGTTGCGAAAAATCCGCTACAGTGGAGGCGTGACCGAGGAGAACGGACTGCGGGAACGCAAGAAACAGCGCACGCGGCGGACGCTGTCCGACACGGCCATCGACCTCTTCCTGGAGCACGGCTTCGACCAGGTGTCGGTGGCGGACGTGGCAGCAGCGGCGGAGGTGTCCAAGCCGACCCTGTTCCGCTACTTCCCCGCCAAGGAGGACCTGGTCCTGCACCGCATCGCCGACCACCAGGGCGAGTCGGCGCGCGTGGTCCGCGACCGCGCGCCGGGCCTGTCGCCGCTGGCTGCGCTGCGCGCCCACCTCCACGCGAGGCTGGACGCCCGCGACCCGATCACGGGCCTGAGCGAGGACGCGGCGGTGCGCGCGTTCGCCGACATGATGTATACGACCCCGAGCCTGCTGGCCCGCGTCGTGAACTACACCAACCGGGACGCGGACGAACTCACGGCCGAGCTGCTGGCGGCCGCGCCGGGGTCGGACGAGTCGGTGACACGGCTGGCGGCCGGCCAGATCCTGCTGGCCCACCGGCACCTCGCCCACGAGAACTGGCGGAGGGCGTCCGACGGCCCCACCCCCCAAGCCGCCCTGGCCGAGGCCCACGCCGCCGCCGACCGCGCGTACGACCTGCTGGCCGGGGGGCTGGGGCGGGACTACGGCTGAGCACCCGGGGCCGGAGCGGCTGGGGCGGGACTACGGCTGAGCGCCCGGGGCCGCGGCCGAAGGGCCCCGCCACGGCGGAAGCGGCCGCGCGCTCCGCGTCTCCGCTCCCCCGCCTTCAAGCCGCGCGTCCGCGCCCCGCCCCCTCACCCCGCGCGGCTCACTCCCGCGGCTCGACCCCCGCGCGCCGCAGCCCGTAGGCATAGGCGTCGTCCAGCGCCTGCCAGGACGCCGCGATCACGTTCTCGGCGACGCCGACCGTCGACCACTCGCCGCGCCCGTCGCTGGTGGAGACCAGCACCCGGGTGATCGATCCGGTGCCCTGGCGGCCCTCCAGGATGCGGACCTTGTAGTCGACCAGCTCGAACTCCGCGAGCTGCGGGTAGATCCGCTCCAGCCCGACGCGCAGCGCCCGGTCCAGCGCGTTCACCGGGCCGTTGCCCTCGGCGGTCGCCACCAGCCGCTCGCCCTTGGCCCACAGCTTCACGGTCGCCTCGTTGGCGTGCGTGCCGTCGGGGCGGTCCTCGACGATCGCGCGCCAGGACTCGACCCGGTAGTAGCGCGGCGAGCGCCC
The DNA here is from genome assembly GCF_056434425.1 of Streptomyces sp. NPDC044033. NCBI lineage: Bacteria > Bacillati > Actinomycetota > Actinomycetes > Kitasatosporales > Streptomycetaceae > Streptomyces > Streptomyces sp. NPDC044033. The sequence continues at coordinate 86,463 of NZ_JBWKFF010000010.1, read as the reverse complement.
CTCCTCCCCCTTCTGGAGCTCCTCGCGGAGCAGCAGCTCGAAGGAGGCGTCGGCGGCCTCGTACGTGTAGCCCGCCAGCTCCCGTTCCTTGACGCGCTCCACGACCCGGCCGACCAGCTCGCGGTCGCCGCCGAGGTCGATGCCCAGCTCCTTGCCCTTGAGCTCGATGGAGGCGCGGCCGGCCATGTCGGAGACCAGCATCCGCATGGTGTTGCCGACCCGTTCGGGGTCGATGTGCTGGTAGAGGTCGGGGTCGACCTTGATGGCGGAGGCGTGCAGCCCGGCCTTGTGGGCGAAGGCGGAGACGCCGACGTAGGGCTGGTGGGTGGAGGGGGTGAGGTTGACGACCTCGGCGATGGCGTGCGAGATCCGGGTCATCTCGCCGAGCGCGCCGGCCGGCAGCACCTGCTTGCCGTACTTGATCTCCAGGGCGGCGACGACGGGGAAGAGGTTGGAGTTGCCGACCCGCTCGCCGTAGCCGTTCGCCGTGCACTGCACATGGGTCGCGCCCGCGTCCACGGCGGCGAGGGTGTTGGCGACCGCGCAGCCGGTGTCGTCCTGGGCGTGGATGCCCAGCCGCGCGCCGGTGTCGGCGAGCACGGTCCGTACGACCGCCTGGACCTGGGCGGGGAGCATGCCGCCGTTGGTGTCGCAGAGAACGACGACCTCGGCGCCGGCCTCGTGGGCGGCGCGTACGACCTGCTTCGCGTACTCGGGGGCGGCGTGGTAGCCGTCGAAGAAGTGCTCGCAGTCGACGAAGACGCGGCGGCCCTGCCCGCGCAGGTAGGAGACGGTGTCGCGGACCATCGCGAGGTTCTCGTCCAAGGTGGTGCGCAGGGCGAGTTCGACGTGCCGGTCGTGCGACTTGGCGACCAGGCAGACGACCGGGGTGCCGGCGTCGAGGAGCGCCGCGACCTGGGGGTCGTCCTCGGCCCGTACGCCCGCCTTGCGGGTGGCGCCGAACGCGACGAGCCGCGCGTGCCGGAAATCGATCTCTTCGCGCGCCCGCTGGAAGAACTCGGTGTCCCGGGGGTTGGCGCCGGGCCAGCCCCCTTCGATGAAGCCGACGCCGAAGTCGTCCAGGTGGCGGGCGATGGTCAGCTTGTCCGCGACGGTGAGGTTGATGCCCTCACGCTGCGCGCCGTCGCGCAGCGTGGTGTCGAAGACGTGGAAGGCGTCGTCGGGTGCGTCCTGTACGTCCTTCATGCTGATGTGACTCCTGTCGGGATCTCGGTCTACCGGAATGACCGGCTCCACCGTCTCCCTATGATCCCGCGCGCCGATCGCCTCCGGCGAAGGTGGGCCGGACAACGAAAAGACCTCTCGCGGGTGCGAGAGGTCTGCGCGCGGGTCTTGAGACACGGTTTCCGCGCCGTACTGGGTGGTACGGGGCGGTCACTGCGGACCGGCGCGCCTGCTGCCAATAATCATGGCGAACGAGAGCACGGTGGGATGGTGGCACAGCCGCCGGGCGCTGTGGGGGTCCGTCTCACGATCCGGTCAGGGATCGCCCTCGAACGCCGGGCGGGCTGATGGCCGTACGGCTCGCCGCCCGGCCGGGGCCATGCCGTCCTCAAGCGCCGGGCGGGCCGGGTTTCGTGCGGCCCGGTGCACGGAATCAAGCCTGCCCGGCGGTCGAGGGCAGCGGTCAGGCCCGCTCCGGGACCGTCTGGGACGACGGCTCCGGCGCCCGAGCCGACCGACCGACGCGCTTCAGGTCGATGTCCTTCGTCTCTCGCATCGTGAGATAGACGATCAGCGAGACCGCCGCGCACCCCGCCACGTACCAGTAGAAGCCCGACTCGATGCCGCCCTTCTTGAACCAGAGGGCCACATACTCCGCCGTGCCGCCGAAGAGCGCGTTGGCGATCGCGTACGGGAGGGCGACGCCCAGGGCCCGTACGCCCGTCGGGAAGAGTTCGGCCTTCACGCAGGCGTTGATCGAGGTGTAGCCGGTGACGATGACGAGCGCGAGGAGGGCGAGGCCGAGGGCGGGCCAGAAGGAGCCGGCGTGCTTGAGCAGCGTCATGATCGGCACGGTCAGGAAGGTCGAGCCGACCGCGAAGGTGATCAGCAGCGGCCGTCGGCCGATGCGGTCCGAGAGGGCCCCCGCGAGCGGCTGCAGGCACATGAAGAGGAACAGCGCGACAAAGCTGACGAGAGACGCCGTCGGCTTGCTCATGCCCGCGCTCTTGGAGAGGAACTTGGTGAGGTACGTCGTGTACGTGTAGTACGCGACCGTGCCGCCCATCGTCAGCGCCATCACCAGGAACGCCTCGCGCTTGTGCCGCAGCAGCGCCTTGAGCGTGCCGCGCCGCGCGACCTCGGCGGCGTCGTCCTCGTCCTGCTCGTACACCTCCGTCTCCAGCAGGTTGCGGCGCAGATAGAAGACGATGGCGGCGCCGACGGCCCCGACGATGAACGGGATGCGCCAGCCCCAGCTGTGCAGCGCGTCCTCGGACATGGTCCGCTGCAGCACGATCTGGAGGCCGAGGCCGACGAGCTGGCCGGCGGTCATGGACACGTACTGGAAGCTGGAGGCGAAGCCGCGCTTGCCGGGCGCGGACGCCTCGGTGAGGTAGGTCGCGCTGGCCGCGTACTCGCCGCCGACCGACAGCCCCTGGAGCAGCCGGGCGACCATGAGGACGGCGACGCCGCCGTACCCCGCGACCGCGTAGGTCGGGGCGACCGCGATGAGGATCGCGGAGGCGGACATCAGCGTGACGGTCAGGGTGAGCGCGGCCTTGCGCCCCTTGCGGTCACCGATCCGGCCGAGCAGCCAGCCCCCGACCGGCCGCATGAAGAAGCCGACGGCGAAGATCCCCATGGTGTTCATGAGGTTGGCGGTGCCGTTGCCCTTGGGGAAGAACGCGTCCGCGAAGTACACGGCGAACGTGGCGTAGACGAACCAGTCGAACCACTCGACCATGTTGCCGGCCGACCCGACCCAGATCTTCTTCCAGTGCTGTCCCATGGACGATCACGGTGGCGGAGCAAGGCTGTTCACGACAAGGGGCCGGTCGGCAACGATCACGCTTATTTATGTGCGTTGCGTTCACGCCCGTCCCCTTCGCCGCCCTTCGCCGCCCTTTGACCGCCCGCTACCGCAGCCACCGCACGAACACATCGCTCTCCCCGTTGGTGTCGCCGGACACGAGGTCGGCGGAGGCCGAGTCGAAGGCGACGGCGCTGCCGTCCTCGTTGACGGCCGGGTTGCCGGCCGAGCTGTCGTTGCGGCCGCCGCGGGTGTCGACGCTGATCAACCGCGTCGTCCGGGTGGCCAGATCGCGCAGATGGACGCTCTCCGGACCGTCCGTGCCGCGCAGCCTCCCCTGGACGTACGCGACGTGCTCGCCGTCCGCGCTGAGCGCCGCCCTGTCGGTGTAGACCTTGCCGCCCGCGCCCTCGACGATCGTGGTGCCTCCCTTGCCGAGGTCCCGGACGAAGACGTTGACACTGCCGTTGGCGTCGCCGCTCACGAGGTTGGAGGCGTATGAGTCGAAGGCGACGCGGCGGCCGTCGGCGCTGATGGACGGGCCGGTGGACTCGCGGTTCGCGGCCCCTCCGTCGCGGGCCACGGTCGCCTTCTCCAGGGCGCCCGTGGCCATGTCGCGGACGTAGATGTCGCTGTGGTTGGCGGGGCCGCCCCGGTTCGGGATGGCGTACTCGTAGGCGATGTAGCGGCCGTCGGCGCTGATGGACGGCTGCCCGGCGGCGCGGGTGCCGTCCGAGGATGTCTCGCTGACCTGCTCGATGGCGCCGTTCTGGGTCTTGTAGCGGTAGACCCGGGGCTGCTCGACGTGGTCGGGCGTCGAGGGCAGGGTGGCGGTGAAGGTCACGTACGCGCAGTCCGAGCTGATCCGCGGGTCGCTCGCGGAGGTGAATTCGACGCCCTGGAATCCATTGCTGGTGCGCCCGATCTTCCCGACCGGCCGGAAGCGCAGATAGACGGTGGGGCGGCCGTCCGCGGGCGAGTTGCTCGTCATATTGGTGGCCTCCGAGACGAAGGCCGTGAAGATATGGCAGCTGGACGGCGCGTACGAACGGCCGTCCGGGGTCTGCCCGTTGTACCCCGAGCTGACGGACCGGCCCGCGTAGTAGGCGTTGGACTGGCCGCCGGCCTCCGAGGTGAACGAGACGCTCGCGCCGTCACCGAACGACGGGCCCCAGGAGGCGTTGTCCCACTGCGCGCCGTCCGGAGCGTGGCTGACCCGCTCGGTGTAGGGGCGGGTGGGCTCGTCGGCGGCGGCGCCGGGCAAGGCGGTCGCGGCGAGCGCGGCGACCAGCGCGGCCACGGCGGCGGCGCGTCGTGCTGCGGACATGTTCTTCTCCCCCGGTTCGTTGTGCGGTCCGTCGTGCGGTCCGTCGTGCGGCTTACGCGCCGTGCTCAGCCGGTACGCCGTGCTCAGCGGGTACGCCGGACGAAGACGTCGGCGAAGCCGTTGGTGTCCCCGGGCACCAGGTCATCGGCGCCGGAGCTGAAGGCGACGCTCTTCCCGCCCGCCGAGAGCGCCCCCGGCCCCGCGGCGGCGGGCGCGGCGGTCACGCCCCGCTCGCGGCCGGTGCGCAGATCGCGCAGGCGGAGCGCCGATGTGCTGTCCGCGTACAGCAGCCGGCGTCCGTCGGGGCTCAGCGCGCGGGCCTGCACCCCGGCGAGGCGGGTCGTACGGCCGGTGCGCAGGTCGCGTACGTACGCGTCCGGGCCCATGTTGTACGCGACGGACCGGGCGTCGCCGCTGAGCTGGACGAGGCTCGCGGAGGCGGCGTCGTGGGAGCCGTCGATCTGCCGGTGCCGTCCCGTGCCGAGGTCCTTGACGACGATGTCGTCCGTGTCCGGGCCCTCGCCGAGGCGGCGGTGGGTCTGGTAGGCGATCTTCTCGCCGTCGTCGCTGATCGACCCGTCCGTCATGTCGAACTGTTCCGGCGCCGGTTCGTGGCTTGCCCTGATGTTCTCGCCGGTCCGCCGGTCGCGGATGTACACGGCTCTGGGGTCGGCGGGGTGGTCCGGCTTGTCGGTGTAGGCGGCGTAGCGGCAGTCCGCGCTGAGCGAGGTGAGGGTGGAGCCGCCGCGCGCCTGGCCGAGCACGTCCCGCTCGCCGGTCCTCAGGTCGTGGACCATGCCCTGGATGTCGTGGCCGCCGTACTCGTTCAGGCCGACGCAGCCGCCGTCGGCGCTCATGCGCAGCCCGTACAGGCCGCCCCGGACGAAGGTGACCGCGCCGGTGCGCAGGTCCTTGACGAAGGTGTCGGGGAACGGCGAGCCGCGGTCCGGGGTCAGGTTGGTGGCGCGCGAGGTGAAGGCGGCGTACCGGCCGTTCGCGCTGATCACTCCGCCGCCCGCCGGGGCGTCGGCCTGGGTGCCGTCCGCGGCCACGCTGGCTCTCACCGTGCGCGGCCGGTGCGTGGCGCCGGTATCCGCGGTCGCGGCGGGCAGGGCGGCCGCCGTGAGCGCGCCGACCAGAGCCGTACCGAGTGCCGCTCGTACAACGATGGACATGATTCCCCCCGGAACGCACGGATTCCCCGGCCCTTCGCCGAAGGCCCACGAGGATGCAACCGCACCGCGAGCGAGCCGGTCAATGCGACCGGATGCGTACAACCCGGCCCCGTGATCACACGTCCGCGAGCCCGGCGGGGCGCGCCGTCGAGGGCGCGGCAGGCGGGAGGCGGAAAGCAGCGGGCAGCAGGCGGAAGGCGGCACCCGGTGATGAGGTGCCGGATGCCGCGAGGGCCGCCCCCGGTGGTGTGGTGTCTGTCAGGGGGCGGCCCTCGGGTGCGTTCGGCAGGCGGTGTCAGCCCAGGGGGTGCATCCAGCCGTGGGTGTCCGCGGCGGCACCGGTCTGGATGTTCAGCAGGGCCTCGCGGAGCTTCATGGTGACCTCGCCGGGGGCGCCGTCGCCGACGGTCCAGTCGGCGCGGGCGGACTTCACCGAGCCGACGGGGGTGATGACGGCGGCGGTGCCGCAGGCGAAGACCTCGGTGAGGGTGCCGTCCGCGTTGCCGGCCTTCCAGTCGTCGGTGGAGACGCGGCCCTCACCGGCCTCGTACCCCATATCCGTGGCGATCTTGAGCAGCGAGTCGCGGGTGATGCCGGGCAGCAGCGAGCCGGTCAGCTCGGGGGTGACGATCTTGTTCCCGTACACGAAGTACAGGTTCATGCCGCCCATCTCCTCGACCCAGCGGCGCTCGATCGCGTCCAGCCAGACCACCTGGTCGCAGCCTTGCTCGGCGGCCTGCGCCTGCGCGACCAGCGAGGCGGCGTAGTTGCCGCCGGTCTTCGCGGCGCCGGTGCCGCCGGGGGTGGCCCGCACGTACTCCTCGGAGAGCCACACCGAGACCGGCTTCACACCGCCGGAGAAGTAGGCGCCCGCCGGCGAGGCGATGATGATGAAGAGATATTCGTTGGCGGGCCGCACGCCCAGCCCGACCTCGGTCGCGATCATGAAGGGGCGCAGGTAGAGCGATGCCTCGCCGCTGCCGGGCACCCAGTCCTTGTCCTGCTTGACGAGGGCGTCGCACGCCTCGATGAAGGTCTCGACCGGCAGCTCCGGCATGCCGAGGCGGCGGGCCGACGACTGGAAGCGCTCGGCGTTGGCCTGCGGGCGGAAGGTGGCCACGGTCCCGTCCGGCTGACGGTACGCCTTGAGCCCCTCGAAGATCGTCTGCGCGTAGTGCAGCGTCATATTGGCGGGGTCCATGGACAGCGGCGCGTACGGCACGAGCTGTCCGTCGTGCCACCCGCGGCCCTCGGTCCAGCGGATCGTCACCATGTGGTCGGTGAAGAAGCGGCCGAATCCGGGGTCCGTCAGAATGCGCTCCCGCTCGGCGTCGGACAGCGGGTGCGAGGAGGGCTTGAGCTCGATCGTGGGCGTCGTCATGAGTGGTAGTCCTTCACGGTTTCAGATGTGGTGGACCGCGCTCACTCCGTCCCGGTGCTGCTAGGACGTCCGAGCTTCCCCTCATTACCGCGGCCCCACGTCCGATTATCGCTCGGGTGGGGCCGTGGACGGAAACGCGTGCGCGGCCTGGGGTCGATGGTCGCACCCAACCGCGTGGTAGCACAGCGGCGGGCGCGAGCCCGTCGCTGTGTGGTGTGCGGCGGGCGGTCAGCCCGCTACTCGCGCGCTGAGCGCGTCGCCGATCTCCTCGGTCGTACGGGCCGAGCCGTCCCGCGCGGCGAGGTCGTCCGCGACGGCGGTCTCGATCCGGGCCGCCTCGGCCTCGAAGCCGAGGTGGCGCAGCAGGAGGGCCGTGGACAGGACGGTGGCCGTGGGGTCGGCCTTGCCAGTGCCCGCGATGTCCGGCGCGGAGCCGTGCACCGGCTCGAACATCGACGGGAAGGCGCCGCTCGGGTTGATGTTCCCGGACGCGGCGAGCCCGATGCCGCCGGTCACGGCGGCGGCGAGGTCGGTGAGGATGTCACCGAAGAGGTTGTCGGTGACGATGACGTCGAACCGCTCGGGCTGTGTGACGAAGAAGATCGTCGCGGCGTCGACGTGCAGATAGTCGGTGGTGACCTCGGGGTATTCCCGGCCCACCCGGTCGAAGATGTTCTTCCACATGTGGCCGGCGTAGACGAGGACGTTGTTCTTGTGGACCAGCGTCAGCTTCTTGCGGGGGCGGGCGTCGGCCCGCTCGTACGCGTCGCGCACGACGCGCTCCACGCCGTAGGCCGTATTGAGGCTGACCTCGGTGGCCACCTCGGCGGGGGTCCCGGTGCGCAGGGAGCCGCCGTTGCCCGTGTACGGGCCTTCCGTGCCCTCGCGCACCACGATGAAGTCGATCTCGGGGCGGCCGGCCAGCGGGGTGGCCGTGTTGGGCAGCAGCTTCGACGGGCGCAGGTTGACGTAGTGGTCGAAGGCGAAGCGGAGCTTGAGGAGAAGCCCGCGCTCCAGCACGCCGGAGGGGACGGACGGGTCGCCGATCGCGCCGAGCAGGATCGCGTCGTGGTTCTTCAGCGACTCCAGATCGGCGTCCGGAAGGGTCTCGCCGGTCGCGTGCCACCGCGCGGCGCCGAGGTCGTACTTCTCGGTCTCCAGCTTCACGTCCGAAGGGAGGGCGGCGGTAAGGACCTTGAGCCCCTGGGCCACGACTTCCTGGCCGATACCGTCACCGGGGATCACTGCGAGGCGAATGCTGCGAGACATACCGGGACCCTACCCCCGCGTCCCGCCAACTGACACGGCCGTCCACTATCCGGACAAGCCGTCGGCCGGTCGGCTGTCGTTCACCCGCAGGACGCATGGCGGTTGAGCTTTCCTGACACGTTGTGATGCATGGAGACACCACGGTTCGGCATACCCGACCAGCTCGCGGCGCGTATGACGATGCCCGAACAGCACGAGTACCTGCGGTCCAAGCTCACTCGGCGCGGCATGCTGCGCGCGGGCGCCGCGAGCGCCGGGGCCGTCGCGGGCGCGGGCCTGCTGACCGGCGGCACCAGCGCGTACGCCGCGCAGCCGGACGCCGCCCCCGCCGCCTCGGCCCCCTCGCCTACGCTTCTCACCTCGCACGCCACCACCAAGGTGAGCGGCCACCTCGTGGCGCCGTTCGGCCGGCATCTCGCCTTCGGGGCGGACCCCAGGACGCAGATGCGCGTCTCCTGGCAGGTGCCGTTCGCGGTCAAGCGCCCGTTCGTGCGGATCGGGCTCAAGCCCTGGGACCTGAGCCACAAGATCCACGCTGAGGTGCGCGACCTGCACACGCCCGCGCTGTCGAAGAAGCAGCCCGCCGTCGACCAGGTCTATCTGCACGCGGCCCTGGACAATCTGCGGCCCGGCCGTACCTATTACTACGGCGTCGGCCACGACGGCTTCGACCCGGCGCACCCGCGGAACTTCTCCTCCATCGGTACCTTCACCACCGCCCCGGCGCGCGCGGAGAAGTTCACCTTCACCGCCTTCGGCGACCAGGGCGTCACCTATGACGCGCTCGCCAACGACCAGCTGATCCTCGGCCAGAACCCGGCGTTCCACCTGCACGCGGGCGACATCTGCTACGCCGACCCGTCCGGTTCGGGCCGCACCAGCGACGTCTACGACGCCCGGGTGTGGGACCAGTTCCTGGCACAGACCGAGACGGTGGCGGCGCGCGTCCCGTGGATGGTGACCACCGGCAACCACGACATGGAAGCCTGGTACTCCCCGCACGGCTACGGCGGCCAGAACGCCCGCTGGACGCTGCCCGCGAACGGCATCGACGCGGTGGACGCCCCGGGCGTCTACTCCTTCACCTACGGCAACGTCGCCTTCGTGGCCCTGGACGCCAACGACGTCTCGTACGAGATCACCGCCAACACCGGCTACACGGCGGGCCGCCAGACCAAGTGGCTCGACCGGCGCCTCGGCCAGCTGCGGGCGCAGCGCGGCATCGACTTCATCGTCGTCTTCTTCCACCACTGCGCCTTCTCGACGACCAACTCGCACGCGTCCGACGGCGGGGTGCGCGACGCGTGGGTGCCGCTGTTCGAGAAGCACCAGGTGGACCTGGTCATCAACGGCCACAACCACGTGTACGAGCGCACCGACGCCATCCACCGCGGCAAGGTCTCCAAAAAGGTCCCGATCGGCGAGACGGTCGACTCGACGCGCGACGGCATCGTCTACGTCACGGCGGGCGGCGCGGGCAAGTCGCTCTACGACTTCCCGGTGGCGGACAGCTACGAGGGCCATGTCGCGGACCTCGACAGCGTGCCCACGTACCACTGGGTCAAGGGCGGCGGTAAGGACAAGGAGACGGTGGAGTGGTCGCGGGTGCGCTACACCGGCTACTCGTTCATCGCCGTCGAGGTCGAGCCGGGCCACCGGCCGCGGATGCGGGTGACGACGCTGGCGGAGAGCGGCGGGCGGCTGGACCACTTCGACGTGGTGCGCGGTACGGGCGGGGGCCACGGGCACGGCCGGGGCCACTGAGCGGTACGCGCCGGGGCGCACAAGGGGCTGGGTCCCTCCGTCCGGAGGGACCCGCCCTCTTGAAACCTTCCGCCCGGCGCCTCAGTGCCCGGTGACACCGCCGTTGTCACGGCGGTCGAGCGCGCGCTGAAGAGCGGCGGCGGCCTTCTTGCGGTCGGCGTCATCGGCGGCACGGGCGATACGACGGGTCCTGCGGACAGCGGTGTCGGCCATGATTCACGTCTCCTCTTACTGAACCCCGAGGGAAAAGGTCGGTCGAAGGTCGGATGAACGCCGGAGGGGCGGGGGCCGGGGTGCCACAGGGATCGCCTGCACATGCGCACTGGGCCGCGACCGCCATCGCCGGATAGGGCGAGACGTCGGCTCCTACAAAGTTAGGACAGGATCCCCGTGATGTCTGCACAATTACTTGGGCTTCCTACTATCTGAGACGGCCGGGTCACCCGATCAGATGATCAGCCGCCGATCGCCGGCCGGCGGACGGGCTTCTCCCTACCGTGGCGCTGTCGCTTGTGCCGCCAGGCCGCCGACGCCCACACTTGAGGAGGAGGTGCTGCACCATGACCGCTCTCGCATACGAGGCGCCCGAGGCCGCGATGCCCGGACCTGATCTGGACGAGGCCCTGTGGCAGGCGTGGAAAACCATGGAACTCCCCGAGGGCTTCCGCGCCGAGATCGTTGAGGGGTTCATCGAGGTGTCGCCCACGGGCCGCGTTTCTCATAGTCAGATCACCAACCGGCTCCGCCGCGCCATGGACAAGTACCTTGGCGAGGGCGAGTACGCGGCCCACCAGGACACGAATGTCGTGCACCACCGCAAGGTCTGGATTCCCGACGTCCTCATCGCCCCCGAAGACATCGGCGAGGTCGAGACCGACGACGGCATCGCCGTCAAGGCTTCCGCCGTCCAGCTGATCGCCGAGGTCGTCTCACCCGGTTACGACAGCGTCCAGCGCGACCGGGTACGCAAGCGCCGGGCCCACGCCCGTGCAGGCATTCCCGTGTACGTCCTCATCGACGACCACGACGGTCACGGGACCGTCACCGTGATGTCGTCCCCCTCCCCCGGCGAAGCGGTCTACGCCGCCGAGATCCGCGTCCCGTACGGCACCGATGTCGCCATCCCCGAAGGCCCCGCCAAGGGCTTCGTCATCGATGAAACGATCACCGGATCACCGCGTAAGGACTAGCGACACGCCGACGGCCCGGCACCCCCAGGACGGGGGTGCCGGGCCGTCGGCACGCGGCGGCGAGAGGCGTCAGCCCATGTGCGGGTAGCGGTAGTCCGTCGGGGCCACCTGGGTCTCCTTGATGGCGCGCGGGGAGGACCAGCGCAGCAGGTTGAACTTGGAACCCGCCTTGTCGTTCGTACCCGAGGCGCGGCCGCCGCCGAACGGCTGCTGGCCGACGATCGAGCCGGTGGGCCGGTCGTTGATGTAGAAGTTGCCGGCCGCGAAGCGCAGCTTCTCGGAGGCGGCGGCCAGGACCTGCCGGTCCTTGGCGAGGACGGCGCCGGTCAGGGCGTAGGACGAGGCCGACTCCATCTGCTCCAGCATCGCGTCGAAGTCGGCGTCCTCGTAGACGTGGACCCCGATGACCGGGCCGAAGTACTCGGTCTTGAAGACCTCGTTCTCCGGGTCGGAGCAGGCGATCACGGTCGGGCGGACGAAGTAGCCGACCGAGTCGTCGTACGTGCCGCCGGCCACGATCTCGCAGGTCGCGTCGGACTTGGCGCGGTCGATCGCGGCCTTGTTCTTCGCGAAGGCGCGGTCGTCGATGACGGCGCCCATGAAGTTGGACAGGTCGGTGACGTCGCCCATCGTGAGGCCGTCGACCTCGGCCGCCAGCTCCTCCTTGAGGCCGCTCTCCCAGATGGAGCGCGGGACGTAGGCGCGCGAGGCGGCCGAGCACTTCTGGCCCTGGTACTCGAAGGCGCCACGGGTGATGGCGGTCTTGAGGATCTTCGGGTCGGCGCTCGGGTGGGCGACGATGAAGTCCTTGCCGCCGGTCTCGCCGACCAGGCGCGGGTAGGACTTGTAGCCGGTGATGTTCTCGCCGACCGACTTCCACAGGTGCTGGAAGGTCGCCGTCGAGCCGGTGAAGTGGACGCCCGCCAGGTCCGGGTGCGGCAGCGCGACCTCGGAGACCTCCTTGCCGTCGCCCGTGACGAGGTTGATGACGCCCTTGGGCAGACCCGCCTCCTCCAGGAGCTGCATCAGCAGGATCGCGGAGTGCGTCTGGGTCGGGGACGGCTTCCAGACCACCACGTTGCCCATCAGCGCGGGCGCGGTGGGCAGGTTGCCCGCGATGGCCGTGAAGTTGAAGGGCGTGATCGCGTAGACGAAGCCCTCCAGCGGGCGGTGGTCCATGCGGTTCCACACGCCGTTCGGCTGGATCAGCGGCTGCTCGTTGAGCAGCTCACGCGCGAAGTGCACGTTGAAGCGCCAGAAGTCGACCAGCTCGCAGGGCGCGTCGATCTCCGCCTGCTGCGCCGTCTTGGACTGGCCCAGCATCGTGGAGGCGGCGATCGTCTCGCGCCAGGGGCCGGCCAGCAGCTCGGCGGCCTTGAGGATGATCGCGGCGCGGTCGTCGAAGGACAGCGCGCGCCAGGCCGGGGCGGCGGCCAGCGCCGCGTCGATCGCGTCCTGGGCGTCCTGGCGGGTGGCGTTGTTGTACGAGCCGAGCACGGCCTTGTGGTTGTGCGGCTGTACGACGTCGAAGCGCTCGCCGCCGCCCATCCGCCGCTCGCCGTCGATGGTCATCGGCAGCTCGATGGGGTTCTCGGCCAGCTCCTTGAGCTTGGCTTCGAGGCGGGCGCGCTCCGGGGAGCCCGGGGCGTAGCCGTGCACCGGCTCGTTGTACGGGGCGGGGACCTGGGTCACGGCGTCCATGGTGGCCGTCTCCTTCGATCGGGGGTGTGAGGCGGATTCTTCAGGTACTGCGGGTCGGGGGGCTCAGCCGCGCGTGGCCAGCGAGCGCAGGAAGAAGGTCAGGTTGGCCGGGCGCTCGGCGAGGCGTCGCATGAAGTATCCGTACCAGTCGGTGCCGTACGGGATGTACACCCGCATCCGGTGACCCTCTGATACCAGCCGCTCCTGTTCCGCCGCCCGGATGCCGAAGAGCATCTGGAACTCGTACTCGTCCAGCTTGCGCCCGTGGCGGCGGCCGAGCTCCTGGGCGATGGCGACCATCCTCGGGTCGTGCGAGCCGACCATCGGGTATCCCTGGCCCGCCATCAGGACCTTCAGGCAGCGGACGTAGGAACGGTCCACGTCCCGCTTGTCCTGGAAGGCGACGGAGGCGGGCTCCTTGTACGCGCCCTTGACCAGGCGCACCCGCGAGCCTTCCCCGGCGAGCGTGCGGCAGTCCTCCTCGGTGCGGAAGAGGTACGACTGGACGACGGCGCCCGTGCGGGGGAAGCGCTTCCGCAGCTCGGCGAGGATGGCGAGGGTGGAGTCGACCGTGGTGTGGTCCTCCATGTCCAGGGTCACCGTGGTGCCGGCCTCGGCTGCGGCCTCGACCACGGGGGTGATGTTGGCGAGCGCGAGGTCGTGGCCGCCGGAGAGCGCCTGGCCGAAGGCGGAGAGCTTGACGGACATCTCGGCGCGCGCGCCGAGGCCCTGGCCTGCCAGGGCCTCGGTCAGCGCCAGGTAGGCGTCGCGGTTGCGGAGCGCCTCGGCCGAGTCGGTGATGTCCTCACCGAGGTGGTCGAGGGTGACCTCCAGGCCGCGCTCGTTGAGCGAGCGGACCACGGCCATAGATTCGTCCAGCCGCTCGCCGGCGACGAAACGGTCCACCACGGGGCGGGTGACCGGCGCGGCCGAGACGAGACGTCGGATGCTGTCGCTGCGTGCGGCGGCAAGGAGCACAGGACCCAGCACGGGCACCTCCACGTTTGTGCGCTTCCGGGCACCGGCCGAACGGCCGTTTCCGCTGGAAGACAGGTGTTGACGAATGCCGCGGCAACGCGTCGCGACGGCAAGGTGAGCCACCGTGAAATTTAAGTTTCATCCGGGGCCGCGACCATCGACAGCTGTCACGCCTTCGTGTCCGGGATCTCAGACAGATGTATGAGAATGGGGATCTGCGGGGTGGGGCGGGTGAGACCAGGACGCCGCACTGGGGCACAGTGGGTCACAGGAGAGGAGCCATGGCGAAATGCGCGGGGATTATCAGCAGTTCGTGGACGAGATCTCGGCGGCGCTGGGCGCGCCCGCGACGCTGGAGGACCGGGACTTCGCCCTGATCGCCTTCGGCGCCCACGACAGCGACGGGGACCTCGATCTGGTCATGGACCCGGTCCGCACCCGCTCGATCCTCCAGCGCCGGTCGACGGCCGCGGTACGAGCGTGGTTCGAGGCGTTCGGCATCTCGCGCGCGCAGGCCCCGCTGCGGATCCCCCCGGACCCGGCGGCCGGGGTGTTCCGCGGCCGCATCTGCCTGCCCGTACGCCACCGGGGCGTCGTGCACGGCTACGCCTGGCTGCTGGACGACGGCCATCTCGCCGACCTCGAACTCGGCGGCCCCGGCACTCCGACCGACCCCCGGCTCGTCCAGGCGATGGAGACGGCCGCCCGCATCGGCGCGCTTCTCGCGGCGGAGGCCCGCGCCGGGCGCGAAGTCGGTGAGCTGCTGCGCGAGTTGCTCACCAGCGCCCCGGCCGGGCGCGACGCGGCGCGCGACGCCCTGCGGGGGGTGCTGCCCGGAGCGGCCGAGGGCCCGCTCGCGCTCGTGGCCGTCACCCCGTGGGACCAGGAGGACCTCGACGTGGCGCCCCTCCCCAGCCTGCCGGGCGTCCTCGCCGCGTGCGCCGTCACGGAGTCCGGCGGCCGGCGGGCCGGCGGTGCGGGGCACGGCGGCGGCAAGGAGCGGGACGGTGCGCAGAGCCCGGCCGCGGGGCTCGCGGCGCTGATCCGGCTGCGCTCGCCGACCGCGCTGGACCCGGCCCGCGCGGCGGCCGAACAGCTGCTGCGCTCGCCCCGGGCGCACGGTTCGGGCGCGGGCGTCAGCGATCCGCGCCGGGGGCTGACCGACGCGCCCGCCGCTTGGCGCGAGGCGCTCGCCGCGGCGCGCGCGGCGCGTGCGGAAGCGCGGTTCGGTCCGGTCGCGGAGTGGGGCGCCGTGGGTCCGTACCGGGTACTCGCGGAGCTGCCGGCCGACGGGGCGGCGGACCGGGTGGTACGGCCGCTGCTGGAGCGCTCGCACGCCGAACTGGCGCGCACGGCGGAGGTGTTCCTCGACTGCGCGGGGCAGGCGGGGCGTACGGCGGCGCAGTTGGGCATCCACCGGCAGACGCTCTACTACCGGCTGTCGAAGGTGGAGCAGCTCACCGGTCTCGATCTGGACGAGGGCGAGGACCGGCTGCTGCTCCACATGTCGCTCAAGGCGGCGAGGCTTTAGGTCTCGGCGAGCGACGGGCCCCCATGCGGACTCAGGGCCCGTCGGCGGTCGTTGCCCCGGAACAGCGGATTTCACACTTCGGTCAGAGAAATGGCTTGAACTGGGCAGGCACGCGCCGCTTCCCGCACCAGCGGGTCGCCCGCCCCGTCCTCGCGGCCGGGGAGCAGGGCGCTGAATCCGTCGTCGTCCTGGGTGAAGACGCCGGGCGCGGTGAGGGCGCACTGGCCGGAGCCGATGCAGATATCGGTATCGATGGTGATACGCACGGAGGGTGGGGTCTCCTCGGTCCTGCCGCCGGACCTCCTTACCAGGTCACGGGTAGTGCGAAGAGGCCCTGAAGGGTGTTGCCCGGCTTGACGGGCACCTGGTCGGCGGGGACGGCGAGCCGCAGGGTCGGGAAGCGTGCGAACAGGGCGTTGAGCGCGATCTCCAATTCGGCCCGGGCCAGGTTCTGTCCGAGGCACTGGTGGACGCCGAAGCCGAACGCGACGTGGTGGCGGGCGGAGCGGCGCACATCGAGCCCGTCGGGGTCCTCGTACGTGCCCTCGTCGCGGTTGATCATCGAGGTGCTGAGGATGACTCCCTCGCCCTTCTTGATGGTGCCGCCGTCGAACTCGATGTCCTCAAGCGCGACCCGGACCATCCCGTCGGCGATGGACAGGAAGCGCAGCAGCTCTTCCACTGCGCCGGGCATCAGCGCCTGGTCGCCGCGGAGCGCTTCGAACTCCTCGGGATGTTCGAGGAGCGTGTAGGTGCCGAGGGCGATCATGTTGGAGGTCGTCTCGTGGCCGGCGACGAGCAGGAGCAGGGCCATCATGACCAGCTCCTGGCGCTCCAGCTCGCCTCGGGCGAGCCGGTCGGCGATCAGTTCGTCGAGGAGCCCCTCACCGGGCCGGGCCTCCTTCTCCGCCACCAGGTCGAGGAGGTAGCCCTCCAGCTCGTTGCGGGCGATGTCGGACTCATGTGCCGTCTCGACGGTGAGCAGCTTCCGGGAGCACTGCTCGAAGAACTCGTGGTCCTCGTAGGGGATACCGAGCAGCGAGCAGATGACCATGGACGGCACCGGCAGCGCGAAGGAGGCGACGAGGTCGGTGGGCCCGCCCCGCTCGGCCATCGTGTCCAGCAGGCCGTCCACGAGGCGCTGGATCTGCGGCCGCATGGCGGCGACGCGCTTGAGGGTGAAGCTCGGGATGAGCATCCGGCGCTGCGTGGCGTGCAGGGGATCGTCGACGCCCAGGAGCGGGATGACGACCTTCCGCTGGGACTCGGCCCGGGCCGCGATCACGGGAAAGGCGGGATTCCGTCGGTCGGTGGAGAGTCGGTTGTCGGTGAGCAGGGCGCGGGCCTGTGTGTGGCCGGTGACCATCCATACTTCACGCCCGTCGTAGAGCGTGGCGCGGTGCATGGCCCCCGCGGCCTTCAGCGGTCCGTAGTCAACAGGTGGTTGGTAGGGGCACGTACGGTTGGCGGGGAACGGCGGCGTGTGTGGCGCGATCGGTCGGGTTGCGGCCTCGGTCATGGGACCTCCCAGGCGGTGCGACATGGTGTCCGTCTCCAGTCGAAAGCCTCTCGGCCGAGATCGGCTATGTGTAGATCAGCCATGTTGCGGAGGGCTGCCTGGGCAGTTCCACGGGGTGGGGCGGCCGGGAATGAGGAGCACGTACACAGAGCGGTTCCGGAGCCGGGGCGCGCTGCCCACCGCGTAGGCGTCGAGGGTGGTCAGCACGCCGGAGGCGGCGGCGTGCACGACGTGCTGTTCGCGG
>NZ_JBWKFF010000010.1:66002-69379 GCF_056434425.1 Streptomyces sp. NPDC044033 | reverse complement strand
GGTCTTTTTGGGGGGGGTATGTGGGGGTTTCCCGGGGGGTGGGGGGGGGGGGGAGAGGGCAACGAGCAGAGAGGTGTTGCGGAGCGGGGCGCCCCCCCCCCCCCCCCCCGGAACCCGCCGCCGAACCGGTCCGCCGTTGACAGCGGATCAGCGGTGGCGGCCGGAGTCGCCCGGCTCCTGGTGCTTCGACTTCAGGCCGTCGTCGTACTCGACCTCCTCCTTACGGACCTGGGCGCGCACCTCCTGCTGTCCGGTCACCTTCTTGGTCTCCATCCGCACCCGTTCCACGGGGACGGTCTCCTTGCGGACGACGGCGACCTCTTCGTGGAGGACGACCTCCGTCTCGCCGTCGGAGAGTTTCGCCGAGCGGTCGCCGGTGCGGTCGCCGGGCTTGATGGCCTCGCGGTGGACGGTGACCTCCTCGTGGCTCACCGGTACGGACTGCGAGACGTCCTCGGTGACCACGTGCTTGCGCAGGTGCGCCCGGCCGCTCTCGCGCTCCTCGGTGCCCCAGGTCACGCGCTCCTCGGAGAGGATCATCTCCTCGCCCTGGCCCTTGGCGCCGGTCGCGTCCCCGGCGTCCCGGCCCCGGGAGGGTGCCCCGGCGCCCGCCAGTTGCGCGGAGTCGGTGCGGCCGGGGCTCCGGGCGGTCTCGCCCGTACCCCGGCCCGCCGCACCGGCCATCCCCGCGGCGCCCGCGGCTCCGGCGGCCGGCGCGGCGCGCCCCGCCTCGCCCGCCCGGCCCGTGCCGCGGCCGCCCGGCGCCAGCCCGTAGTGCCGGTAGAGATGGTCCTCCTCCCCCGGATCCAAGTGCCCGTCGGCGTCTATCCGCGGCGCGTCCTTGATCGTGTCCTTGCTGTGGGGGACGCGCAGATCGCCGTCCGCCTGCTGCGCCCCGGCGAGGGGCACGAACGTCTCCTTCGTCCCGAACAGGCCGGTGCGCACGGTGATCCACTCCGGGTCGCCGGTCCTGTCGTCTCGGTAGACCTGCTGCACCGAGCCCACTCGGTGGCCGTCGGCGTCGACCACGCTCATGCCGGACAGGTCTCGTTGGCTTTCGCCGTGGGGTGCGGTCATGGTGACTCTTCTCCTTCCGCACGCTCCGACAGTTTTGGGCGCGCTCTCCCCATTGCGCGCCGCCGCCACCCGGGCGGCGACTGCTGCACCCCGTGTCGTGCCGTCCGCCGACCGCACAGCGGCTCTTTTGCGGGGCAGTCCGGAAAACCGCCCCATCCCCCCATTCGGGTGAATGGTTGAGCGGTCATGCAGCTGGGCCCGGTCCCCGCCAGAAGGCGAGGGCCGGGCCCAGTCGTGCCGCGACGCACCGGCGCACCGGCGCCGGCCTGCGGTGATCAGTCGTTCAGGTTGACCGTACGGGCCGATGTGGCGCCGATCTCCACGGCGATCTCGGCGAGTACCGGCGCCGGGATCGACTCGTCGACGGTGAGGGCGACCAGCGCCTCGCCGCCTTCGCCCGACCGCGACACCTGCATGCCCGCGATGTTGATGCCGGCCTCGCCGAGGATGCGGCCGACGGTGCCGACGACGCCCGGCCGGTCCCCGTACCGCAGGAAGGCCATGTGGTCGGCGAGCGCCAGGTCCACGTCGTGGTCGCCGACCGCGACGATCTTCTGGAAGTTCTTCGGGCCCGCCAGCGTGCCGGAGATGGAGACCTCGTCGCCGTCGGCGAGCGTGCCGCGCACGACCACCACATTGCGGTGCTCGGTGGACTCGCTGCTCGTCGTCAGGCGGACCTCGACGCCGCGCTCCTGCGCGAAGAGCGGCGCGTTGACGTACGAGACGGTCTCGTCCACGACGTCCTCGAACACGCCCTTGAGCGCGGAGAGTTCGAGCACCTTCACGTCGTGCTGGGTGATCTCGCCGTACACCTCGACGTCGAGGCGGACCGCGACCTCGCCCGCGAGCGCGGTGAAGATCCGGCCGAGCTTCTCGGCGAGCGGCAGCCCCGGCTTCACGTCCTCGGCGATGACCCCGCCCTGGACGTTGACCGCGTCCGGCACCAGCTCGCCCGCGAGCGCGAGGCGCACGGACTTGGCGACGGAGATGCCCGCCTTCTCCTGCGCCTCACCGGTCGAGGCGCCCAGGTGCGGGGTGGCCACGACCTGGTCGAAGTCGAAGAGCGGCGAGTCGGTGCAGGGTTCGGCGGCGTAGACGTCCAGGCCCGCGCCCGCGACCCGGCCCTCCTTGAGCGCCGTCGCCAGCGCCGCCTCGTCGACGATCCCACCGCGCGCGGCATTGACGATCCGCACGTGCGGCTGGACCTTGTGCAACGCGTCGTCGCCGATCAGGCCGATCGTCTCGGGGGTCTTGGGCAGGTGCACGGTGATGAAGTCCGCGACCTCCAGCAGCTCGTCCAGCGTCAGCAGCTTGACGCCCATCTGCGCGGCGCGCGCGGGCTGCACGTACGGGTCGTACGCGACGATCTTCATGCCGAACGCGGACATCCGCTGCGCGACCAGCACCCCGATCCGGCCGAGGCCGACGACGCCCAGCGTCTTCTCGGACAGCTCGACGCCGGTGTACTTGCTGCGCTTCCACTCGCCGTTCTTCAGCGCCGAGTTGGCCTGCGGGATATTGCGGGCGGTGGCCACGAGCAGGCCGCAGGCCAGCTCCGCGGCGGTGACGATGTTGGAGGTCGGGGCGTTGACGACCATCACGCCGGCCTTGGTGGCGGCGGAGACGTCCACGTTGTCCAGGCCGACCCCGGCGCGGGCGACGACCCGCAGCTTGCGCGCGGCGGCGATGGCCTCGGCGTCGACCTTGGTCGCGCTGCGCACCAGGATCGCGTCGACGTCGGCGATGGCGGGGAGGAGTTCGGCGCGGTCCGCGCCGTTGCAGTGCCGGATCTCGAAGTCCGGGCCCAGGGCGTCGACGGTGGCGGGCGACAGCTCTTCGGCGATCAGTACGACGGGTTTCGTGCTCACGTGGTCATCAGTCCTCACTGGTCCTTTGCGGACGGCCGTCCCGACGGCCGAAGGCGGTGAAGGGGGGCGCAGCCGCGTGGAAGACGCACGACGCTGTGAGCCTGACGCGCTTGTTGCAGAGCAGTGTATCGGCGGTGCGGGATGCAATTGGCCTACCCGGCGGAATCACTCCGATGTAGCTGTGCGCCGTGTGAAACGCGCGTGCGCCCCGGAGCGCGCGCCTACGGCCGGGTCCGGAACTTCGCGTGGTGAGCACCGGCTCCGGGACATCGCGTCCCGCGCACCGGCTCCGGTCCCGCACCACCGCCGGGCCCGCACCACAAGGGTCCGCGGAGGGGGGGGGGGGGGGGGCGGGAGGGGGGGGGGGGGGGGAGAGGGGGGGGGGGGGGGGGGGGGAGAGCGGGGAGGAGGGTGCGGCGGAGACTTCGGCGG
>NZ_JBWKFF010000010.1:0-65993 GCF_056434425.1 Streptomyces sp. NPDC044033 | reverse complement strand
TACCCCCCCCCCCCCCCCCCCCCCCTCCCACCCCCCCCCCCCCCCTCCTCCCCCCCCCCCCCCCCCCCCCCCCCCCCCCCCCCCCCCCCCCCCCCCCCCGCCGGGTGGCGTCACGCCTCGTCGTCGACCCAGCTCATGAGCTTGCGGAGCTTCTTGCCGGTGGTCTCCAGCAGGTGGTCCTCGTCGGCCTTCTTGTACTCGTTGTACTTGGGCAGACCGGCGTTGTACTCGGCCATCCAGTTCTTGGCGAAGGTGCCGTCCTGGATCTCACCGAGGATCTTCTTCATCTCGACCTTGGTCTGGTCGTTGACGATCCGCGGGCCACTGATGTAGTCGCCCCACTCGGCGGTCTCGGAGATCGACCAGCGCATCTTCTCCAGGCCGCCCTCGTACATGAGGTCCACGATCAGCTTCAGCTCGTGGAGGCACTCGAAGTACGCGATCTCGGGCTGGTAGCCCGCCTCGACCAGAGTCTCGAAGCCCGCCTTGACCAGCGCGGACGCGCCGCCGCACAGCACGGCCTGCTCGCCGAAGAGGTCGGTCTCGGCCTCTTCGGCGAAGGTCGTCCTGATGACGCCGGCGCGGGTGCCGCCGATGCCCTTCGCGTACGAGAGGGCGAGCGCCAGGCCGTCGCCGACCGGGTCCTGCTCGACGGCCACGATGCACGGAACGCCGCGGCCCTCCTCGTACTGGCGGCGGACCAGGTGGCCCGGGCCCTTCGGGGCGACCATGGCGACGGTGACATCGGCGGGCGGCTTGATGAAGTCGAAGCGGATGTTGAGGCCGTGGCCGAAGAAGAGGGCGTCGCCGGCCTTGAGGTTGTCCTTGACGGACTCCTCGTAGACCTTGGCCTGGATCGGGTCCGGCACCAGGATCATGATCACGTCGGCCTCGGCGGCCGCCTCGGCGACAGGGACCACGCGCAGGCCCTGCTCCTCGGCCTTCACCTTGGACTTGGAGCCCTCGTGCAGCCCGACGCGGACGTCGACGCCCGAGTCGCGCAGCGACAGCGCGTGGGCGTGGCCCTGGCTGCCGAATCCCAGGACCGCGACCTTGCGGCCCTGGATGATGGACAGGTCTGCGTCGTCGTCGTAGAACAGCTCGGCCACTTCGGGTATCTCCTTGGAACTAGCGGGTTGCCCACACAGTACGTCGGGCTGGGGGAGGAAGGTCCGGGGGTCTCGCGATGCGGGCGGCGCGCCGCGGGACGGGGTCGGTCAGGCGCTGCGGTCCAGGGAGCGCAGGCTCCGGTCGGTGATGGAGCGGGCGCCGCGCCCTATGGCGATGGTGCCGGACTGCACCAACTCCTTGATGCCGAACGGCTCCAGCATCTTCAGCATGGCGGAGAGCTTGTCGGCACCGCCGGTGGCCTCGATGGTGACGGCCTCCGGGGAGACGTCCACGGTCTTGGCGCGGAAGAGCTGGACGATCTCGACGACCTGGGAGCGGGTCTCGTTGTCGGCGCGGACCTTCACCAGCACGAGTTCGCGCTGGATCGCCGCGTGGTCCTCCAACTCGACGATCTTCAGCACGTTGACGAGCTTGTTGAGCTGCTTGGTGACCTGTTCCAGCGGCAGCGACTCGACATTGACCACGATGGTGATGCGGGAGATGTCGGGGTGCTCGGTGACACCGACGGCGAGCGAGTCGATATTGAAGCCGCGGCGGGAGAACAGGGCGGCGATCCGGGCGAGGATGCCGGGGGTGTTCTCCACCAGGACGGAGAGTGTGTGCTTGGTCATGGGCTCGGTCTCTCTTCTTCTTCCTGCTTCGGCGCTGTCCCGGCGGTTCAGTCGTCTTCGTTGTCGCCGAAGTCCGGGCGGATGCCCCGGGCGGCCATGACCTCGTCGTTGGAGGTGCCGGCGGCGACCATCGGCCAGACCATCGCGTCCTCGTGGACGATGAAGTCCACGACGACGGGGCGGTCGTTGATGGAGTTGGCCTTCTCGATGACCGCGTCGAGCTGGTCGGGGCTCTCGCAGCGCAGCCCCACGCACCCCATGGCCTCGGAGAGCTTCACGAAGTCCGGGACGCGGGTGCCCTGGGTCTCCGCGGAGCTGCTGCCCACGTTGCAGCTGAGGCCCGCGTTGGTCTTGCCGTTGTGCAGGACGGTGTTGGAGTAGCGCTGGTTGTAGAAGAGGGTCTGCCACTGGCGGACCATCCCGAGCGCGCCGTTGTTGATGATCGCGACCTTGATCGGGATGTTGTTCAGCGCGCAGGTGGCCAGTTCCTGGTTGGTCATCTGGAAGCAGCCGTCACCGTCGATGGCCCAGACCGTACGGTCCGGCCGGCCCGCCTTGGCGCCCATGGCGGCCGGCACCGCGTACCCCATGGTCCCGGCGCCGCCGGAGTTGAGCCAGGTCGAGGGGTGCTCGTAGTCGATGAAGTGGGAGGCCCACATCTGGTGCTGCCCGACGCCGGCCGCGTAGATGGTGCCCTCCGGGGCCAGCTGGCCGACGCGCTGGATGACCTGCTGCGGGGAGAGGCTGCCGTCGTCGGGCAGGTCGTAGCCGAGCGGGTAGGTCTCGCGCCACCGGTTCAGGTCGCTCCACCAGGCACCGTAGCGGTCCCCGGCGGCCGTGCCGAGGTGGCCCTCCTCGTGCTCGGCCTGGACGGCGACGACCAGGTCGGCGATGACCTCGCGGGCGTCCCCGACGATCGGGACGTCGGCGGTGCGGTTCTTACCGATCTCGGCGGGGTCGATGTCCGCGTGCACGATCTTCGCGTACGGGGCGAACGAGTCGAGCTTGCCGGTGACCCGGTCGTCGAAGCGCGCGCCGAGCGCCACGATCAGGTCTGCCTTCTGGAGCGCGGTGACGGCCGTGACCGCGCCGTGCATGCCGGGCATGCCGACGTGCTGCGGGTGGCTGTCGGGGAACGCGCCCAGCGCCATCAGGGTGGTGGTGACGGGGGCGCCGGTCAGCTCGGCCAGCACCTTCAGCTCGGCGGTGGCCCGCGCCTTCAGGACGCCGCCGCCGACGTAGAGCACCGGGCGCTTGGCCTCGCTGAGCAGCCGGGCGGCCTCGCGGATCTGCTTGGCGTGCGGCTTGGTGACGGGGCGGTAGCCGGGCAGGTCGGTCTGGGGCGGCCAGGCGAAGGTCGTACGGGCCTGGAGGGCGTCCTTGGCGATGTCGACGAGGACCGGGCCGGGGCGGCCGGTGGAGGCGACGTGGAACGCCTCCGCGATGGTCCGGGGGATTTCGGCGGCGTCGGTGACCAGCCAGTTGTGCTTGGTGATCGGCATGGTGATGCCGCAGATGTCCGCCTCCTGGAAGGCGTCCGTGCCGATCGAGGCGGAGGCGACCTGGCCGGTGATGGCGACGAGCGGGACCGAGTCCATGTGGGCGTCGGCGATCGGGGTGACGAGGTTGGTGGCACCGGGGCCCGAGGTGGCCATGCAGACGCCGACCTTCCCGGTGGCCTGCGCGTATCCGGTGGCGGCATGGCCCGCGCCCTGCTCATGGCGGACGAGGACGTGCCGGACCTTCGAGGAGTCCATCATCGGGTCGTACGCCGGGAGGATCGCACCGCCGGGGATGCCGAACACGGTGTCGGCCCCGACCTCCTCCAGCGAGCGAATGAGGGACTGCGCACCCGTGACGTGCTCGACGGCGGCGGGCTGCGCCCCGCCGGAACGCGCTCGCGGCTGCGGATGGTGGGCCCCGGTGGCCTGCTCGGTCATCGACATTCTCTTCTCGAAGATGAGGGATTTGGGGTGATCTGCGAGGTGTCAGTGCAACAAAAAACCCCTCGTGCCGTGAGGCAAGCGAGGGGAGCGCGCCGGGAGGAGTCCGCAGGGCCTTCGTGGATGGCCCTGCTCAGCCGACGCGCTTTCCAAGTACGAGAATTCGGGTGCGCATGGGACTGACCCTCTCTCCGGCGCACCTGGAGTGTCAAGTGGGTGGGACGGGGGTCTCACTATGTGAGCGCAGCGGCGAATGCGCGAGCGATCCCATACCCCGTGAGACGACGGCCCGGACCGGTAGCGGGGCGCCGACGAGCGCATGGTTCCGGTCGTCGGGCAGCTCGGTCCACAGCCCGCCCGGCACCGGGTAGTCGCCGCGCTCCAGGGCGCGCCGCAGCCGGTGCTCGTCGAGCGGCCCGGAGAAGGCCATGCCCAGGCCGTGCGTGCACCCCATGGCGCGCAGCGCGCAGACCTGTTCGGGCCGGTCGACGCCGTCCGCCACCGACTGGAGGCCGAGGTCGGTGGCGATCCGCAGCAGCCCGGAGGTGATCTTGTGCAGCCGGGCGGACTCGACGACGCCGTCGACCAGCCCGCGGTCCAGCTTGACCACGTCGATGGGCAGCCGCCGGAGCGCGCTGATGGCGGCGTACCCGCTGCCGAAGCCGTCGAGGGCGATCCGCATGCCGAGCCGCCGCAGCGCGACCAGGCGGTGCTCCAGCTCGTCCAGGGGCACCCGCGGGTCGCCCCCGGACAGCTCCAGGATCAGCGCGCCGGACGGCAGCCGGTGCCGGGTCAGCAGCGCCTCGACGCTCTTGGGCGGCAGCGCCTTGTCCATCAGCCGGCTCGCGGACAGCCGTACGAACACGGGCACGCTGTGTCCCGCGCGGTACCGCTGCGCGGCCTGCTCCACCGCCTCCTCCAGCATCCAGCGGCCCAGCTCCGCGATACGCGCGCCGCCGCCCCCGCCCCGGCCGTCGTCGGCGGCCCGCATGAATTCGGCCGGGGTGAAGAGGATGCCCTGAGCCGAGCGCCAGCGGGGCTGGGCGCCCACCGCGGTGACGCGTCCGCTGCCCAGCTCCACGACGGGCTGGTGCAGCAGGGCGAACTCGCCGTCGTGCAGCGCCGTGCGCAGCCGGGTGGCGAGCTCGGCGCGGCGCACCACGTCGGCCTGCATCTGCGGCGCGTACATCTCGACGCGGCCTTTTCCGGCCTGTTTCGCGCGGTACATCGCGAGGTCGGCGTTGCGCATCAGCTCGCCGGGGGTGGTCCCCGGCTCCGCGAAGGCGACGCCGATACTGGCGGCGACGCGGACCTCCGTGCCCCCCTCGACCTTGTAGGGCTGGGAGAGCCTCAGGCGCAGCCGGTCGGCGATCTCGTACATGCGGTACTCCCGCGCCGCGGGGTCGCGGGTGCCGTCGCCCATGATGAGCGCGGCGAACTCGTCCCCTCCGAACCGGGCCGTGCTGTCCCCGGCCCGTACGGACTCCTGAAGGCGGCGGGCCGCGATGACCAGCAGCTCGTCGCCTGCCTGGTGGCCCACGGTGTCGTTCACCGCCTTGAAGCCGTCGAGGTCGATGAAGAGCACCGCGGTGCCCGCGTCGGTGGCCCGGCGGCCGCTCAGCGCCTGTTTGACCTTCCTGGTGAACAGCGCCCGGTTGGGCAGGTCGGTCAGCGGGTCGTGCTCGGCGTTGTGCTGTAACTGCGCCTGGAGACGCACCCGTTCGGTGACGTCCCGGCAGTTGAAGATGAGGCCGCCGTGGTGGCGGTTGACCGTGGACTCGACGTTGAGCCAGTCGCCGGTGCCCGAGCGGAAGCGGCACTCGATGCGGGTGTTGGGCTCCTCGGCCGGCGGCGCGGCGAGGAAGCGGCGCACTTCATGGACCACCCGGCCGAGGTCCTCGGGGTGTATGAGCGAAGCGAGCTCGGAGCCTTCGAGTTCGCCCGCGTCGCGGCCGTAGACGCCCGCGGCGGCGGGGCTGACGTAGCGCAGTATCCCGGTGGGCGCGGCGATCATGATGACGTCGCTGGAGCCCTGCACCAGGGAGCGGAAGTGGTTCTCCTTGTGGGCCAGCTCCTGCGTGAGGGAGATGTTGTCCAGCAGCATGATGCCCTGCCGGACCACGAGGGCCAGCACGACCGTACAGCCCGTGAAGAGCACGACCCGGTCGATCCGGCGGCCGTCGAGGACGTTGTAGAGGATTCCCAGGGTGCAGACGGCGGCGGCGAGGTAGGGCGTGAGGGCCGCCAGGGAGCCCGAGACGGGGCGTCCGGAGTGGTGGGCCACCCGGCCCGGCGGCGGGGCCTGCACGGCCTCGTCGCGGGCCACCCACGGCGCGTACGCCATCAGCATGGAGCCGGCGAACCAGCCGGCGTCGAGGATCTGCCCGGAGCGGTAGTGCTCCCGCAGCAGCGGCGAGGTGAACAGGGCGTCGCACAGCACGGTGAGGGCGAGCGCGGCGATGGCCGTGTTGATGGCCGAGCGGTTGGCGGACGAGCGGCGGAAGTGCAGCGCCAGCACCATGGAGACCAGCACGATGTCCAGCAGCGGGTAGGCGAGCGAGAGCGCCGCCTGGGCCACGTTCTCGCCCCGGAAGTGCGCGGTGTGGGCGAGCGCGAGGCTCCAGGAGAGGGTGAGCAGTGAGCCGCCGATGAGCCAGGCGTCCAGGGCCAGGCAGACCCAGCCCGCGCGGGTGACCGGCCGCTTGGCGAGCACCAGCAGGCCGACGATGGCGGGCGGCGCGAAGAGCAGGAAGCAGAAGTCGGCCACGGACGGGCTCGGCACGGGCTCCTTGAGCACGACCTCGTACCACCCCCAGACGGCGTTGCCGAAGCCGGCCATGCCGGAGGAGGACGCGAACAGGAGCCAGGCGGGTCGAAAGCGGCTGCTGCGCCTGCGCCAGTACCAGAAGCAGGAGGCGGAGGCGAGCACGGCGGCGCCGCTGAGCCCGAAGTCGCCCATGAACAGGGCGGCTTCGGGCGACCCCCAGCCGAACGCCGCGCCCGTGGCATAGCCGCCGCAGACGAGGGCGAGGAGGAGCTGCGGCAGCAGCCCCGAGCCGCCGCGCGCCGACTGCCGGGGCAGCGCCACGCCTGAGGCGCTCACCGCGCGGCCGTCCCGCGCCGCGCGATCCGATCCGCCGCGCGGCAGTGTCGTGATGGGTGAACGTTGTGCGTCGGGTGGTTCGTCCATAGGCCGTGCATCGCCCGTCGCCCCCCTTGAGTTCCGGTCCTTCGCTGCCGCCGTACGGTGCCCGGCGCAGCCCCCGCTCGGGACGATACACCAGATTCGTCACTCAGGGACATAGCTTATCTACACAGCGTGACTACCAGCGGGGTTACGGGAACGGGGCGCATTCGGACGGTACCTGTGCGTGGTCTCACGTGGCGGTTGCCACGACGTTCCGCAGGGGCTCGCCGAGCGCGAACCGCCGCAGCTGCTCGCGCAGGATCTTCTTCGCCCGCGGCTCGAAGGCCGACGACGGGCCGCCCACGTGCGGCGTGACGAGCACCCCGGGCGAGCTCCACAGCGGGTGCCCGGCGGGCAGCGGTTCCGGGTCGGTGACGTCCAGCGCGGCCCGCAGCCGGCCGCTGTCCGTCTCGGCCAGCAGCGCCTTGGTGTCGACGACCGCGCCGCGCGCGATGTTCACCAGGAGCGCGCCGTCCTTCATGCGCGCCAGGAAGGCGGCGCCGGCGAGGTGGCGGGTCTCATCCGTCAGGGGCGTCGCGAGGACCACGACATCGGCGTCGGGAAGGAGTTCGGGCAGGTCGGAGAGCGAGTGCACCGGCCCGCGCGCGGTGGTACGAGGGGAGCGCGCGACGCGCGCCACCCGCTCGCATTCAAAGGGCGTGAGCCGGTCCTCGATCGCGCTGCCGATCGCGCCGTAGCCGACGATGAGCACGCTCTTGTCGGCGAGCGCCGGCCTGAACCCCTGCCGCCACTCCCCCGCGTCCTGGGCGCGCACGAAGTCCGGAATGCCGCGGAGGGACGCCAGGATCAGGGTCAGCGCGAGTTCCGCGGTGCTCGTGTCGTGCAGACCGCGGGCGTTGCACAGCCGCGCGCCGGCCGGGAGGCCGGGGACGGCGGGCAGCATGTGGTCGACGCCCGCGGTGAGGGTCTGCACCACCTGTACGCCCGTCATCTCCGGCAGGGGCCGCAGGCACGTGGCGGGGTCCTTGAGGTACGGGACGGCGTAGAACGCGCAGCGGGCGGGGTCGGTGGGGTACTCCGGCCCGCCGTCCCAGTGCGCGTAGTCCAGCTCCTCGGGGAGCCCGTCGATCTCGGCGGCCGGGAGGGGGAGCCAGGCCAGGGGGCGGGCAAAGCCGTTGTCATCTGCACTCATGACATGAGGCTATGCGAAGCGGCCCGGTCGGCAGAGGTTAGTTTGGGTGCCGGGAACGGGAGGGGTAAGGCCAGGTGGAGCGCAGGAGAATCGGCGCGTCGGCGCTCGAAGTGGGCGCGATCGGCCTCGGCTGCATGCCCATGCACTGGGCGTACACCGCCTCGCAGCAGAGCGGCGAGAGCGCGCTGCGCGCCGTGCACGCCGCGCTGGACGCGGGGGTGAACCTGCTGGACACCGCCGACATGTACGGGCCGTTCACCAATGAACTGCTGCTGGGGCGGGTGCTGCGGCAGCGGCGTTCGGACGTCTTCGTCTCCACCAAGTGCGGGCTGCTGGTCGGCGAGCAGCACATCGTCTCCAACGGCCGTCCCGGCTATGTGAAGCGTGCCTGCGACGCCTCGCTGAGGCGGCTCCAGACCGACGCCATCGACCTGTACCAGCTGCACCGGCCCGACCCCGAGGTGCCGATCGAGGAGACCTGGGGGGCGATGGCGGAGCTGGTCGCGGCCGGCAAGGTCCGCTCGCTGGGGCTGTGCGCCGTGGGCGCGCGGGCGCACCGGCGGTCGGGCGGCGGCCTGTACGACACCACGATCCGGCAGTTGGCGCGGCTCCAGCAGATCTTTCCGGTCAGCTGTGTGCAGGCGGAGCTGTCGGTGTGGTCGCCGGAGGCGCTGGACGCGCTGGTGCCGTGGTGCGCGGCGCGGGGCGTCGGCGTGCTGGCGGCGATGCCGCTGGGCAACGGCTTCCTCAGCGGGACGCTCACGCCGGGGCAGGGTTTCGAGCCGGAGGACGTACGGGCCCGGCATCCGCGCTTCACGGCCGAGATGATGGCCGCGAACCAGCCGATCGTGGCGGGGCTGCGGCGGGTCGCCGAGCGGCACGGGGCGACGGCGGCGCAGGTGGCGCTGGCGTGGGTGCTGGCGCAGGGCCCGCATGTGGTGCCGGTGCCGGGCACGAAGAAGGAGCGGTGGGCGGTGCAGAACGCCGGGGCCGCCGGACTGCAGCTGACGCACTCGGACTTCGCGGAGATCGCGGCGCTGCCGCCGGTGCGGGACTCCTGGGTCTGACGGGCCGTCCGGCAGAAGGGTTCGCGGAGGGGGCGCACGCCGGAGCGTGCCGCGCAGCCGCGTGGATTCGGCCCGTACGGCGCCGGCGGGCCGGGGTGCGGGGCGGAGCCCCGGTGTATAAGGAACAGGACCGCGCCCCGGCGCACCTCCCCCGGCGAGAGGACCCCACCGTGCGACGTCCCACCGTCACCGCCGCGCTGGCCGCTGCCGCCCTGCTGCTCGTGGCGGGCTGCTCGTCCGGTGACGACGGCCTCCCCGGAGAGCGGAAGGCCACCGGCGCGCCGGACGGCACGCCCCCGTCGGCGAACGGATCTTCGGCCCCGGCTGCGGTCTCCGCGCCCGCCAAGGGCTCGGTACGGGTGGAGCGTACGGTCGCGACCGGGCTCAAGTCGCCCTGGGGGCTCGCGCCGCTGCCCGGCGGCGACCTGCTGGTGTCCTCCCGCGACACGGGCAGGATCGTCCGGGTGGGCGCCGAGGACGGCAAGCGGACGGAGCTGGGCACCGTGCCGGGCGTCGCGGCGGCGGGGGAGGGCGGACTCCTCGGCCTCGCGCTCTCCCCGGACTACGGCTCGGACCACATGGTGTACGCGTACTTCACCACCGACTCCGACAACCGCGTCGCCCGCATGCCCTACGACGAGAAGAAGCCGGCCGGCCACCAGCTCGGGGCCCCGAACACGGTGTTCCGCGGCATCCCGAAGGGCTCCAACCACAACGGCGGCCGCATCGCCTTCGGCCCCGACAGGATGCTCTACGCCGGTACGGGCGACAGCGGGCAGCGCGACCTCGCCCAGGACGAGAAGTCCTTCGGCGGGAAGATCCTGCGGATGACGCCCGACGGGCAGCCGGCGGACGGGAATCCGCACCCCGGCTCGGTGGTCTACTCCCTGGGCCACCGCAATGTGCAGGGCCTCGCCTGGGACGCCGACAAGCGGCTGTGGGCCGACGAGTTCGGCCAGGACACCTGGGACGAGCTCAACCTCATCGAGCCGGGCAAGAACTACGGCTGGCCGGTGGTCGAGGGCAAGAGCGAGAAGAGCGGCTACATCGCCCCGGTCGAGCAGTGGAAGACCTCCGAGGCGTCCCCCAGCGGCCTCGCCTACGCCCAGGGCTCCCTGTGGATGGCGGGGCTGCGCGGCGAACGCCTGTGGCGCGTACCGCTCAAGGGGGCGCGGCCGGTGGCCGAGCCGCAGTCGTTCCTGGAGAAGAAGTACGGGCGGCTGCGCACGGTCGTCCCCACGGACGACGGCGGCCTGTGGCTCGCCACGAGCAACACCGACGGCCGCGGCGACCCGACGGGCGAGGACGACCGCATCCTCCGGCTGAAGGTCAGCTGAATCCGACGGCCACCCCTTGACCTGGGCAGGGGCGCGGCCCTTCGGTCCCCGGCCCATTCGGCGGCCCCCCATCTACAATGTACGGGGGGACCACCACGTCACCGGGGGTTCAAGTGTTCAACATCTTCGAGGCGATCTTCGCTCCTGGCCGCAAGCACACCGAGGACGAGCAGAACCGCCTGGAGCTGACCCGCGAGGACGTCGGCGACGGCACACCGGGCCACGGCCCGATAGACCTCGACTCGGGCCAGGTCGTCATACGGCCGCAGGAGCACTGACCCGCAGGAGCGCCGCCTCGCGGGAGCACTGACACCGCGCGAACGCCGCCCCGGGCGCTCCGGCCGGAGCGCCGCCGGCTCAGGCGCTCTCCGGAGCGCTGAACAGCCGCAGCCGGTGCGCCAGCGCGCCCGCCTCGCCACGCCCCGACACCCCCAGCTTCGCCAGGATGTTGGAGACATGCACGCTCGCCGTCTTCGGCGAGATGAAAAGCTCCTCGGCTATCTGCCGGTTGCTGCGGCCGGCCGCGACGAGCCGCAGTACATCGCGCTCGCGCCGGGTCAGACCGAGCGACTCGGCCGGATCGGCGGGGCGGCTCGGGGCGGCGGGCCTACCGGCGGGCGGCGCGTCGACCGGCAGCCGAGCGCGGGCGGCCAGCTGCTCCAGGTCCTCGCGCAGCGGCCTGGCGCCGAGCCCGACGGCGACGTCATGGGCCCGCGCCAGCAGCCCCGCCGCCTGCTCACGGGCCGCGCCGCCGCCCTCGGCGAGGAGCGCTTCGGCCCACCGGTGGCGGGCCCGCGCCAGTTCGTACGGCCGCTCCAGCGGCTCCAAGGCGGTGGCCGCCGCCATCCAGCGCCCGGGGTCGCCGGTGCCTTCCGCGCGCCGGATCTCGGCCTCCAGCAGCAGTGCGTAGGCCCGCCAGAGCGGCACCGGCTGGGCGATCCCCTTCGCCGCCCGCCCGATCCGGCGCAGCGCCTCCGCCCGGCCCGCCTCGGCACGCGGCAATCCGCGCGCGTCGGCCTCGGCGGTGGCCGCGGCGAGCAGCAGCGGCCAGGCATACCGTCCCGCGGTGGGCGGGACCCCGGTCGCCAGCACCTCGTCCAGCGCCGCGCGGACGTCGTCGATCCGGCCCCGCGCCGCGGCGAGTTCGAGACCGAAGCGCGCGAGGACGAGGGTGTGCTGCGGCTGCAGGTCGTGGCTGCCGTAGTGCTCGCGGGCGAGGGCGAGCTCGCGCTCGGCCGTCTCCCAGTCCCCGCGGGCCAGCGCGATCCTGGTGAGCCTGCTGGCGGCAGTCCCGCGCGGCTTGGCGCTCCGCGCGAGACGGCGGACCTTCAGCACGGCCCGCTCCACCTCGCCCCAACGCCCCAAGGAATACAGCGAGTCGGCCTGATTGCCGTACGCCCATGCCTGGGCGTCCGACAGCCCGAAGCCGGCCAGCACCTCGATGCCCTCGGCCGTCACCTCGACGGCCTCCGCCGACCGGCCCACGCCCTCCAGCGCGGAGGCCAGGTTGGTGTAGCAGCGCCCGAGCATGCCGATGTGGCTCAGCACGCCGGCCCGCCCGAGCTCGACGACCCGGTCGCGGACCGCGCGCATTTCGGCGAGGCCGCCCGCCACGTCCCCGGCCTCGGCCGTGAGCCCGCCCAGCGTGAGGCGCGCGTTCAGCTCGATGCCCTCGGCGCCGACGAGCCGGGCGAGCTCGATGGCGCGCTCCGCCATGCCGAAAGTCTCCGGGCCGGGGGCGTGGGTCGCGTCCAAGGCGGCGGCCAGCGCCAGCACATCGGCGTGCACGGAGGACGGCGGCATCCCGCGCACCAGCTCCCGGGCCCGGTCCAGCTCGGCCCGCCCGTCGCCGCGGGCCAGCCCCTCCATCAGCTTGGCCCGCTGGTTCCAGAACCAGGCGGCCCGCAGCGGGGCATGTTCCTCGTCCAGCTCGCGCAACGCCCACTTGATGACGGCCAGCGCGCGCTCCTGATCCCCCGACAGATGGGCGGCGACGACGGCCTCGGCCAGCAGGTCGAGGTGGCGCAGCGCCTCGCCGTCGCAGCCGCGGACGGGGTAGCCGTCGGCGTGGTCGATGGGCCGCTGCGCCTCGCGGACTTCGGCCGGGGCGATCTCCCACAGTTCCAGCGCCCGTTCCAGCAGCCGCAGTTGTTCGGCGTAGGCGTATCTGCGCCGCGAGTGCACGGCCGCTTCGAGGGCGGCGGGCAGCGCCTTCGCCGCGTCGTGCGCGTGGTACCAGTAGCTGGCGAGGCGGGCGGGGCGCTCCTCCGCCCGTACGACCGCGGGGTCGGACTCCAGGGCCCGCGCGTAGCGCCGGTTGAGGCGGGAGCGCTCGCCGGGCAGCAGGTCCTCGCCGACGGCCTCGCGGACCAGGGAGTGCCGGAAGCGGTAGCCGTCGCCGTCGGGTGTGGGCAGCAGGATGCCGGCGCCGACCGCTGTCCGCGCCGCCTCGATGAGGGCGTCCTCGTCGAGCCCGGCGACCGCGCGCAGCAGGTCGTACTCGACGGCGGAGCCGCCCTCCGCGGCGGCGCGCACCACGCGCTGGACGTCCTCCGGCAGCGCTTCGACGCGGACGAGCAGCAGGTCGCGGAGCGATTCGCTGAGCCCGGCGCGGACTCCGTCGGCGAGGGAGCGGGCCAGCTCCTCCACGAAGAAGGCGTTGCCGTCGGAGCGCTCGAAGACGCGGTCGAGCAGCGAGCGGCCGGGCCGGGAACCGGCGATCCCGGCGAGCTGGTCGCTCACCTCGGCGCGCGTGAAGCGCGGCAGCTCGATGCGGTGGACGGTGCGCATCCGGTCCAGCTCGGCGAGGAAGGGCCGCAGCGGGTGGCGGCGGTGGATGTCGTCGGAGCGGTAGGTGGCGACGATGACCAGGCGGGCCCGGTCCAGGGAGCGGAAGAGGTAGCCGAGCAGTTCGCGGGTGGAACGGTCGGCCCAGTGCAGGTCTTCGAGGGCGACGACGAGGGTCCGGTCGGCGGCGAGCCGCTCCAGCAGCCGTGCGGTGAGCTCGAAGAGCCGGGCCCGGCCGTCCTCGCCGCGCGATTCGCGGGCCGTCTCGCCCAGCTCGGGCAGCAGCCGGGCCAGCTCGCCCTCCTGCCCGGCGGCGGCCTCGGCGAGGGCGTCCCCGAGCTGTCGGCGCAGGGAGCGCAGGGCGGTGGAGACGGGGGCGAACGGCAGGCCGTCGGCGCCGATCTCCACGCAGCCGCCGACTGCGGTGACGGCGCCACCCGCGCGGGCGGCGGTCAGGAACTCCTCGATGAGCCGGCTCTTGCCGACGCCCGCCTCGCCGCCGACCAGCAGCGCCTGAGGCTCGCCCACGGCGGCGCGTTCGAGCGTGCCGGTGAGCGCCGCGAGTTCCGTGGCGCGGCCGACGAACACCGGGCTGACAGAGGTGATCCGCACATCGCCGAGCATCGCACAGCCCACTGACATCCCGGCCGGCCTGGTTCCCGGGCGTTCACGCGGTCGCCCGGCGCGCGCGGGCTCCGTCGACCCGCCGGACCGTACGGCTCGCCCGCCTCTCCCCGCCGTCGCGCTCCTCTCCCGCGTCGCGCCGGGCGCGGCGGATGGCGGCGCGGACCCGGCGGGCCTCGTTGAGGAGGCGCTGTCGGGCGGCCTCACGGCGGAGTTCGGCGGCGCGGCGCTGGTGCATTTCGTAGTGGAACATCGTGTGTCTCCCTGGTGGGACGGCTTCTCGCGGTACGAGAAGCCTCGTCCCCCAGGGAGACCCGGCGCATCGGGAAGGTGCCGCATCTTCCGCCCCGAAGGGGCCTTAGGAAGCGCGCCGGAAGGTGCCTTATGAAGCCCGGCCTGAAGGGGCCTTGGAAAGCGCGGCCTCAGCGCCCGCTCGTCGCGGGGACCTTGGGAAGCGCGGCCTCAGCGCCCGCTCGTCGCGGGGACCTTGGGAAGCGCGGCGAAGAGGTCGAAGTACATGCCCGCGGAGATCAGTACGCCGATGACGCCGAGCGCCACGCCGCCCCACGCGACGGCCCGGACCCAGGGGGCCAGCGGGCCGGCCGGGGAGGTGCGGGAGCGGGAGGCGAGGACGGCGGCCGCGATCACGACGGCGATGAGCGCGAAGACGCCGTTGACGAGGGCCGTGGTGTGCCAGGGGGCGCCGTAGACGGTGCCGATCTGGTCGGTCGACCCACCCGACTGGACCTTGATCTGTCCGGTGAGGGTCTTGCGTTCGGCGAGCAGTGTGCCGAGCCAGGTGCCGCTCAGGGAGGCGAAGCCGAGGGCCGCGGAGACGACGGCCGCGGCTCCGGCGAACACGCCGGAGGAAGCGGGCCGCACGGCGGGGTCCTCGGGGGCCGCGTCCTCCTCCTCGGCGCCGTCCCTCCCGTCGGCGTCCGTGTCGGCGTCGGCGTCGAGCCCCGCCTCACTGACCTCGGAAATGCTTCCCCCGGCAGCACCCTCCTCCTTCACGGCCTCCTTCTTGGAAAGCGGGGACGTCTCATCGGCCGGGCCGTCCGCCCCGGCGTCGGTCTTGGCTGTCTTCGTCTTGGTGCTGTCCGTGTCCATGGCCGCACACCGTAGGGGTACTTTCTGAGAGCCGTCTGAGCGCCCCCGCACAGCCGGCCTCCGCGTGCCCCCGCGCATTCCGGCGGACCCCCCGCGCACCCCTTTGACCAGGGCGGCGGCCGGGTTCGCGTCAGCCGGTGACCGACTCCTTTCCGTTCTCGATGTGCCCCATCAGCCGGCGCCGGAACGCGGCGTCCTCCTTGGCGGTGAGCCGGAGGTCGTACCAGCCGTGCGCCCGCGCCGCCTCGTACGGCAGGGTGCGGCTGCGGCCCGGCGCGAGGGTGACGGTCCGGGGCCGCGCGTGCCCGTACGCCTCGACGCTCAGGGTGAGCGTCAGCGTCTCGCTCCCCCGGTTGTCCAGGGTCAGGTGCAGCTCGCGCCGCCGGGTGCTGACGGTGCTGCTGACGTGCAGCCCGGCGGCGGCGCCACGGTCGGCTCCGGCGTACTCGCGGCGGAAGCCGTTGGGCCCGGTGAGCGTGAAGTCGTACGCGCCCTTCTTGACCGGTACGTCCCAGGTGTCCGACCCCAGGACATCGCGGTGGCGCGGGGTGGCGTACTCCCCCGCGTACGGGTAGAGCGCGAAGTGCGCGCTCGCCGCGCCGGTGTTGTGCAGCGCGAGGCGGAACGTGCCCGCTTCGCGGTCGTACGAGCCGTGCGCGTCTGGCTGGTAGGGCAGCGGCCGGGCCGGGCGGGTCCCCTCCTCCTGGTGCGGCATCTTCTGGTCGGCCGGCGGTTTGGGGTTCCAGCGGCCGGTGAACGGGGGGATCGGGCCGGGGCGGTCGACGGCCGGCCGGCGGCGCCCGCGCGAGAAGTCGAAGGCTCCGGTCAGATCGCCGCACGCGGTGCGCCGCCACGCGCTGATGTTGGGCTCGCGCACCCCCAGCCAGCGCTCCAGGAAGCGGGTGATGGAGGTGTGGTCGAAGAGCTGCGAGCAGGCGTAACCGCCGACGGTCCAGGGCGAGATGACGACCATGGGGACGCGGATGCCCAGCCCCACGGGGCGGTTCTTCCAGAACTCGTCCTTGGTGCCGTCCGGGGGCACGGGCGGCGGCACGTGGTCGAAGAAGCCGTCGTTCTCGTCGTAGGTGAGGAAGAGGGCGGTGTGCCGCCAGACGTCCGGGTTCTTGCCGAGAGCGTCGAGGATCTTGTAGACGATGGTGGCGCTGGCGATCGGCGAGGACGAGCCGGGGTGCTCGGATTCGACGGCTGACGGCACGATGTAGGAGACCTGCGGGAGCTTGCCGGAGGCGACGTCGTGGGCGAAGGCGGTGGCGGTGGTGCCGGGCTCGCCGCGGTGCAGGGCGCGCCGGTAGAGGCTGCGTTCGTCGGCGGTCAGGGCGGCGACGCCCTCGGCGAGGAGCTTCTCCAGCCGGGCCCGCCCGGCGGTGTCGGCGGCGCCCAGCTTGGCGTAGTAGGCGGTCATGTTGTGCACGCCGTCGACCTTGGCGAGGGCCTTGCGGGCGATGGCCTTGAAGCTCGCGTAGAACTCCAGGTTGTTGTCGGTGAAGTTGTCCCACTCCTGGTAGACCTGCCAGCTGTGGCCGGCGCGCTGGAGCCGCTCGGCGTAGGTGGTCCAGGCGTAGCCGGGGTGGGTGTCCTCGTCGTACGCGTCGTTGCCGACGGCCCGCGCGCCGCCGCCCGGCTCGAAGCCGGTCCAGCCGCTGACCAGGTGGTTGCGGTTGGGGCTGGTGGAGGAGTGGATGGCGGAGTGGTAGGCGTCGCAGACGGTGAAGGTGTCGGCGAGTTCGTAGTGCAGGGGCACGTCGGTGCGGTCGTAGTGCGCCATGGTGGCGGCGGTCTTGGCGGTGACCCAGCCGTCCATCCAGCCGCCGCGCCACGCCTTGCCGCCGCCCTCCCAGCTGTGGTCGAGCGCCCCGATGTACTGGAGGTCCTTCTTCTGCGCGGCGGCGGCCTCGCGGACGGCGAAGGGCAGGACGGTCCCGACGCCGAGCGGGCCGGGCTGCTCGAAGACGCTCTTGCCGCTCGGCAGTTTGATGGCGTTGCGGTCGGCGTAGCCGCGTACGCCCCTCAGCGCGCCGAAGTAGTGATCGAAGGAACGATTCTCCTGCATCAGCACGACCACATGCCGGATGTCGCCCAGGCCGCCGGGCCTGACGCCCCGTCCGGCCACCGCCGCCTCCGGCTCGGCCGCGAGCGCCTGCTGGAGCGACGGCGGCAGGAGTGATCCGGCGGCGGCCGCGGCGGCGGCGCCCGTGCCCAGTGCCAGTGCGCGTCTACGCGTTATCTCGGATGACAAGCTCGACCTCCCAGTCGATGGCCAATGGTCCAGTGCTGTGCCATTGGAGACTTGGGGGGACGCTAGCGACGGCAGGTGGACAGGGGAAGACCTCGCACCGACGCGGCGGTTACGAACTGGACGTCAACGCTCCGCACGAGGGCGCGCGAACGCGACGGAGAGGACGCGCGGACACGGGGCGGGGAGAGCGGCTGTACGAGGACGCGCCGCGGCGGGGACGCCCGTACGAGGCGCGGCGGGGGACGCCCGTACCAGCGCGACGTGCCCCGCCGCCGCCCCCGCCCCTACGCCCCCGCCGGCACCAGCGGAAAGTGGCAGGCCACCCGGTGTCCCACCGCGGTCGGCTCGGCCGGCGGCGGCTCCGTGGTGGCGCAGACGTCCTGGGCGATCGGGCAGCGCGTGCGGAACCGGCAGCCGGACGGCGGCGCGGCGGCCGAGGGGGTCTCGCCGCCGAGCGGGGAACCGGTGGACTCGGCCGTCGGGTCGGGCTCGTTGACCGTGTCGAGCAGCCCGCGGGTATAGGGGTGCAGCGGGGCGCCGAAGACCGCCTCGGCGGGGCCGGTCTCGACGAGCTTGCCCAGGTACATCACCCCGACCGTGTCGGCCAGGTACCGCACCACCGCGAGGTCGTGCGAGATGAAGAGGTAGGTCAGGCCCTTGTCCCGTTGCAGGTCGCGCATCAGGTTGAGGATCTGCGCCTGCACGGAGACGTCCAGCGCGGAGACCGGTTCGTCGGCGACGACGAGGTCGGGGCTGAGCGCCAGCGCCCGTGCGAGGCCCAGGCGCTGGCGCTGGCCGCCGGAGAACTCGTGCGGGTAGCGGTCCACGGCCCCGCGCGGCAGCCCGACCTCGTCGAGGAGTTCGGCGATGCGCGCGTCCTGCGCGGCCCGGTCGCCGATTCCCTGGATGACGAGCGGCTCGCGCAGGATCGCGCCGACGCGGGCGCGCGGGTCCATGGAGGCGTACGAGTCCTGGAACATCAGCTGCACCTCCCTGCGGTGCGCGCGCAGTTCCTTCCGCCCGAGGGCGGTGATGTCCTGGCCGCCGAAGCGGATCTCCCCGCTGGTCGGCGCCTCCAGCCCGACGACCATCCGGCCGAGGGTGGACTTGCCGCAGCCGGACTCGCCGACGATGCCGAACGTCTCGCCGCGCTTGACGGTCAGCGAGACCCCGGCCACCGCGCTGACGGCGGAGGCGCCCTTGCGGCGGGCGAACGGTCCGCCGTGCAGCGGGTATTCCTTGGCGACCTCGCGCAGTGCGAGGAGCGTCTCGTCGGTGCGTACGGGCGCGGCGGCCGGCGCCGGGGGCACGACCTCGGCGACGGGGTCGGTGTCCGGGGAGACGGGGTGGAAGCAGGCGAAGGCGTGCTCGCCCGCGCCGTCGACGGCCTCCGTCAGCTCCGGCTCCGCCGACCGGCACTCGTCGGTGGCGAAGCCGCAGCGCGGCGCGAACCGGCACCCGGTGGGCCGTACGACCAAGGACGGCGGCAGCCCGGGGATGGTGGCGAGCGGCTGCGACTCGTCGGCGGCGCGCTCGGGCAGGGCGGCGAAGAGGGCCTGGGTGTAGCGGTGCCGGGGGGCCGCGAACAGGGGGCGTACGCCCGCCCGTTCGGCGACCTTGCCCGCGTACATCACGGCGACCTTGTCGACCCGCTTGGCGATCACCCCGAGGTCGTGCGTGACCAGGATCATCGCCATGCCGAGGCGGTCGCGGAGCTCGTCGATGAGTTCCAGGATCTGGTGCTGGGTGGTGACGTCCAGGGCCGTCGTCGGCTCGTCCGCGATGAGCAGCTTGGGTTCGCAGACCAGGGCCATGGCGATGGCGACGCGCTGCCGCATGCCGCCGCTGAGCTGGTGCGGGTAGTTCCTCATCCGCTCGCCGGGCTGCGGCATGCCTACCAGCCGGAGGGTCTCCTCGGCCTTCTGCCATGCCTGAGCCTTGGTGGCCCCGGTGTGCAGCAGGAGGGGTTCGGCGACCTGGGCGCCGATGGTCATGGTGGGGTTGAGGGAGGTCAGCGGGTCCTGGAAGACCATGCCGATGGTGTTGCCGCGCACATCGCGCAGTACGGGCTGGGCGGCGGCGGCCAGGTCGGTGCCGTCGAAGAGGATCCGGCCGCCGCTGACGCGCCCCCCGCTCGGGAGGAGCCCGAGCACGGACAGCGCGGTCATGGTCTTTCCGCAGCCGGACTCCCCGACGATGCCGAGGGCCTCGCCCG
The DNA here is from genome assembly GCF_056434425.1 of Streptomyces sp. NPDC044033. Classification (NCBI taxonomy): domain Bacteria; kingdom Bacillati; phylum Actinomycetota; class Actinomycetes; order Kitasatosporales; family Streptomycetaceae; genus Streptomyces; species Streptomyces sp. NPDC044033. The sequence goes on along the minus strand of NZ_JBWKFF010000010.1, from coordinate 46,571 downwards.
GCGCGAGGTCGAGGCTGACGCCGTCGAGGGCGTGCACGGTGCGGGTGCGGGAGGCGATCTCGACGTGCAGGTCTTCGATGGCCAGGAGCTTGTCGGTCATGGTGGTTGCCTCAGTTCTTCTGGAGCCGCACGTCGAAGGCGTCGCGCAGGCCGTCGCCGATGAAGTTGAAGGCGGCGACGACGAGGACGATCGCGATGCCGGGCGGGAAGATCAGCCACCAGTAGCCGACCTGCGTGTAGGTGATGCCGGAGGAGAGCATGGAGCCCCAGTCGGCGGCGGGCGGCGGGATCGACAGGCCGAGGAAGGACAGATAGGCGACGTAGAGGATGGCGTCGGCGATCTGGAAGGTGGCGTTGACGATGACCGTGCCGATGGCGTTCGGGACGATGTGCTTGAAGACGGCCCGGGTGCCGCCGCCGCCCATCAGCCGCATGGCGTGGATGTAGTCGCGGCTGCGCAGGGCGAGGGCCTCGCCGCGGATGAGGCGGGCCGGGGAGAGCCAGGCGACGGAGGCGATGATCAGGATCAGCACCGGCTTGCTGGGCGTGATGATCGCGGCGACGACGACGAGCAGGAAGAGCGCGGGGATGGCGAGGGCCGCGTCGGTGATGCGCATCATCGTGGCGTCGACCCAGCCGCCGAAGTATCCGGCGACGGCCCCGTAGACGGTGCCGAAGAGGGTGGCCAGCAGGCCGGCGGCGAGGCCGACCTCCAGGGAGGTCTGGCCGCCGTACATCAGCCGGCCGAGCATGTCGTAACCGAGGTCGGTGGTGCCCAGGAGGTGGCCGGGGCTGCCGGGGGCCAGGTTGGCCTGGCTCAGGTCGGTGTGCACCTGGTCGGTGTGGAGGATCAGCGGGCCGAGGAAGCAGAACGCGATCAGGCCGACGAGCAGCACCGCGCCGAGCAGGGCGAGCTTGTTGCGGGCGAAGACGGTCAGCGTGCGGCGGGCGAGGCTGGGGGTGGCGACGGCGGCTTCCGGCTGCGTCGCCTCGACGGCTGCGGCGGTCACGAGACGCTCCTGATCCGGGGGTCGAGGACGGCGTACGCGATATCGGTGATCAGCGAGCCGATGACGGTGGCGACGCCGACGACGAGGGTGACGCCGAGCAGTACGGGGAAGTCGGAGCCCTGCGCCGAGTTCCAGAAGAGCAGCCCCATCCCCGGGTAGTTGAACATCGACTCGACAACGAGGGCGCCGCTGATGAGGGTGGGGAGGTAGAGGCCGAGGAGGGTGGCGAGCGGGATGAGAGCGTTGCGCAGTACGTGCCGGGCCATGATGCGGGCCTCGGACTGCCCCTTGGCGCGCGCGGTGCGTACGTACTCCTCGCTGAGGTTGTCCAGCACGGCCGAGCGCATATAGCGGCTGAAGGCGGCGATGATGCCGAGCGCCATCGTGACCACCGGCAGCACCAGCGCGGACAGGTTGGAGAGGATGCCGCCGATCGTCTCGGCCTGTGGGGCCTCGGCGGGGAACAGCTGGAGTTGCTGGCTGAAGACCAGGATGAGGACGAGGCCGAGGAAGAAGACGGGCGTGGCGTAGGCCAGGAAGGCGGCGCCGGTCAGCGCGTAGTCGGCGGCCTTGCCGCGGCGCACGGCCTGGATGATGCCGAGCGGGATGGCGAGGATCGCGGCGAGCACGATGGCGAGGCCGGTCAGTACGAGCGTCTTGGGCAGCCGTTCGCCGATCAGCGAGGCGACGCTCTGGTTGAGCTTGTACGACTCGCCGAGGTCGCCGGTCAGCAGCCGGCCGAGGTACTGCACGTACTGGACGGGCAGCGAACGGTCGTATCCCTGCTGGTGGTTGAAGTGCGCGATGGCGTCGGGGGTGGCGCGCGGTCCGAGGATCGCGCGGGCCGGGCCGCCGGGCAGCAGGTGCAGGAGGACGAAGACGATGACGGAGACGAGGAGCAGGACGATGACCGCCTGCCCGACGCGTTTGATGAGGAAGCGGGTCACTTGCCCTCGCCGCCCTTCTTCACGAAGTACCAGTCCTGGGGCGAGAGGGAGAGCGTCGGGTTCTGGCCGACGCCGCGCAGATCGTTGCGGATGACGGAGACCTGGTACGCGGGGTTGGGCGTCCACAGGACGGGCACCTGATCGGCCACGTACTGGGCGTACTCGCGCATCGCGGCCGGGTCGCCGGAGTACTCGGTGGCCTTGACGAGCTGGTCGGTCCTCGGGTCGGACCAGTTGCCCATGTTGGAGGGCGCGTTGGTCGCGAAGAGTGTCTCGCCGCTGGGGGCGGGCGGGAAGTACCAGCTGCCCTGGGAGCCGAAGAAGCCCATCTGCCAGCTCTTGCAGGCGGCTTCGGTCTCCTTGCAGGGGACGGTGGTGCCGAGCACGGTGTTGAGCGGCTGCTGGCGGATCTCGAAGTCGATGCCGACCTTGCTCATCGCGGACTTCATCACCTGCATGGTGTTGGAGGTCTCGGTCGAGCCGGACTGGGAGAGCAGTTCCAGCTTGAGCTGCTGCCCCTTCTTGATCCCCTTGCCGCACTGGTCGTCGCCGGTGCCGGGCTTCGCGCACCGCATGGCGCCGTCGCGCGAGACCCAGCCGTGGCCGGTGAGCAGCTTCTCGGCGGCCGCCGGGTCGTACGGGTAGGGGTCCTTGGGGAGCAGGCTGGCGGGTACCGGGCCGCGGGTGGCGGCGGCGGAGCCCTGCCAGACGACCTTGGAGATCTCCTTCTGGTCGATGAGGTGCTGGAGCGCCTGGCGGATGTAGAGCTGGCGCAGCATGGGGCCCGCCGTGGGGCTGTTGAAGTTCAGGACGATGTAGGTGATCGCCCAGCCTTCCCACGGGTCGATGCGGTAGCCCATCTCCTTGAACTTCTTCGACTGGGCCATCACCGAGGGCGGGATGTAGCCGTAGTCGACGCCGCCCGCGCGCAACACGTTGAACTCGGAGTCGGCGGTGGTGAAGGGCTTGAAGACGACGCGGTCCAGGTGCGGCTTGTCGGGGCCGCTGTACTTCTTGTTGGGTACGAGCGCGACCTCGCCGTTGGTGGTCCACTTCTCGATCCGCCAGGGGCCGGCGACGGTCTTCCACAGCGGGTCGGTGGAGAACTTGGAGAGCTGCTTGCCGTGCGCGGTCAGCCGGGTGAAGACCTTCTTCGGGTCCTCGTGGTCCGGGTTCCAGGCGTGTTCGGGCAGCGGCTTGAAGTACTGGAGCGTGTTGTTGGTGAACCAGTCCGGGTTGTACGAGCGGTCGAGCCGCAGCCGGAAGGTGTGCGCGTCCAGGACGTCGAAGCTCTTGACGTTGTCCGGCATCAGGCCGGGCGAATAGCCGCCCCAGTCCTTCTTGTTGGCCTTGATCAGGTCGAACCAGAACTTGACGTCGGAGGCGGTGACGGGCTTCCCGTCGGACCAGTCGTAGCCCTTCTTGAGCTTGACGGTCACTTCCTTGTTGCCGTCGCCGTAGACGGGCATGCCGTCGGCGAGGTTGCCCGGGCTGTCCATCGTCAGCTTGTCGCCCTTCTGCTCCGGGTTGAAGAGCAGCGGGTAGAGCAGGTTCTGGATGGAGCTGTTGTACGTGGCCAGGTAGCCGGGCGCGCCGATCGGGAAGATCCAGTTGGGGGTGGCGGCGGGCGGCAGCGCCATGGTGGCCGTGCCGCCCTCGACCTTCACGCCACCGCTGGCGCCGAGTTCGGTGACGGCGGAGCTCTTCGGGCCGCAGCCGCTGAGCAGGCCGACGCCCAGCACCGCCGCGAGAAGAGCGGCGACGGGCCCGCGTATTCGGATCTTGCGCAGCCCCATGCCGCCTCCATAGTCAACCGATCGAAGATTGCGAGCAAAGTACGGACGAATACGAAAAGAAGTCAAGGGTCTAGCGCACAAGCCTTCGATTGATGTCTACTGTCAGCGAACCAAAGGCCGCACTTGCTTCGTTCGCCGAATGAAGTTCTCCGAACGAGAAGCCCTGACGAAGCCCCGACGAAGCCACCCGACAGAAGGGCCGCCAACATGACGGCAGCGGACGAGCAGTCCGGCTCCGCCGCACACGTCCTCGATCTCGTCGCGAGCGGCGCCGCCACCTCGCGTGCCGATCTCGTACGGGAGCTGGGGCTCGCCGCCTCCACCGTCTCCGCCCGCGTCCAGGAGCTCGTCGACGCGGGGCTGCTGACCGAGGGCGGCGAGGGCGCCTCGCGCGGCGGGCGCCGCCCCCGGCTGTTGCGCATACCGGACAGCGGGGCCGTCGCCCTCGCCGCCGACCTCGGCAGCCACCACGCCCGGATCGGCGCGGTCGGCCTGACCGACGCCGTCTTCGACACCTCCGAGCACGGCTTCGACCTCACCGCCGGCCCCGGCCCCGCCCTCGACCTGCTCGCCGCCCGGCTCGGCGAGCTCGCGGACCAGCAGCGCGCGGCGGGCCGTGCGGTACGGGCGGTGGGCGTCGGCTTCCCCGGCCCCGTCGACACCGCCACCGGCCGGGTCATCGCGCCCTCCCGGATGCCCGGCTGGCACCTGTACGAACTGGGCGACCGCCTCCGCGACCGGCTCGGCCTGCCCGTGCTCGTCGACAACGACGCCAACCTCATGGCCGCCGGCGAGCACCGCGCCGCCCACCCGGCGCTGCGCCACCTCGTGGTCGTCAAGGCCGGGCGCGGCATCGGCTCCGGCGTCATCAGCGGCGGCCGGCTCTACCGCGGCGCGGGCGGCAGCGCGGGAGACATAAGCCACGTCCGGGTGGACGCGGCGGCGGAGCGCCCCTGCTCCTGCGGGAACATCGGCTGCCTGGAGACCGTGGCCAGCGGCGCGGCCATCTCCGCGGCGCTGCGCGAGGGCGGCATCGCCGCGGACGGCGCCGCCGACATACTGCGCCTGGTCGCCGACGGCGAGCCGCTCGCCACGACGCTGGTCCGCCAGGCGGGGCGGCACATCGGCGGGGTGCTCTCCGTGGTCGTCAACTTCTTCAACCCCGAGGCGGTCGTGCTGGGCGGCGCCCTGTCCCAGGCCGAGCCGCTGGTCGCCGCGGTCCGGGGCGTCCTGTACGAGCGGTGCCTGCCGATGGCGACCAGCGCGCTGACGATAGCGGCGGCGACCTGCGGACCGGACGCGGGGCTGCTGGGCGCGGGCCACGCGGCGCTGCGCGAGTGCGCGGCGGGCATGCCGGGGCCTTGAGCCTCGCTTGAGGAGAGCCCCCGCCCCTTGAGAACCCATCGAACGGTCCGCCACCCCACGGAAAGTGAGCAACCATGACCACCCCCACCGGCCGCCTCCGCATAGGCATCGGCGGCATGTCCATCGAGTCCAGCACCTTCTGCCCGCACCGCTCCACGTACGACGACTTCCGCGTCACCCGCGACGCGGACCTGCTCGCCCGCTACACGTGGACCGGCCCCGGCAGCGACCTCGACGGCCTGGTGGAGTGGGTGCCGCTCGTGCACGCCGTGTCCCTGCCCGGCGGGGCGGTCGAGCGGGAGACGTACGACCGGATCAAGACCGAGCTGGCCGACCGCCTCCGGGCCGCGGGCCCCCTCGACGGACTGGTCTACGACATCCACGGCGCGATGAGCGTGGTGGGCCTGGAGGACGCCGAGGGCGACCTCACCGACGCCGTACGGTCCGCGGTCGGCCCCGACGCGCTGATCTCCGCCGCCATGGACCTGCACGGCAACGTCTCCCGCCGCTTCGCCGACCAGCTCGACCTCATCACTGCCCACCGCCTCGCCCCGCACGAGGACGCCTGGGACACCCGTGAGCGCGCGGCCCGCAAGCTCGTGGAGCGCCTCACCTCCGGCAAGGGCCGCCCGAGCGTCGCGTGGGTGCAGATCCCCGTGCTGCTCCCCGGCGAGAAGACCAGCACCCGGCTGGAGCCCGCCAAGTCCCTGTACGGGCGGCTGGCCGGCATCGAGGCGATGGACGGCATCGTGGACGCCGCGATCTGGGTGGGTTACGCCTGGGCGGACGAGCCGCGCTGCAAGGCGGCCGTGGTCGTCACGGGCGACGACGCCGAACTCGCCGTGGAGCAGGCGCGCTCGCTGGCCGAGGAGTACTGGCGGGTGCGCCGCGACTTCGTCTTCGTCGGCCCGACCGCCGACGCGGACACCGCCATCGCCAAGGCCGTCGCCTCCGACGCCCGCCCGTTCCTGATCAGCGACTCCGGCGACAACCCCACCGCGGGCGGCGCCGGCGACCTGCCCCACATGCTCGAACGCCTCCTCGCCGACGAGGAGCTGGCGTCCGGCCGCAGCACCGCGATCCACCCGGGCATCATGGACCCGGCGGCGGTGGCGGCGTGCTTCGAGGCCGGCGTCGGCGCGACGGTGAACCTGTCGGTCGGCGGCCACATCAGCAAGTGCGAGCCGTACGCGCTCACCGGCACGGTCACCGCCCTCCAGGGCGCGACCGCGGCCGACGGCGACGGCCCGCGCGGCAACCCGGCCTACGACGAGGGCGGCCGGACCGCCGCCGTCACCTGCGGCGGCGTGACCACCGTGCTCACCGAGCGCCGCAAGCCCTTCCATACCCTCGCCGACTTCGGGGAGCTGGACCCGCGCACGTACGACCTGGTGGTCGTCAAGATCGGCTACCTGGAGCCGGAGCTGTACGACATGGCCGCCGACTGGCTCCTCGCCCTCACCCCCGGCGGCGTCGACCAGGACCTCCTGCGCCTGGGCCACCACCGCGTGGAGCGCCCCCTGTACCCCTTCGACGACGAGGGCTTCGAGGACCCGGACCTGACGGTCACCCTGCTGTAGGGCCGGGTCACAGGCTCTCAGCCCCGGCCCCGTACCAGCAGCGTCCCCAGCGCCGTCCGCCGGTGCAGGACCGCGCGCCCGGCGCGGACCGTGGTGATCAGGCCCGCGCCGCGCAGCGCCGCGGCGTGGGCGGACGCGGTGGCGTTGCCGACCTTCAGCCGCCGGGCGAGGCCGGTGGTGGTGTGCTCGTCGGCGAGCACGAGCAGTGCGTCGAGCCGGGTCCGCCCCAGCACCCCGGCCAGCGCGTCGCCGGGGTCGTGCGCACCGTCCGCGGCGGTCAGCGCGGGCGGCAGGACGGTGCCGACCGGATAGGTCACATACAGCGGGCGGCCGGGCAGGTCGGCGACGAGCGGATGCCCCGTCCAGTGGAAGGTGGGCACGAGCACCACGCCCCGGCCGCCCAGGCGGATCTCCCGCTCCGAGGGGCCCGCGAACTCCCAGACGCCGTCGTCGCCGAGCCGCGCTCCGGGGACGAGCGCGGTGAGCGCGGCGCCGATGCCGTGCTCGGCGACGGCCAGCGCGTGGCGGGCGAACTCCGCCTGGTGCAGGTCCTGCACCAGGCCCCAGGCCGGGCGCAGCATGGCGTCGAAGGCCGTGTGCTGGGCGCGGCGCAGGAGCTGCCAGGAGTCGGCGTCGCCCCGGTGCAGGCCGCGGATCCACGGCGGGGCCGGGGACGCGTGCCGGGCGTACACCCGCTCCATCTCGGCGCGCACCAGCGCCGGGCGCGCGGCCCGTACGGTGTCCAGCCCCTCGTCGAGGGTGTCGCTGAACACGTCGATGAACTGCGGTGCCACCGCCCCCGGCACGAGATCGCGCAGTGGTGCGGCCGTGTTCGGCAGGGACCGCATCGCCCGCTGCCGCCAGTGGCCGAAGAGCAGCCGGCCGTCGCGGCGGCACATCATGGAGAGCGCCGCGTTCAGCTCCTGCAAGGGCGCCGGCCGGGGTGCGAACCGGACCCGGGCGAAGTCCGCCGCCGTGAGCCGAATCCGTACCACTACTCCCCCTCGCCGCGCCGCGCCATCGTTTCGGCCAGGCCCGAAACCTTCGCCCGCGCTCCCCGCCGGACCTCAGTATCGGCGCACGCCCCTTCATTCACACAGAGGGCGGCGGACCGGGACAAGGAGCACAGGGGAAGGCGGACGAGTCATGATCAGCGGCGCGGGAGGACTGGGTATGGACCGGCGGACCGTGGTGCGGTCGGCGGCGCTGGCGACGGCCGGAGCGCTGCTCGCGAGCGGCGGCGCGGGCGTCGCACGAGCCCGTCCGGGAACAGCGGCCGCGGACGGCGTCACCCTGCGACTGCCGAAGCCGACCGGCCCGTACCGTACGGGCGTCACCACCCTCTATCTGGTCGACCGGCGCAGGCCCGACCCCTGGGACCCCGAGATCCGTGTACGGGAGGTGATGGTCACGGTCTACTACCCGGCCCGTGCCGTCCGCGGCTTCCAGGTCGCGCGCCAGATGACGGAGGAGGCCGCGGCCGTCTTCGCGGAGATCGCTCCCTTGACGCACCCGCAACTCCCGAAGACCGGGGTGGACTGGGCCGCCACCAGCACCCATTCCCATACGGACGCGCCCGCGCGGCCCGTACCGTCCCCGGTGCTGCTCTACAGCCCAGGCGGCGGCGACCCACGCACCTTGGGCACGGGCGTGGCCGAGGAACTGGCGAGCCGCGGCTATGTGGTGGTGACCATCGACCATCCCGGCGACGCAGCCGTGGTGTCCTTCCCCACCGAACTTCGCGGCAGGACCGGTACGGTCCGCCCGACCGTGTTCCGGGGCGATCCCCGGGAGCAGCCGAAGGTGTTCCGCACGGCGATCGACACCCGCGTGGCGGACATCGGCTTCGTACTGGACCGACTGGAGACCCTCGCATCCGGTCACAACCCGGACCCGACGGGCCGCCCCATACCGAAAGATCTAGACCGGGCACTGGACCTGCGGAGGGTGGGCGCCTACGGCCACTCGGCGGGCGGCACGGCCGTGGCGGAGGCGATGTACGAGGACTGCCGCATCGACGCGGCGATCAACCTGGAGGGCTATCTGGACTACGCCCCACAGGCCCCCGGCCGCCCGGGGCCGCTCCTCCCGGTCGCCCGGCACGGCGTGCGCCGCCCGCTGCTCCTGCTGGGCACAGCGGGCTTCCCGCACCGAAGAGAACTGTCCCGCTCCTGGTCCGCCCTGCTCACCCACCCCCGCGGCCACACCCACCACGCCCGCCTCGGCGACGCCGCGCACTGGGTGTTCACCGACTACGCCGCCATGGCCCCGCAGATGCAGACCGCGGGCCTGATGACCCCGGCCGACAGAACCTCCCTGATCGGCACGGCCGCCCCGACCCGCTCGATCCCCCTGGTCCGCGGCCACGTGCTCACGTTCTTCGCCCGGCACCTGCCGACGCGTCCGCGCTGACCCGCCGGAGGGGCGGCGATATACGAGCCGGCCGCCCCCTTCCGTCTCGGAAGGGGGCGGCCGGCTCGTATGCGTACAGCAGCGGGTGTCAGCCCTCGACCCCCAGCCGCTCCAGGATCAGTTCGCGGACGCGAGCGGCGTCCGCCTGGCCCCGGGTGGCCTTCATGACCGCGCCGACCAGGGCGCCCGCGGCGGCGACCTTGCCGCCGCGGATCTTGTCGGCGATGGCGGCGTTGGCGGCGATGGCCTCGTCCACGGCCGTGCCCAGCGCGCCCTCGTCGGAGACGACCGCGAGGCCGCGCTTGCCGACGACCTCGTCCGGCGAGCCTTCGCCGGCGAGCACGCCCTCGATGACCTGGCGGGCCAGCTTGTCGTTGAGGGAGCCCTCGGCGACCAGCGCGCAGACGCGCGCGACCTGGGCCGGGGTGATCGGCAGGGCGGCGAGGTCGACGCCGTCCTCGTTGGAGCGGCGGGCCAGCTCGCCCATCCACCACTTGCGGGCCTGGTCGGCCGGTGCGCCCGCGTCGATCGTCTGCACGATCAGGTCCACCGCGCCCGCGTTGAGGATCGACTGCATGTCGTGCTCGGAGACGCCCCACTCCTCGCGCAGCCGGTTGCGGCGCAGGCGCGGCAGCTCGGGCAGTGCGGCCCGCAGCTTCTCCACCCATTCGCGGGCGGGAGCCACCGGCACCAGGTCGGGCTCCGGGAAGTACCGGTAGTCCTCGGCGTTGTCCTTGATGCGGCCGGAGGTGGTGGAGCCGTCCTCCTCGTGGAAGTGCCGGGTCTCCTGGACGATCGTGCCGCCGGAGGAGAGCACCGCCGCGTGCCGCTGGATCTCGAAGCGGGCGGCGCGCTCCACGGAGCGCAGCGAGTTGACGTTCTTCGTCTCGCTGCGCGTGCCGAACTTCTCCACGCCCTGGGGGCGCAGCGACAGGTTCACGTCACAGCGCATCTGGCCCTGCTCCATGCGTGCCTCGGAGACGCCGAGCGCCTTGATGAGCTCGCGCAGCTCGGCCACGTACGCCTTGGCGACCTCGGGGGCCCGTTCGCCGGCGCCCTCGATCGGCTTGGTGACGATCTCGATGAGCGGGATGCCGGCCCGGTTGTAGTCCAGCAGCGAGTGGGAGGCGCCCTGGATACGGCCGGTGGCGCCGCCCACGTGGGTGGACTTGCCGGTGTCCTCCTCCATGTGGGCGCGCTCGATCTGCACGCGGAAGATCTCGCCGTCCTCCAGCTGGACGTCCAGATAGCCGTTGAAGGCGATCGGCTCGTCGTACTGGGAGGTCTGGAAGTTCTTCGGCATGTCCGGATAGAAGTAGTTCTTCCGGGCGAAGCGGCACCACTCGGCGATCTCGCAGTTGAGGGCGAGGCCGATCTTGATGGCCGACTCGACGCCGATCTCGTTGACGACCGGCAGCGCGCCGGGCAGACCGAGGCAGGTCGGGCAGGTCTGGCTGTTGGCGTCCTGCCCCAGCTCGGTGGAGCAGCCGCAGAACATCTTGGTCTTGGTGCCGAGCTCGACGTGCACCTCAAGGCCCATTACGGGGTCGTAGGTGGCCAGCGCGTCGTCGTACGACACCAGGTCGGTGACAGTCACGGAAAACTAACCTCTCAGCCCTGCAGGACGTCGTCGTCGCCCATGCGGCGCAGCTCGCGTACGAGCAGGGCGACGCCGGTGGCGATGGCGGCGGCCGAGACGACCGCGTCGATCAGCTGGAGCGTGTCCTGCTCGAAGCGGGCCTTCTTGGCCTGCTTCGCGACGCTGATCGCACCGAAGAGCGTGGTGCCGATGGACAGGTACGTGCCGGGCTTGGACTTCTTGAAGCCCTTGGCCTTCTCAAGCTTTCCACTCATAGCGACGGTGCCTCCTCAAGCAGCGGGTGTCCCCAACGTGCCTCGAAGGCGGCCTCCACGGCCGCTCCGACACGGTAGAGCCGGTCATCGGCCATGGCGGGGGCGATGATCTGGAGCCCAACGGGCAGCCCGTCCTCGGGCGCCAGTCCGCAGGGCAGCGACATGGCCGCGTTGCCCGCCATGTTGGTCGGGATGGTGCACAGGTCGGCGAGGTACATCGCCATGGGGTCGTCCGAACGCTCCCCGATGGGGAAGGCGGTGGTCGGCGTCGTCGGCGAGATCAGCACGTCCACGGATGCGAAGGCCCGCTCGAAGTCGCGCGTGATGAGCGTGCGGACCTTCTGCGCGGAACCGTAGTACGCGTCGTAGTAGCCGGAGCTGAGCGCGTACGTGCCGAGGATGATGCGGCGCTTGACCTCGTCGCCGAAGCCGGCCTCGCGGGTCAGCGCGGTGACGTCCTCCGCCGACTTCGTGCCGTCGTCGCCGACCCGCAGGCCATAGCGCATGGCGTCGAAGCGGGCCAGGTTGGAGGAGCACTCGGACGGCGCGATCAGGTAGTACGCGGCCAGGGCCTTGTCGAAGGACGGGCAGGAGATCTCCACGACCTCCGCGCCGAGCTCGCGCAGCAGCTCCACGGACTCGTTGAACCGCTGCATGACGCCGGCCTGGTAGCCCTCGCCCGCGAACTCCTTGACGACGCCGACGCGCATGCCCTTGACGTCGCCGTTGCGCGCCGCCTCGACGACGGACGGGACCGGTGCGTCGATGGACGTCGAGTCGAGCGGGTCGTGCCCGGCGATGGCCTCGTGCAGGAGGGCCGCGTCCAGGACCGTACGGGCGCAGGGCCCGCCCTGGTCGAGGGAGGACGAGAAGGCGACCATGCCGTAACGGGAGACGCCGCCGTAGGTGGGCTTGACGCCGACGGTGCCGGTGACGGCGGCCGGCTGGCGGATCGAGCCGCCGGTGTCGGTGCCGATGGCGAGCGGGGCCTCGTACGAGGCGATGGCCGCGGACGAGCCGCCGCCGGAGCCGCCGGGGATGCGGGTGAGGTCCCAGGGGTTGCCGGTCGGGCCGTACGCGCTGTTCTCGGTGGAGGACCCCATGGCGAACTCGTCCATGTTGGTCTTGCCGAGGATGACGATGTCGGCTTCCTTGAGGCGCCGGGTCACCGTCGCGTCGTACGGCGGGATCCACCCTTCGAGGATCTTGGAACCGACGGTGGTCGGGATCCCCTTCGTGGTGAAGATGTCCTTGAGCGCGAGCGGCACGCCGGCCAGCGGGCCGAGCTTCTCGCCGTTCTCGCGCTTCTCGTCCACGCGGCGGGCCTGCGCGAGCGCGCCGTCCCGGTCCACGTGCAGGAAGGCGTGCACCTTCTCGTCCACGGCCTCGATGCGGGCCAGGTGGGCCTCGGTGACGGCGACGGCGGTCACCTCGCCCGAGGCGATCTTCTCTGCGGTCTCGGCGGCGGTGAGCCTGGTGAGATCGGTCATGTCAGTCCTCCCCCAGGATCTGCGGCACCTTGAAACGCTGCTGCTCCTGGGCCGGGGCGCCGGAGAGCGCCTCCTGCGGGGTCAGCGACGGACGGACCTCGTCCGGTCGCATGACGTTGGTCAGCGGCAGCGGGTGGGACGTCGGCGGTACGTCCTCGTCGGCCACATCGGAGACGCGGGCGACCGCGCCGATGATGTCGTCGAGCTGTCCGGCGAAGTGCGCAAGCTCTTCGTCCTTCAGCTCCAGACGCGCCAGCCGGGCGAGGTGGGCGACCTCCTCGCGCGTGATGCCAGGCATGCAGCGATCCTCAGGGTGGGTGTGTAGGTGTCGGGCCCAATCCTATGGCTCCGAATGCGGTGCCCGCGAAACCCTTTCCGCTGCCCCGGTCCGAGGCCGCCGGCGCGGACCGTGCCAGGCGCCTCACCGGCCCGTTTACGGGCCCGGGTGCAGGTCCCGTTTACGGGCCCGGGTGCGGGTACGGGCCTCCAGCTCGCGCGAGGTCTCGGCTCACGCGCGTACGGCCCCCGCCGGCCCCCGCTCGCCCTTCTCCGCCCCGAGGCTCAGAGCGCCGGGCGGCGCGACACCGTTCCCGCCTCCTCGGCCGGGGCCGGGTCGGTGGGCAGCTCGGGCTCCTCCGGTGGCGCGGGGGCCGCGGCGGGCCGCGGCTCGCCCTCGCGGTGCCAGCCGCTCTTGCTGCGCAGCCGCAGCCAGGCCGTGGTCTCGTCCGGCGGCATCGCGGCGGCGACCAGCCAGCCTTGCACCGCGTCGCAGCCCAGGTCGCGCAGCCGCTCCCAGGTCTCGTCGTCCTCGACGCCCTCGGCCACCACGATGAGGCCGAGCGAGTGGGCGAGGTCCAGGGTGCAGCGGACGATCTCGGCGTCCTCGGTGTCGACGACGAGCCGGGCCACGAAGGACCGGTCGATCTTCAGCTCGCTCACCGGGAGCCGGCGCAGATGCACGAGCGAGGAGTATCCGGTGCCGAAGTCGTCGAGGGACATCTTCACGCCGTGCCCCGTGAGCCCCGCGAGGGTGTCGGCGGCCCGCTGCGGGTCCTCCAGCAGGACGTGTTCCGTTATCTCCAGTTGCAGCGACCCCGGCGGCACCCCGTGGCGGGCCAGGCGGGCCGCGACGGCGCCGGCGAAGCCGGGCGAGTGGACGTCACGGGGGGAGACGTTGACGGCGACCGGCACCTCCAGCCCCATGGCCCGCCACTTGGCGACCTGTCCGAGCGCGGTCTCCAGGACGTACTCGGTGAGCCGGGGCATCAGGCCGGACGACTCGGCGATGGCGATGAACTCGTCGGGGGGCACCCGGCCGCGGTCGGGGTGCACCCAGCGCACGAGCGCTTCGAGCCCGGCGACATGGCCGTCGAAGCCCACCTTCGGCTGGTAGTGCAGTTCGACGTCGCCCGCGTCCAGGGCGCGCCGCAGGTCGCCCAACAGGCCCAGCCGGTCGGGGGTGTTGCCGTCCCGGCGGGCCTCGTAGACCTCGACGCCGCTGCGGTCCCGCTTGGCCTGGTACATCGCGACGTCGGCGCGGCGCAGCAGCCCTTCCGCGTCGAGCGCGTGGTCGGGGTAGACGGCGACGCCCGCGCTCGCTTCGAGGACCAGGGTGAGCCCGTCGAGGTCGAGCGGCGAGCTGAGACCCGCGACGAGCGAACGGGCCACGCGCTGCGCGCTGGTGAGCGAGTCGACGGTGGGCAGCAGCACCGCGAACTCGTCGCCGCCGAGCCGGGCGGCCTCCGCGCCGCGCGGCAGGGCGAGCCGGAGCCGGTCGGCTATCTGGAGCAGCAGCCGGTCCCCGGCGAGGTGTCCGAGGGTGTCGTTGACGGAGCGGAAGCGGTCGAGGTCGATGAGGACGAGGGCGGTACGCGAGCCGTCGCGCTGGGCTTCGTCCAGCGCGGACCAGGTGCGCTGGAGCAGCCGCTGGCGGTTGGGCAGCCCGGTGAGCGGGTCGCGCAGCTGCTCCTCGGCGCGGGCCCGGGCGATCCACAGGGTGGAGTCGAGGGCGATGAGGGGGACCGCGAAGAGCGGCAGCACGATCGGCTCGCTGACGGCGACGACGGCTATGAGCGGGGCGAGGCCGAGCAGCGCGACGCCGATGAGGGCCTGCCGGACGAGGGCGGCGCGGGCGACGGTGGGCAGTCCGGTGCGGCTCGGGGCCATGGAGTACCAGAGCAGCAGGCGGGTGACGACAAGATAGGCGAAGGCGGCGAGGGCGATCTTCGGCGCGGTCCCGACGTCCCACTCCTCGGGCCGCCAGGGGGATTCGACGCTGGGCACGGTGGAGAACGCGGCGAGCGTGAGCGCCGCGGCACCGATGCCCAGGATGTCGACGGCGCTGTGCAGCGCCGTCTGGCGCCAGCGGTGTCTGCGGGCGGCGGCGACCAGCGCCACCACGGCGAGGCTGATGAGGACGGCGGGCAGCCAGCCGTAGAGCAGCAGGACCGCGAGGGTGAGGGCGGCCCCGGAGCCGGTGCCGCCCCACCAGCGGTCGCGGCCTAACGCGACCAGATGGCCGACGATGATCCCGGTGAGGGCGGCCAGCCCCCAGCCGACGGTGGCGCCGGGGAAGAGCGCCCGCCCGGCGTCGAGTGTCCGGTAGGCCGCGATGACGAGTGCGGTGACGGCCAGGGCGACCGCTGTCGTCGGCAGCGCCGGCAGGGCCAGCCGGCGCAACCGTGACGCCGGTTCGGCGCTGTCGGTGGGTTTCATGCCCGTCCCTCTCACAGCCTTCGGTGCCCGCGCCACGGCAGGCGCACATCTCAACAGTAGGCCGCAGAGGGTTGCGGCGGGCCGCGATCGGCAACGGTTTCCCGATTACGGCCTGGCCATCCGCGGCCCTCTGGTATCCCCTCTAGGTGTGATGCCCGCTGACTATGCCGGGACTCCTGATCGGGCTACTCGGGTGGGGTCACGGCCGCTTCACGTGCGGCGTCCGGCCCCTGTTCGAGGAGTACGGCGAAGCCGTCCTCCTCCAGTACCGGCACCTTCACTTGCATCGCCTTGTCATATTTTGACCCGGGGTTATCGCCGACGACCACAAAATCGGTCTTCTTCGAGACCGAACCGGTCACCTTCGCCCCCCGGCTCTGAAGCGCCTCCTTAGCGCCATCCCGCGTGTATGACTGGAGCGTTCCGGTGACGACGACGGTCAGGCCCTCCAGCGGCCGCGGACCCTCATCCTCCCCCGCCTCCTCCTCCATGCGTACCCCCGCGGCGCGCCACTTCTCCACGATCGCGCCGTGCCAGTCCTCCGCGAACCACTGCTTCACGGACGCCGCGATGGTGGGGCCGACGCCCTCGGTGGCCGCCAGCTCCTCCTCGCCGGCCTCCGCGATCCGGTCCAGCGACCGGAATTCGCGGGCCAGCGCCTCCGCGGCGACCGGCCCCACGTGCCGGATCGACAGCCCGGTGAGGATCCGGGCCAGCGGCCGCTCCTTCGCGGCCTGGATGTTCTCCAGCATCGACAGGGTGTTCTTCTTCGGCTCGCCCTTCTGGTTGGCGAAGAAGGTGACGATCTTCTCCTCGCCCGTCTCGGGATCGCGCTTGGGCAGCCCGCTGTCCGGGTCGAGCACATACGACTTGATGGGCAGCAGCTCCTCGACGGTGAGGTCGAAGAGGTCGCCCTCGTCCTTGAGCGGAGGCTCCGAGGGCTCCAGCGGCTGGGTCAGGGCGGTGGCCGCCACATAGCCGAAGTTCTCGATGTCCAGGCTCTTGCGGCCCGCCAGATAGAAGATCCGCTCCCGCAACTGGGCAGGGCAGGAACGGGCGTTGGGGCAGCGGAGGTCGATGTCGCCCTCCTTGGCGGGGCGCAGCTCCGTGCCGCAGTCCGGGCACTCGGCGGGCATCGAGAACTCCCGCTCGCTGCCGTCGCGCAGGTCCACGACGGGCCCCAGGATCTCGGGAATCACGTCGCCCGCCTTGCGCAGCACCACCGTGTCGCCGATCAGGACGCCCTTGGCCTTGACCACGTCCTGGTTGTGCAGGGTCGCGAACTCGACCTCGGAGCCCGCGACCGTGATCGGCTCCACCACCGCGTACGGCGTGACGCGGCCGGTGCGTCCGACGCCGACGCGGATGTCGACCAGCTTGGTGTTGACCTCCTCCGGCGCGTACTTCCAGGCGATGGCCCAGCGCGGGGCGCGCGAGGTGGAGCCCAGCCGCCCCTGCAAGGGGATCTCGTCGAGCTTGACGACCACGCCGTCGATCTCGTGCTCCATGGAGTGCCGCGTCTCGGTGTCGCCGAAGCGCGCGATGAAACTCCGCACGCCCTCCAGCGAGTCGACCACCTCGTTGTGCTTGGCGGTCGGCAGCCCCCACTGGCGCAGCAGGTCGTACGCGTGCGACTGGCAGTCGATGTCGAAGCCCTCGCGCGCGCCGATGCCGTGCACCACCATGTGCAGCGGGCGGGACGCGGTGATCTTCGGGTCCTTCTGGCGCAGCGAACCGGCCGCCGCGTTGCGCGGGTTGGCGAACGGCGGCTTCCCCGCCTCCACCAGGCGGGCGTTGAGCTCCTCGAACTTCTCCATCGGGAAGAAGACCTCGCCGCGCACCTCGACCAGCTCCGGGACGCGCTCCCCCTCCAGCCGGTGCGGGATCTCGTCGATCGTACGGACGTTGGGCGTGATGTCCTCGCCGGTGCGGCCGTCCCCGCGGGTGGCGGCGCGGGTCAGCCGGCCGTGCTCGTAGGTGAGGTTGACGGCGAGGCCGTCGACCTTCAGCTCGCACAGGAAGTGGTACGGGGTCCCCTCCCCCACGTCCTTCGCGACGCGCTCGGCCCAGGCCGCCAGCTCCTCGTCGTCGAAGGCGTTGTCCAGGGAGAGCATGCGCTCGCGGTGCTCGACGGTGGCGAAGTCGGTCTCATAGGCGCCCGCGACCTTCTGCGTCGGCGAGTCCGGGGTCCGCAGCTGCGGATGCTCCTCCTCCAGCGCCTCCAGGGAGCGCAGCAGCTTGTCGAACTCGGCGTCGCTGACGACCGGGGCGTCCCGGACGTAGTACCGGAAGCGGTGATCCTCGATCCGCTCAGCGAGCCGCGCGTGCTCCTCCCGCGCCTCCGCGGGTACCGCTGCGTCCTGTTCGCCTGCCACCGTCTCGTCCTCCCGTTTGCTCCAAGAGCGCCGTCACTCAGGGTTGTCCGCGAGCGATCTCGCCGCCTTGACGCAGTGCGCGAGGGCCGTACGGGCATATGCGGGCGAAGCGCCCGCGAGCCCGCACGACGGGGTGACCACGACGGACTCCGCGAGAGTCCCCGGTGCCAGCCCCAGCCTGCGCCACAGCGTCCTGACACCCATGACGCTACCGGCAGGGTCCGACAATGGGCCGTCGGTGCCCGGCACCACGCCCGCGAAGAGCGCCGTGCCGGCCTCCACCGCCTCCCCGATCGTCTCCTCATCACGCTCGGTGAGCAGCGAGAAATCGAACGAGACACCCGCGACCCCGGCCCTCCGCAGCAGGGCGAACGGCACCTCCGGCGCGCACGAGTGGACGACGACCGGCCCGCCCCCGGCGACGGCCACCATGTCCCGCAGCGCGCCTTCCACCACACTCCGGTCGACGGCCCGGTGGGTGCGGTAGCCGCTGGCCGAACGGACCCGGCCGGTCAGCACCGCGGTGAGCGACGGCTCGTCCAGCTGGAGCACGACACGGGCCCCGGGCACCCTGCGCCCCACCTCCGCGAGGTGGGCGCGCAGCCCCTCGGCGAGCGAGGCGGTCAGGTCCCGGCAGGCCCCCGGATCGCGCAGCGCCACCTCGCCGCCGCGCGTCTCCAGGGCGGCGGCCAGGGTCCACGGGCCGACGGCCGACACCTTCAGCGGCCCCTCGTACCCCTGGGTGAACTCCTCCAGCGCGTCGAGGTCTTCGCCCAGCCACGACACCGCCCGCTTGGTGTCCCGCCCCGGCCGGTCGCTGATCCGCCACCCGCTGGGCTCGACGTGCGCGTACACCTCCACGAGCAGCCCGGCGGTCCGTCCGATCATGTCCGCGCCGGGCCCCCGCGCGGGCAGCTCCGGCAGATGGGGAAACGCCTCCAGCGCCCCGGTGACGGTCTTCGCGGCCTCTCGCGCGTCGCCGCCGGGCATCGACCCGACGCCGGTCGCCACGCCCGCGGTCCAGCTCATCTCGCTCTTCTCAGTCACCCCGGAAGGGTACGAGAGTACGAGCACGCGGGAACCGCGACGGCCCGGGCGGAGTCTCCGTCCCAGAAACCGGAGGTGTGTGCCATGTCTTCTCTGTCCAGCGCACTAGTGCTCGCCATCCCCGCGCTGATGGCCTGCCTCGCGCTCTACGGCATCGGCAGGGTAGCCGAACGGCGTCGGCGTCTCACCACGCTGTGGCGTACGGGCCTGACCGCCCAGGGGCGCTGTCTGCGCGCGTACGCCACCACCCGGGGCGGCGGCGACGGTGCGCCGGCCGTCCTGCACCACGTGTACGAGTACCGGACGCGCGAGGGCCGTCCGGTGCGGTTCGAGGAGACGGGCAGCCCGGCCACCGTGATGGCGGGCGACACGCTCACCGTCCGCTATTTACCGGACCAGCCGGAGCAGGCGACCGCCCTCCAGCCGGACAACTCCGGGATGCTGCGCGCGGCAGCGGCGTCGATGGCGGTCCTCACGGCGCTCCTCGCGGTCATCGTGTGCTGCCTGGCGGTGTACGTGGCGGTGTTCATGTGACGCGTACGCGCCGCCCGAACCCCCTGCCCGTACCCCGCGTCACCGGCCCGGCCGCACCGTGATGTCGTTGATCTCCGCGTCCCGCGGAAGGTCGATCGAGAGCAGGATCGTCTTCGCGATCGACTCCGGGTCGATCCACCGCTCGGCGTCGTACTCCTTGCCCTCCTGCTGGTGCACCTTCTCCTGCATCGCCGTGGCGGTGCGCCCCGGGTAGACGGAGGTGACGCGCACCCCGTTGCCGTGCTCCTCGGCGCGCAGCGCGTCGGCGAGCGCCTTGAGGCCGTGCTTGCTCGCGGCGTAGGCGCCCCACTGGGGACCGGCGCTGAGACCGGCGCCGGAGTTGACGAAGAGGACGTGGCCCTTGGCGATGCGCAGCTGGGGCAGGAACAGCCGGGTCAGCTCGGCCGGGGAGACGAGGTTGGCCGCGAGCTGGCGATTCCACGCCTTCGTGCTCAGCTCGCCGATTCCGCCGAGGTCCACGACGCCCGCGATGTGCAGCAGCGAGTCGACCCGGTCGGGTACCGACTGCTGGCTGAGCGCCCAGGAGAGCCGGTCGGGGTTGCCCAGGTCGGCGACGAGGGTACGGGCGCCGGGGAAGCGCTCCGCGAGCTCCTTGGCCCGCCCGGCGTCGCGCGCGAACAGGAACAGCTCGTCACCGCGCGCCAGCAGCTTCTCGACGACGGCCGACCCGATACCCGAGCCGGCCCCAGTGATCATATGCGTACTCATGGGGCCAAGCTTGCCTTACGGGCCTTACTGGACTCCGGCCGACTCTTCGAGATATGCCATGGTCCCGACACCGTCCTCGGCGAAGAACACGAGCTCCGTCAGCGGGACCGGCAGGAAGCCCTCCTCCTCCATCCGCTGGAACTGCTGCTTCAGCCCGTCGTAGAAGCCCGCGGCGTTCAGCAGCACCACCGGCTTGGTGTGCATCCCGTGCTTCTTCAGCTCCAGGATCTCGGTCGCCTCGTCCAGCGTGCCGGTGCCGCCCACCATGATCACGATCGCGTCCGCGCGCGCCAGCAGCAGCGCCTTGCGCTCCGCGAGGTCCTTGGTGACGATCATCTCGTCCGCGTTGGTACGCGCCTTCGCGGCCAGGAACTCCACCGAGACGCCGACCAGCTTCCCGCCGTTGTCCTGCACCCCGTCCGCCATGACCTTCATCAGGCCGGACTCGGAGCCGCCCCACACCATGGTGTGTCCGCCCTTCCCGATCAGCTCGGCGAATTCACGAGCGGGAGCGGTGTAGCGGTCGTCGAGGTCGGCGGCGGAACAGAAGACGCAGATATTCATGGGTGCCACGTTACGCGCGGCACGTGCCTTGCCGCCCCCGCCATTGCGGGCGACAAGGGCTTGGGCCCCTGGCTGGATCTGTGTGTATCCGCATGGATCTCTACGGTCTCACCGGCTGAGCGCCTTCGCTCGGCCTCTGGGCGCGGCGGCCGGGCGTAGTGCTCCCGGCTCAGGCCCTGGGTTCATCGCGTCAGCCCCGACTCGGCCTGCCGGCCGGGCTGTTCACCGGGCCGTTCAGATGAGCCCCTGCTCCAGCATCGCGTCGGCGACCCGCTCGAACCCGGCGATGTTGGCGCCCGCGACGTAGTCGCCCGGCGCGCCATAGCGCTCGGCGGTCTCGTAACACGTGGCGTGAATGCCGCGCATGATCTCCGCGAGCTCGCCCTCCGCCCGCTCGAAGGTCCAGGACTCGCGCCCGGAGTTCTGCCGCATCTCCAGCGCGCTGGTCGCGACGCCGCCGGCGTTGGCCGCCTTGCCCGGCCCGAACGCGACCCCGGCCTCCCGCAGCACGTCGACGGCCTCCGGCGTGGCCGGCATGTTGGCGCCCTCGGAGACGGCCTTGACGCCTGCGCGTACGAGCGTACGGGCGGCGGTGCCGTCGAGTTCGTTCTGCGTGGCCGAGGGCAGCGCGACGTCGGCGGGCACGTCCCATACGGAGCCGCCCGGCACGTACGTGGCCGAGGCCCCGCGCCGCTCCGCGTACTCGCTGATGCGGCCCCGCTCGACCTCCTTGATCTGCTTCAGCAGAGCGAGGTCGATGCCCTTCTCGTCAACGATGTACCCGCCGGAGTCCGAGCAGGTCAGCACGTTGGCGCCGAGGGCCTGGGCCTTCTCGATCGTGTAGATCGCCACATTGCCGGAGCCGGAGACCACGACCTGCTGCCCATCGAGGTCCTCGCCGCGCTGCTTGAGCATCTCGGCGGTGAAGAGCACGTTCCCGTACCCGGTGGCCTCCGTACGGGCGTGGGAGCCGCCCCACTGGAGCCCCTTGCCGGTGAGGATGCCGGCTTCCCAGCGGTTGGTGATGCGGCGGTACTGGCCGAACATGAAGCCGATCTCCCGGCCGCCGACGCCGATGTCGCCGGCCGGTACGTCCGTGTGTTCGCCCAGGTGGCGATAGAGCTCCGTCATGAACGACTGGCAGAACCGCATCACCTCGGTGTCCGACCGCCCGTGCGGGTCGAAGTCGCTGCCGCCCTTGCCGCCGCCGATGTTGAGCCCGGTGAGCGAGTTCTTGAAGATCTGCTCGAAGCCGAGGAACTTCACGATGCCGAGGTTGACCGAGGGGTGGAAGCGCAGACCGCCCTTGTACGGGCCGAGGGCGCTGTTGAACTCCACGCGGAAGCCCCGGTTGATATGGATCTCACCGGCATCGTCCTGCCACGGCACCCGGAACATGATTTGCCGCTCCGGCTCGCAGATCCGCTCCACCAGCTTGGCGGCGGCGATCTCGGGCCGCGCGGCGAGGACCGGCGCGAGCGTCTCCAGGACCTCCAGCGTGGCCTGGTGGAACTCGGGCTCGCCGGGGTTGCGGCGTATCAGCTCGTGGTGAAAGGACGACATCACATCAGTACTCACATCGGTCCCCTTCCAGGACAGCGAATATGACCATGCCTTCTCTGGTATGGCCATGCGACTTTAAGCGCCGGGCGCACCGGGGAGGCCGCCGGGGCGGCCGCGGGGCATCGACCGCGCCGCGCGGGGAGGGCGCACTCGCCGTACCGCGAGGGGACGCTCGCCCTGCCGCGACGGGCTGAGCGGGGCCCGCGCCGGGCCACCCCGGCGCGGCGCGGTCAGAACGCCCCTTCGTACGTGCCCCGCCCGCCGGGGAGATGTTCCCGCCCCATTCGCCGAGGGGACCCGGCGCCTCCATCAGGAGCCGCCAAGCGGAGTGAGCGCGCACGCGACACGGCGTGCGGCTCCCTCGAACGCCTCCTCCCGGAAAACGACGCCATCTGCTTCCATTGCCCGCGAATGGGAGGTGAGAACCCCCTCTGTCCCACGCCTCCAGAGGCCGCCTTCTGCGAGTCAGGGGTCGCACGGTGCGGGGATGGCCCGGCTCTCGATGCGTTCGGACCGCTACGGCGGTGCGCGGTGCTCGACCGGCGGTCCAAGGAGAGCAGACGCCGCCTTGAACGGCGGCTACGACCGCCCGGAAGGCGAGGCGGTCGAAAGCCTCTGCGGTACGGGCGGGGGGCCGTTCCGCAGACAGGAGTCATGGAGCGGGTGGGGCTCCCGGGCAGGAGGTGGCAGTCACCGTGATGACCTCGGCCAGTGGCTCATGCGGTCTTGTCGTCCCGGTCCTGGGTGAATGAGTTGATCAACTCCTCGGGGGTGGCGCTGTTGACCGCTTCGGCCGCGGTGGCGGCTGCGGCGCTGCGGGGGAACAGCGCTTGCTCGTAAGCGGCGAGTGCGGCCTCGATGTCATCGGGGTACGCGGCGAGGGACGTGCCGAGCTCGGCACCGTCCTGCATGGCGTGGTTGGCGCCTTCGCCGTCGGGGGCCGTGAGATGGGCGGCGTCGCCGAGCAGGGTCACCCCCGGCACCCGGTCCCAGCGGTGCCCGGTCGGCAGGGCGTGGAGGGGGCGCAGGACCGGCGCGGTGTCGCCGTCGGTGATCAGGGCGGTGAGCTCCGGCGCCCAGCCGTCGAACTCGGCCGCGATGCGCGCGGCGGCCGCGTCGGCATCGGTGAAATCGATGTCGGTGAACCAGTCCTGCGGCCGGGACAGCGTTATGTAGGTGTGGAGATTCCCGCCGCTCTCCCGGTGAGCTGCGATCCACTTCCCTTGGTCACCCCGATCGAGCGCACCGAACGACCCGCCGCCGACCGCTTTCGCGCTGACCGGGTGCCGGGTGTCGGCGTCGTGCAGGTAGATCTCGACAAAGGACCGGCCGACGTATTCAGGTGTGGCGTCGGAGAGCAGCGGGCGTACCCGTGACCAGGCCCCGTCCGCGCCGACCAGCAGGCTCGTGGCAACGGTGGAGCCGTCGGCGAAGACCACCTCATGGCGGCCCTCGCCGAGGGCGCGGGCGGCGATGACCTTGTGCCCCCACCGGACGGTGCCGGCCGGGAGCGAGTCGAGCAGAATGCGGCGCAGTTCGGCGCGCTGCACCTCGGGGCGGCCACCCGTACCGTCGTCGGGCTGGTCAAGCAGAACGTTCCCGTCCCGGTCGACGAACCGCATCGCCTGGCGGCCTTCCAGGATGATGCCGTGGAACTCGTCCATCAGGTCAGCCGCTTTGAGGGCGAGCTGCCCGTTGTAGTCGTGGATGTCGAGCATCCCGCCTTGCGCGCGAGCCATCGGGGAAGCCTCCGCCTCGTAGACCGTCGCCGTAATGCCGTGAACGTGCAGGACACGAGCCAGTACGAGTCCGCCGAGCCCGGCGCCGATGATCGTGACGTCAGTGGTCATGGTGATTCCTTGCCTTTCGCGCGCCTGCCGGATGGGTGCCCGGCAGGTCTCCGGAAAGGTTCCGGCCCCTCGCCGACAAGCGGCCGATGTCAGACCGACAGCCACCGACGCGCGACCGACGCCCCGACTCCGCCGCTCGTGGGTGATGCCTCGCCGCCCGGCACCGCCTCCTTCGACGCCCCGACCCTTCCGGTCAGCTCCCGTACACAGCTGGCCTTTTCCGAGGGGGCGGCGTTGAATCCGGTCGGCTCCAGGCGTTTGATCCACACCATCGCCGAGGAGTCGCAACCGACGCCGCATGCGGCCCAGACCGGTTGGCTGAACCCCTCCCTTACCGGCGACGGCGGCAGCAACTGCCCTGAGCTGACCGGCGACACGCAGCGACAGCATCACAACCAGAGACAGCCAGAGGCGCGACAGCCCAGCCACCGTCGCCACGACGAGCCGACCCGCCCTACGCGCGCCACTACGCCACGTGAAGGACAACAGCAGTGCCACCGAAGACGGCGCCTGAACCGACATGGCGTCATCCGCCTACCCCGAAAGGCGGGTGTCGGGCAAGGGCCTCCCCCTCGCGTCACTTGGATTCGATACGGCCCATCGGATCGGCGCTCTCCGCCAGTTCGGCAGCGGCAGCGGACCAGCACGTGTCCTCGGGGTAGAGCGTGCTGCGCAGGAAGGCGGACGTGAGCCGCTGGAGCAGGGCGACCCGTTCGGGGTTCTCGTCCGTCGTCTCGGTGACGGCATACCCGGATATCCCGCCCAGCGAGTGCTCCGCCCCGAACAAGGTGAGCAGGCTCTTGGCCCCGGGGCTGAGAACGTAGGCGTCGGTGAACCAGTCGGGCCCCCGGCTGGTCAGGGCAGATTGGTCCTTGTCACCGGCGACCACCAGGGACGGCGTGGTCAACTCGGCGAAGCCCGGGTTCATGAAGGAGAAGTGCTCGGCGGCGAACGGAGACAGGTCGGCGCCGCCCGTGCCCGCCGCGGCGAGCAGCACGCCGGCCTTGATCCGCGGGTCGGACATGTCCTCGCCCGGGACGCCCTCGGCGTCGAGGACGCGCGCGCCCAACAACATGCCGACCGTCTGGGCGCCCCAGGAGTGGCCGACGCCGGCGATGCGGCTCCGGTCGAGGCGCCCGGCGAGGCCGGGCACGGCAGCTTCGAGGAGGTCGAGCCGGTCGATGACGCGGGTCAGGTCCTGGACCCGGGAGCGCCAGATCTCCGGGTGCCGGGGGTCCTCGGGCGTGATGTTCAGCGTCCGGGAATCGAGGTGGGTCGGCTGGAGGACCGCGAATCCGCAAGCGGTCCAGAAGTCGACCAGCGGGGCGTAGTCGTCCATCGACTCGCCGAAGCCGTGGGAGAAGAGGATGACCGGCAGCTCGCCGCCGGTCACCGGAGCCGATACGCGCACCTGCAAGTCTTCGCCGCGCCCCGGAGCCGCGAGCACCACTGGGCGTACCGAGATGATGGGAACGGGCGCGAGGGCTTCACCAGGGTGGAACAAGGGATTCTCCTCGGAAGAGCTTGAGCGGACGTACGAAACTGGGCACGGGGCATCCGCTCTGCCATCATGGACAGGCGGAACCATGTTCCACTTAGAAATATACGGAACACGGTTCCGATTGGCAAGGCTAGTGATGGGAACTTCAGAGCAGTGACCGACATCGGCAGCGCATCAGGATCACCGGCGCCCCGGAAGCGGGCCGACGCCCGGCGTAACGAGAAGACCCTGCTGGAAGCGGCAGCGGCGGCTTTCGTCGCCTCCGGCGTCGACGCGCCCGTGCGCGACATCGCGACCAAGGCCGGCGTCGGGGTCGGCACGATCTACCGCCACTTCCCCACGCGGTCAGATCTCGTCGTCGCCGTGTACCAGCATCAGGTGGAGGCATGCGCCGAGGCGGGCCCCCACCTACTGGCGAAGAGCGACTCACCGCACACCGCCCTGACGCGATGGGTGGACCTCTTCGTCAACTTCCTGGTCACCAAGCACGGCCTCGCCGAGGCGCTGCGCTCCGACGACCCCACCTTCTCGACTCTGCACACCTACTTCATCGACCGCCTCGTACCGGTCTGCGCCGACCTGCTCGACGCCGCCGCCGACGCGGGCGAGATCCGCCCCGACATCGGGGCCCTGGAACTGATGGCCGGCGTGGGCAACCTGTGCATCGGCGCCAACAACCCCCGATACGACGCCCGCCGCCTGGTCGAACTCCTGCTGGCCGGCCTGCGCCTGCAATAGCCGACTCGGCGTCGACCGCGGCCCTCATCTCGAACCCTCCGGGTCCAAGGCGCCAGCAGCGACAGGGAAGGCGGCGGGGCCCGGGTGGGTTCGCTACCTGCGGGGGCAGTCACGACCAAGGTCAGAAGAAGCTCCGCACTTGCCCGCCGCCACGATGGAGCCGGCGCAGGGGCGCTACCCAAGGGCCTCATCGACTACCGGCAAGTAGGGTGCGGTTACCGCCCGACAAAAGTCGCATACCGGACCCGGGATCGGGCAGCAAGCCAACTCTGTTACCCATTCAACCTGACATGTCGGGCATATCGGGCGCACGGGCCGTCGGAGTAGAGTTTCCACACCCTTAGCCCCCCGCCCTGCGGGCGGAAACCACCCTCCGACGGAAAGCGCAGCCGAGGCGCAGCGCAACGCGCCGCAGCGCCGCATTTCCGCTACTCGCCGCCGTGTGGGCCGTAGGCCCGAGACGAGACCCGCACACGACAGCACCACAACGACCACTTCGCGGCAGCAGCCAGCGGCGTAGCGCAGCGGAGCCTGACCCCAGCCCAGAACCGAGCCGCAGACAGCGAACCGACCCCAGCCCCGCCCCCTCCCCTCCCGCTGCCGGCGCCTTGGACCCGGAGGGTCCGAGACGAGAGCCGCAGCCGGCCGGGCGCAATACCGCCCCATACAACAACAGCCGTTGCGGAGCGCAGCGGAGCTCCCCGCAGCAAGCTCAACCAATCCGCCCCTCAGCCCTGTGGCTGTCGAACAGTGACTGCCACGCCCGGCCGAGGTCGTCCCATACGGCGGTGACGCGGGCGATGCGGCCGGCCACCGGGGTGACGAGTACTCGGCGGCGGTCCCGCCGATCGGGGGTGCGGGCTACGTAGCCCCCTCGCTCCAGCCGGTCCACGAGCCAGGTAGCCGGGCCGGTGGGCAGGCCCGTCATGTCGGTGATCTCGCGCTCACCCGCCACCCCGGCTCACCCACCACCTCGGCTCGCCCGCCGCCGACGAACTGCGCGCGCTGGGTGCCGACGTCCGTTACGCCGACTTCGACGACCGCGTCTCCCTCGACGCCGCCTTGTCCGGCGCGGACGCCCTCTTCGCGGTCACCACCCCGTTCGGCGCCGACACCGCCACCGGCACGACCGCCGAGGCCCGGCAGGGCAAGACCCTCGTCGACGCCGCGACAGCCGCCCGCTCGGGCACATCGTCCTCACCTCCGCCGCCCACACCGACCGGGGCACGTCGGCACCGCACTACGAGAGCAAGTACCTGGTCGAGCGATACCTGCTCACAGCCGGCGTGCCCTGGACCGTGATCGCCCCGGCGGCGTTCATGGACAACTACGCCGGCGGCTGGCCCCTCGACGGGCTGCGTGACGACACGTTCGCCTGGCCCATGCCCGCCGACCGGCCCCGCACCCTCATTCCCGCCGCATTCCCGCCGCGTTCCCGCCACCGACGTCGGCGCATTCGCGGCGCTGGTCCTTCAGCGCCGCGACGAGTGCGCCGGCCACCGCGTCGACATCGCCTCCGACGAGTGCGCCCCGAGCCTGATCGCCGAGATCCTCGCGGCGGCCACCGGTCGCCCGCGGCTTTCCGCAGCGCTGTCACCCCCGTCCACTAACCTCGGGCACTTCAGCGGTCTTGGCCGCGAACCGGGCCGAGCCAAGAGCCGGCGGCAGTCGGGGGATCGCCGCCTACTCGGAAGCGGAGTTCTTGAGGGGCGGGGGCTGGGAGGAGACTCGGGAGCGGTCCGGAGGCCACTGGTGGGCCACCATGCGCTTGGCCGGACGGGTGGCGTTGCACCGCAGCGCCGTACACCTCGTCGCCGGGTCCGTACCGACGATGCGGGAGCGGTTGCTCAAGCTGGAGATCCCCCGGACCTTTCTGCTGCCGGCCTATGACGCGCCGCTGCCCGGCGCCGACGAACTGGCCGCCGCGGGCGTGTTCGTCGTCGCCGTTCCCGACTGCGGGCACAACATCATGCTCGGCAACCCGGGGGAGTTCGTACGGGCCGTCGCCGAAGCCGGACGGTCCGGACTGCTCGGCCGGGTTGGGCAACAGCCCCGCTAGGAGAGGTCCTGGTCCGCGGCGCGGCTGTCGTAGGCCGAGCGGGCCGCCTGGACGCGAGAGACATTGTCCTTGGACCAGTCCGCGATGGCCGTGGTGAGAGCGCCGACCTCGACCCCGAGGTCCGTGAGGGCGTACTCCACGCGCGGGGGGGATGGTCGGGTAGACGGTACGGCTGATCAGTCCGTCGCGCTCCAGATTGCGGAGCGCTTGCGTCAGGGACTTCTGCGTCACGCCCTCGATGTGGCGGCGCAGCTCGGTGAAGCGCAGCGGCCGTCCCCGGCGACGCAGCACGCCGAGCACATACAGCGACCACTTGTTCGCGAGCGCGCTGAGCACGGTGCGCGACGGGCAGTCCTTCGCGTAGGTGGCCTGGTCGGTATCCATCAGGTACCTATATACCCAATAGGTGCCTACTTCACGATCAATACCTTCCATGTGCAGGCTGAATACCGGTCTACAGAGGCCCGCCCGTACAAGCCGCGCAGGCCGCGCAGGCCCGCCCATACGGACACCACCCGCGCATCGAAGGAGAACGTCGTGATCGTAGTCACCGGAGCCACCGGAGCCACCGGCAAGATCGGTTCGGAAACCGTTCGGCTGCTCGCCGAGCAGAGCGGCGTGGCTACGAGGGCGCTGGTACGCGACCCGTCCCGCACGCTGGGAGGGCGCTTCCCGGCCGCCGTCGATATCGCCGTCGGCGACTTCGAGCGTACGGACACACTCGACGCTGCCATGCGCGGCGCCCACACCGCTGTACTCATCAGCCCGTCCGTCCCGGAGCACGAGATCGCGGTCATCGACAGCGCCGCCCGGCAGGGCGTGCGGCATGTCGTCAAGATCACCAACCACAAGGCGTCGGAGTCCTCTCCGGTCGACCGGCGACGGGACCACGCGCGGATCGAGGCTCATCTCAAAGCGAGCGGGCTCGAATTCACGCTGCTGGCGCCGAATCTGTTCATGCAGAACCTCTTCGGCGTCGCACCGATGATCAAGCGGACGCGGGGCTTCGTGATGTCGGCCGGCGACGGACGGTTCGCGATGGTCGACTCCCGCGACGTCGCCGCCACCGCGGCCGCCGTCGCCGCCGCGCCGGCCGAACACGCGGGACGCACGTACTTGCTGACGGGCCCCGAGCTGATCACCTACGCCGACGTCGCGAAGGCGCTGACCGACGCGGTGGGGCATGAGATCAAGTACCGCCGGGTCTCCCCCGCCGAACACCGGGCGGCCATGACCCGGGCCGGCGTCCCCGAGGCGGTCGCGACCTCCAACGCGCAGGTGTTCGGCCTCATCGCCGAAGGCGACGCTGCATGGCGGTCCGATGACGTGGCCGCCGTCACCGGCGCCCCTCCGCGCACCGTACGCACCTTCATCGCCGACCACCTCGGCGCCTTCGTCCAGGAACCGTGACCCGCCTTACCCGTCCGCCCTACCCGTCACACGGAGTCGGCGTGATCGGCGGCGTCGCGTCCAGCAGCCAGTGTCCGTCATCGGAACCCACCTGCCACGCCGTGCAAATGGCCTCGCCCTTCGGAGACTTGCCCGTCAGCGTCAGGAAATCGACACCACCGAGACCGCGAATGGACGCCTTCAACCCGCCGGGCTCGGCCTCGTCCAACTGGTCCAGATAGTTCTTCGCGTAGTCGTCGGAAACGCTGCCCTTCGCGAAGAGTTGGTTCAGGCTGTCGGAGTCTTTGCTCCGCGCGGCCTTGAGCACCTGTTCCTCAAGGTCCGTTCGCGATGAGGCCCCTGGCTCCGGGTCGTTGTTTATGAGGAAGACCTCGGCAGCCACCCAGATCGCCAGGGCGGCGAAAATGGCATACGGGAGAAACCGCAGCCGACTCTTCTTTACGGCTTCTCCTGTCACCGCTCCGTCACCCTTCCCGAAACGCAGTCGGGATCATGTGCCATATCGACCCGCGATTACGCTTCACCGTCGCCCCTCGCGCTCGCCGCACGCTCCACCAAACCACCCCCATGAGGCATCCGGTCGCCCCGGTCCCCCTCACTCCGGCCGGAAGCCGCCCCCGCCCAGCCCCGCATACAGGTCGCCCCGCATGCAGGTCGCCTCGCACACAGATCGATGTGAACTACAAGCAGCTGCCCGGCAATAGGGTACCCAGCGCTATAGGTAGTTGATCAGGGGCCTCGACGGATCCGCGGCCGGCTCCCCACACGAGCGGCAAGCGAGGCGGGCTCACTCCTGGCCGGCACCCGGCTCCTGCTCGGCACTCGGCTCCTGGCCTGCACCCGGCCCCCTTTCAGCCCCTGATTCCCTTTCAGCCCCCGGTTCCCGCGCCGGCAGCCCCCGTAGCAGCGTGCCGAGGAAGAGTTCGAAGCGAGGTGCGCTACGGCCGAGGTCCAGGGGGCTCTCCTGGACGGCGAGCCAGCTGACGACGGAGGTGATGAAGATGTACCAGCTCTGTTCGGCCAGTTCGCTTTCCACGCCGGCGTTGGTGAACGCGGCGATGACCTCTTCCCGGAGCCGGCCGAAGGCGGCGGAGTGGCGGTGCGGCCGTGAAGTCCGGGTCGCGTAGCCGGGTACGGCGAGGAACTGGTCGTGCATGGCCCAGGCGACGCGTGCCAGCCACGGCCGCCAGTGGTCGCCGTGCGGGCCCTCGGCGGGGAGGACGCGTTCGACCATGACGTCATTGATGAGGTCGAAGAGCTGGTCGCGGTTCTTGACCCAGCGGTAGAGGGCCCCGTGGGTGACGCCCAGGCGCGTGGCGAGCTCCCGCATGGTCAGCGCGTCGAGGTTCCCGGCCGAGAAGGCGGCGTCGACGATCCGTTCACGGCTGATCTGCGCGGGGCGCCCGGGGCGCTGTCGGGTGGGTGCGGCGTCAGCCATGGCCACGACTATACGGTCCGCCCAACGCCGTCGGGGGGCCGCAGTCCGGCGGCCGTGAAGTACCGATCACGGGCCCCGACGGGCCGCTGCCCAGGGCAGGCATTGCACGGCGAGACGGGGTGGCCAGCACCACACCATCATTTGTAACCAATGGTTATTAACTGCGTTAGGCTCGCCGGTGTCCGACCCGGTCGGACATCACAGCGGCATTGGGAGGAAGCGATGACCGAAGTCAGTGCGATACAGGGCACCGTGGCCGACGGCTTCGAGCTGGTACGGGCCGAGTTCGCGGCGGCCGCGGCCACGGAGGGCGGCGACTACGTCGCGCAGGTGGTGGCGTACCGGAACGGCGAGCGAGTCGTGGACCTGTGGACCGGCCCGGAGATCACCGCCGATTCGCTGCTCGGCGCGTACTCGGCGAGCAAGGGCGCCGCGCACCTGATCGTCGCCCTGCTCGTACAGGACGGTGTACTGGATCCCGACCAGAAGGTCGGCCACTACTGGCCGGAGTTCGCCGTCGAGGGCAAGGGGGACATCCCCCTCCGCGACCTGCTGTCGCACCGGGCCGGTCTGGTCGGCGCGGACGCCGGGTTCACCCTCGACGAGCTCGCAGACGACCGGATCGTCGCCGAACGGCTGGGCCGGCAGCGGCCGTATTGGCGGCCGGGCAGCGCGTTCGGCTACCACGCGCTGGTCATCGGAGCGCTGAGCGGCGAAGTCGTACGGCGGGCCACCGGGCGGACCGTTCAGGAGCACTTCGCCGAGCGCGTCCGCGACGCCTACGAGGTGGACTTCCACCTCGGGCTGCCGGCCGACCAGGAGCCCCGCTACCTGAGCGCGCGGCCGGCGGTGGCGACCCCCGAGCGGCTGGCCGCCCTCGCGGCGCGCGCGACGGGCGCGCACAGCCTGCCCGGCATCGCCTTCAACCGGAACCACCCGGACAACCCGGAGCTGTGGAAGTTGCCGAACTTCCCTGCGGTACGGGCCCTCGGCCCGGCATCCCTGGGCGGCGTGGCCTCGGCGCGCGGCCTGGCCCGGATGTACGCGGCCGCGATCAGCGAGGTCGACGGTCGGGCGCCGCTGCTGAAGCCGGACACCGCCGCCGCCTTCGCGCAGATCCACTCCATCGGCTACGACCTGGTCAACCGCGAGCGGAAGGCGTTCGCGGTCGGCTTCCACGCCACGTCCGAGGTGTATCCGGTGCTGGGACAGGGAGCGTTCGGCCACAGCGGCGCGGGCGGCCAGCAGGCGTTCGCCGACCCGCGCCACGGCCTGGCCTACGGCTTCAACCGCCGCCGCTTCCCGTTCCCCAACGGACCGGCCCCGGAGAACGAGCGCCTGATCCGGGCACTGGTGACCTCGGCCGAGGCGCTGCGCTGAGGGGCGACGGGTAAAGGGCGCACGAGACGAAGCGGGGGCCTCAGCCGATGCGACCGAGGGCCATCACCGTGACGATGACATCGCTGCCGCTCATGCGTGGTGCTGGCACCGGTATCGACCGACTGCTATGCGTCGGAATCCAGCGCCGTCCATGGCTCGGCTGTTCGCGGGGTGAGGGTCCCGCGCGAGCCCGGCGACCGCCGCCTTCAGCGGTCGCACCCCTTCCGGATCGTCTTTGAGGAACCTGGCGAGGGCCGTCCGCGCGCTGGACTCCCAGGTCACGTTGTACCTCACACGTTCCCCGGCTCCGCGTCCAGTTCCTCGGTCGTACGGCAGCCGCAGTCGACCCCCGGGGGCGGCTTGACCGGGCCGAACCGGCACCCCTCCCGCTGATGCTCGGCGTGGCGCAGCGCCGCGACAGCGGCCTCCAGTTCTTCGAGGAGCTCCCAGGACAGCACGGCCGCCACAGGTTCGCCGTTCTCGGTCAGCGCCGTCGGAATCCCGGTCGCCCGGACCCGGCTGATGATGGTTTCGAGAGAGGCGGCCGCGGTGGCCGTGCCCTCGGTCGGCAACTCGGAGAGTCGGTCGAGAATGTCCACGTCGTGACGGTAGAAACCGGGGTGCCGAAGCACAAGCTCGCCAGGCCGGGCCGGCCGACCGCTGAAGCGCCGGCCGGGGCATCATTCCCGGATGACGCATATCGGAATGGTGACCCTCGTCGTGCGTGACTACGACGAGGCCATCGCCTTCTACGTGGACGCTCTCGGCTTCGAACTCGTCGAAGACACGCGCATCGACGAGCGGAAACGCTGGGTGGTGGTCGCTCCGCCCGGGGCGCGGGAGACGGCGGTGCTCCTCGCCCGGGCCGACGGCCCCGCCCAGGAGGCACGGGTGGGCGACCAGACGGGCGGGCGTGTCGGGCTGTTTCTCCACACCGATGATTTCGCACGGGACCACGCCCGGATGCGGGCAGCCGGTGTCGTCTTCGAGGAGGCTCCCCGGCAGGAGTCCTACGGCACGGTGGCCGTCTTCCAGGACCTGTACGGAAACCGCTGGGATCTGCTCCAGCTACGCCGCGACGGGCACCCCGCCGTCTGAGTCGTCCGGACGGCAGGGCATTCCCCTTACGCTCAGACCGCCGCCGAGACCCGCTCCGTCGTCGCGATCGTCGCCGACCCCACCACCCGCGCGCCGTCGTACAGGACGATCGCCTGGCCAGGGGCCACGCCCCGCCCCCCTTGGTGCATCAACCCCACGGACCGGTGTCGACTTCACGCCGACGGAGAGCACAGGACGAAAGCCCTTCTTGCCGACAGGACAGGTCCACGATGCCCGAGCCGGCTCGTCGCTACTCGATGCCCAGACTCACCAGCAGCCGCCAGACATCGGTGGACGGGTCCCGGCCGAGCATCGGGCAATCTGGGGCGTGACCGGAGCGGGCGGTCCATGTGCCGGGGGCCTTGACAGACGGCTTGCTGTTCGGCGACCGGAGTTTGGCGTTCTTCGCCTTGCAGGCACCGTGCTCGCACTGGTTGACCAGGCTCCTCGCGTGAGCGATGGCCTCGGCCTCCTTCTCATTCAGCGCTTCCCGCCGAGCACCCATGACGCTCTTATCGTTGCCCTTGTCGAACCGCTTGAAATCCGTGTGGGCCTGCCGAAGCTTCTTCACGACATTCTCGTTGCTACCGCTCTGCGCCCCGCCGAAAGCCTGAAAATGCAGCAGCAACCACAGGTCGAAGGACGGGTGCGAGAAGCAGACCTCGGTACCGTCCGCGGCCGCGTCCTCGACGGCCTGCGGAATGTCGTGATGCTCGTCCCGGTCGAACAGGACCCAGGTCTCATCCTCCGCCGCTTTGTCGCGTACGGCCGCCACGGCCCTGGAAGGCGTCAGACCGTTCTTGACGTAGACCGGCTGGATTCTGAACGGCCGCCGCAGGTCACCCCCGGCGCCATGGATTCTGAACGGCCGCCGCAGGTCGCCCCCCGCGCCGAACCGCTCGTTGAGGTATCTCAGATAGTCCGGCTCCGTGGATTCCCCCTCGCAGCCGACGTACAGCACCCGTTGTGCCCGCGACTCGGCCGGGGGCGGCGGCTGGTACGGCTCCAGCGGGCGCGCGTCCCCCTTCGCGCTACGGCGTGCCCGACGCCGCTCCGCCTTGCTCATGTTCTGGTTCTGCTGTCCGCCCCACTCGCTCACGCTGTCGCCTTCGCCTCCTGCCAGGACAGAGCGCGGGCGATCTCGCCCGCGGTGACACGCGGCACCCCGCCGTACCGGCCGCGCAGGTAGCCGCGTTCCAGGTCTTCGCCGTCGCCCGGGTGCGCCGCGAGGAGGGGATAGAGCTCGGTCTCCCCGGCTTTGTTCTTCGCGGCGATCCACACCTGCTCACGGTCGAGCGGCCGGTCCAGGACCGCGCTGCCCAGCAGCGTGGCGTCATGCGTGGCGAAGATCAGCTGGGCGTGGCGCGGATTGGACCGCGGGTCCTGGAAAAGTCGTACGACTTCCGCCGCCAGCGTGGGGTGGAGGCTGGAGTCCAGCTCGTCCACGAGCAGTGTCGTGCCTTTGTCG
The DNA here is from genome assembly GCF_056434425.1 of Streptomyces sp. NPDC044033. Lineage (NCBI taxonomy): Bacteria > Bacillati > Actinomycetota > Actinomycetes > Kitasatosporales > Streptomycetaceae > Streptomyces > Streptomyces sp. NPDC044033. The sequence goes on along the minus strand of NZ_JBWKFF010000010.1, from coordinate 11,648 downwards.
AGCACGCTGAGCATCGGGCCGAGGAAGGCGAACCAGGCGTGCGTGCCGAACGATTCCTCGCCCAGGAATTCCAATGGCACGTCCCCCCCGTCCGGGGCGCGGTGCCGCAGTCGGATGCCGCCCGTCTCAGGGTGGATATCGAGTCCGGTGAGGCCGAGGTCGGCGAGGGACAGCAGCTCGACGATCCGTTCTCGGTACTTGTCCCTGGTCTTCGGCCCGGTGAGCAGGTCCTGCGTCCAGTTGGTCCGGTCGGCGATGTCGGCGCCCGGCGTCACCATCCACAGGTTGTCCAGGAACCACCGGTGCAGCGCGGAAAGTTGAGGATGGTTCAGCGTGGCACCGGTGGACAGGAACAGGGCATTGGGCCGGGTCGCCGCGACCACGTCGTCGCGCCGCTGGAATCCGTCCCCTTCGAAGGCGTACTCTCCGCCTTCCTCCTCGGCCCGGTCCGCCTCCCGATCGAACCAGATCTCTCGCTCACCGCCCGGGTAGGCGTGCAGCCACTCGGCCTCCACGCGCTCGTCCGAGAGCTCGAAGCCGTAGGTGTAGCGCACCGGGTTCCGGCCCAGGATCAGGTCCACCTCGAAGAGAGTGGTCTCTTCCGCGCACGCCGGATCGAGCTTGAACGGCTGTCGCGCGGGAATGCCCGGGTATTTCGCCCAGTCGGCAAAGGAGGTACGCACCGCGGAGCGCATGTCGCGCATCGCGTTCAGCAGATTGGTCTTGCCCGATGCGTTGGCCCCGAATACACCCACCACGGGCATGGCAGGCACCGGCCGGTCGTTGTATCGCAGACCGGTGTCGCGAGCCGGTCCTTCACCGACCTCGGTGCCGATCAGCGACAGCTCGCACTCATCACGAATCGAGCGGTGATTGGCCACCCTGAAACGCAGCAGCACCATCGGCCTCCCGACAAGACGGGGAGGCTGCCCCCGTCGTACACACAGCTACAGCGGACGATCCGCAGAGGCAGCCTATGACGGCTGCCCAGGCGGAGCCAGTCCTGAGCAGTCTTGAGGCTCAGACCGCCGCCGAGACCCGCTCCGTCGTCGCGATCGTCGCCGACCCCACCACCCGCGCGCCGTCGTACAGGACGATCGCCTGGCCAGGGGCCACGCCCCGGACCGGCTCCGTGAAGGTGACCGCCAGCTCCGAGCCGTCGATCAACTCGGCGCGGACCTCCGTCTCGCCGCCGTGGGCGCGGAGCTGGGCGGTGTACGTACCGGGGCCGGTGGGCGGGGCGCCGCACCAGCGGGGCTTGATGGCGGTGAGGGCGGTGACGTCCAGGGCCTCGGCGGGGCCGACCGTCACCCGGTTGTCGACGGGTGAGATGTCCAGGACGTAGCGCGGCTTGCCGTCCGGGGCCGGGGTGCCGATGCGCAGGCCCTTGCGCTGGCCGATGGTGAAGCCGAAGGCGCCCTCGTGGCTGCCGACCTTGGCCCCGGACTCGTCGACGATGTCGCCCTCCGCCGCGCCGAGGTGGCGGGCGAGGAAGCCCTGGGTGTCGCCGTCGGCGATGAAGCAGATGTCGTGGCTGTCGGGCTTCTTCGCGACGGCGAGCCCGCGCCGCTCGGCCTCGGCGCGGATCTCCTCCTTCGTCGTGAGGGTGTCGCCCAGCGGGAACATGGCGTGGGCGAGCTGCTTCTCGTCCAGGACGCCGAGCACGTACGACTGGTCCTTGGCCATGTCGGAGGCGCGGTGCAGTTCGCGTTCGCCGGATCCGGTCCGTACGACCGTGGCGTAGTGGCCGGTGCAGACCGCGTCGAAGCCCAGCGCCAGCGCCTTGTCCAGCAGCGCCGCGAACTTGATCTTCTCGTTGCAGCGCAGGCAGGGGTTGGGCGTCCGGCCGGCCTCGTACTCCGCGATGAAGTCGTCGACGACGTCCTCGCGGAAGCGTTCGGCGAGGTCCCAGACGTAGAAGGGGATGCCGATGACGTCCGCCGCGCGGCGCGCGTCCCGCGAGTCCTCGATGGTGCAGCAGCCGCGCGCGCCCGTACGGAAGGACTGCGGGTTCGCGGACAGCGCCAGGTGGACGCCGGTCACATCGTGGCCGGCCTCGGCGGCGCGGGCGGCGGCGACGGCGGAGTCGACGCCGCCGGACATCGCGGCGAGTACGCGCAGCCGGGAGCCGTCGCGGGGACCAGTGGGCGCACCAGGGAAGTCAGTCATAGCCCGTCCAGGGTAACGGGCCCCGGCGCCTCAAGGTCGCGCTATGACAGCCCCGCCGAGCGGGCCCGCTCCACCACCGGGCCGATGGCGTCCGCCACCACCGCGACGTCCGCCTCCGTGGACGTGTGGCCGAGCGAGAAGCGCAGCGTGCCGCGCGCCAGCTCGCGGTCGGTGCCGGTGGCGAGGACCACGTGGCTGGGCTGCGCGACGCCGGCCGTGCAGGCGGAGCCCGTGGAGCACTCGATGCCCTGGGCGTCGAGGAGGAGGAGCAGGGAGTCGCCCTCGCAGCCCGGGAAGGAGAAGTGCGCGTTGGCGGGGAGGCGGCCCGCCGGGTCGGGGTCGCCGCCGAGGATCGCGTCGGGGACGGCGGCGCGTACGGCCGTGATCAGTTCGTCGCGCAGCGCGCCGACCTCGCGGGCGAAGCTCTCCCGGTGCTCGGCCGCGTACTGGCCGGCGACGGCGAAGGCGGTGATCGCCGGAACGTCGAGGGTGCCGGAGCGCACATGGCGCTCCTGGCCGCCGCCGTGCAGCAGCGGCACAGGGGCGTACTGGCGGCCGAGGAGCAGCGCGCCGATGCCGTACGGGCCGCCGATCTTGTGGCCGCTCACCGTCATGGCGGCGAGCCCGGACGCCGCGAAGTCGACGTCGGCCTGACCGAACGCCTGGACGGCGTCGGCATGCATGGGGATGTCGAACTCCCGCGCCACACCGGCCAGTTCACGCACCGGCATGATCGTGCCGATCTCGTTGTTGGCCCACATGACAGTGATCAGCGCCACGTCGGCAGGGTCGCGCTCGATCGCCGCGCGCAGCGTGTCGGGGTGGACCCGCCCGTACCTGTCGACGGGCAGGTACTCCACCCGCGCGCCCTCGTGCTCGGCGAGCCAGTCGACGGCGTCGAGCACGGCGTGGTGCTCGACGGGGCTGGCGAGTACGCGCGTACGGGCCGGGTCGGCGGCGCGCCGGGCCCAGTACAGGCCCTTGACGGCGAGGTTGTCGGATTCGGTGCCGCCCGCGGTGAAGACCACCTCGCTGGGGCGCGCGCCGAGGCAGGCGGCGAGGGATTCGCGGGACTCCTCGACGGTGCGGCGCGCCCGCCGCCCGGCGGCGTGCAGCGAGGAGGCGTTGCCGGCGACGGCGAGCTGGGCGGTCATCGCCCGCACCGCCTCGGGGAGCATCGGCGTGGTGGCGGCGTGGTCGAGGTAGGCCATGGTGGGGACGATTCTACGAGCCGGGGCGGGGACCCGTACCGGGCGCATCGGCACAGGCGGCTCCGAATGCCCGGAGCGCGGTGGAGCCGGGGCGGCGAGCAGCGCCCGAAGCCGCACCGGAGCGGGCGCGTACGACCGGGTCCGGAGCGGTGCGGAACGGTGCGGTGCAGAGCGGAGCTGCCGCTGCCGCCGCCGGACATTGACTGCGCGTAATGAGTCACTAGGGTTTGACCTATGACCGAATGGACGCTCGACCGCACCTACCGCAGCTCCACCGGAGAGGTCCGCTGGGCCGTGCTCGGGGACCCCGCCGCGCCGCCCGTGGTGCTGCTGCACGGCACACCCTTCTCCTCCTACGTCTGGCGCGGCGTCGCGCGCTCACTGGCGCAGCAGGGGTACCGGGTCTTCGTGTGGGACATGCCCGGCTACGGGACGTCGGAGCAGACCGAGGGGCAGGACGTCACGCTCGGCGCCCAAGCGAGGGTCTTCACCGAGCTGCTCGCGCACTGGGAGCTCGATGAACCGCTGGTCGTCGCGCACGACTACGGCGGCTGCGTGGCGCTGCGCGCCCGGCTGCTGCACGGGGCCCGCTACCGCGCGCTGGCGCTCGTGGACCCGGTGGCGCTCGCGCCGTGGGGCTCGCCCACCTACCGGCTGCTGGGGGCGCACGCCGAGGTCTTCGGGCAGCTGCCGCCCGCGCTGCACCGGGCGCTCGTACGGGAGTACGTGAGCTCCGCCAGTCACCGGGGGCTGCACCCCGCGACCCTGGAGCGGCTCGTCGAACCGTGGACCGGGGAGGCGGGGCAGCCCGCCTTCTACCGGCAGATCACACAGAACGACCAGCGGTTCACCGACGACATCCAGGGCCGGTACGGAGAGCTGGACCTGCCGGTGCTCATCTGCTGGGGCACGGCGGACGCCTGGATTCCGGTCGCCAAGGGGCACGAGCTGGCCGCCGCCGTGCCGGGCGCGCGGCTGCGGCTCATCGAGGGGGCGGGGCACTTGGTGCAGGAAGACGCACCAGCCGAACTCGCCGCCGCGCTCCTCGACTTCCTCCGCGACCAGGGCTGAACCCGGCCGGCTCCCTCGCCACCCGACGCTGATCCGTCAGGCCCGCCGGGTCCGTCGGGTCCATCGGGTCCGTCAGGTCCGTCAGGTCCGTCAGGTCCGTCAGGTCCGTCAGGTCCGTCAGTCCATCATCGGGCGGGCCAGCTGGCGGGACTGGGCTACGAGACGGTCCGCGCTGTCCCATATCTCGGCGTCCTCCTCCATGAAGCCGCCCGCGAGGTTGCGGGTGGTCAGGGCGACGCGCAGCGGGCCGGGGGCGGGGCGGCAGCGGATGTGGGCGGTCAGCTCGATGGTGGGGACCCAGCCCTTGAGCCCCAGTTCGAAGGCGGTGGGCGGCATCGCGTCCACGGCCAGCAGCAGCGCCAGCGGGTCGGGGTCGCGCCCGTCGGCGAGGCCGAACCAGCCGCGTATCTCGCCCAGGCCGCTGGGCGAGCCGACGGCCCAGCCGCAGGTGGCGGGGTCGAGCCGGATGTCGAGGCGGTCCGCGATCTCACTGACGTCGGGGACCTCGCCGTCGTGCCGGCTCAGGCAGCGCTCGTACGGGGGCAGGTTCGGCGGCTTGGCCGCGGTGCGGACGTCGTCGGTGAGCGCGTCGAGGTCGCCGTGGGTGGCGAGGGCGCGGAGCCGTTCCACCTCGTTGCCGTCCTCGTCGCGCTGGAAGAGGGACGCCTGGCCGACGGAGAGCGTACGGCCGATGCGTACGGTCTGGGTGCGGATGACGGCGGGGCCGGGGCGGGACGCCGAGAGGTAGTGCGCGGTGATGGAGTACGGGTCGGGGTGCGGCAGCGCGTCGCCGAGCGCGCGGCCGAGCAGTGCGAGCAGGAAGCCGCCGTTGACCGCGCCGAAGATCGTCCAGCCGAGCGAGAGGTTCGCCTCGTACACCCCGCTCTCGCGGAGTGTGAGCGTCGAATCGCGGTCGAATTCGCTGACGAACGCGCTGTCCCCGATGGTTGCCTGTGCCATGCACCGCACGCTACACCGAGAGGTTACCGACAGGTAAGGGCAATCGGCGGCAGGCTCCTGACCGGCGGGTACGAGCGACTGGCCGGCCCCGTACGAGCGACTGGCTGCCCCCGTACGGGCAGCTGACCGCCCCCGTACGAGCGACTAGCCGGCCCCGTACGGGCAGCTGACCGGCCCCCTACGGGCACCACGAAGCAGCCCGTACGGGCGCCACGAAGCGGCGCTTACAGAACCGCCGACCGGCCGGTGCGAGAGCCCGGTCGGCCCGGCGGAGGCCGCCGCACCGCGGAAGTCCGGAATGTTCCCGGAGCCTGAGATGATGACGCCCATGCTTCACGTGCTCTACCTGGTGGGTGTCTCCGCTTTCGCCGCGAGCGGGGTACTGGCGGCCCACCGGGCCAACATGGACCCCTTCGGCGGGCTCGTCCTCGCCTTCGCCGCCGCGATCTCCGGCGGCACCCTCCGCGACCTCATCCTCAACCGGCATCCGCTGTACTGGACCCACGACTGGGTGCTGCTCACGATCATCGCCTGTGTGGGCGCCGCGACCATGGCGTTCCTGCGCTATCGCGAGCTGCCGCAGCGCACGCTGCTGTTCGTGGACGCCGTGGGCCTCTCCGTCGTCACCGTGATCGGCGCTCGCGCCGCCATCGGCGCGGGCGCCACCCCCGTCGCGGTGCTCATCCTCTCCGTGCTCACCGGAGTGGCCGGCGAGGTCATCCGGGACGTACTGTGCGGCGAGTTCCCGCCGCTGCTGCTGCGCGAGGACGTGTACGCGACCGCCGCGCTGGCCGGGGCCCTCTGCTACCTCCTGCTCGACCGGGCCGGGGTCGCGGCCACGCCCGCGGCGGTGGCCTCCGCGGGGGCGGTCTTCGCGCTGCGCATGGGAGCGATGTACTTCGGGCTGCACCTGCCCCGACCGCGCCGGACCTGAGAACCCGCACCCACCCCGGCCACGCCGGACCTGAGAGCCCGTGTCACCTCCCTGGCTCCGAGCGGCGCGCGCCCCCACCAGTCCGCATCGGGCCGGGCCCTCCCCCTCCAGGGGCGGGGCCCGGCCCTTCTCACAAGTCCCCGACGACTACGGCGCGCTCGGCGAACCCGGCTTGCCCGGCTTGCCCGGCTTGCTCGGCTTGCTCGGCTTGCTCGGCTTGCTCGGCTGGTAGATCCACGTTTCGAAGAGCCCGTCGAGCGACTGGCCCGAGATCTCCTCGGCGAGGTCCACGAAGTCGTCGACCTCCGCGTTCCCGTACCGGTTCTCCTCGGTCCACGCGGGCAGCAGCTTGAAGAACGCCTTGTCGCCGATCCGCTCGCGCAGCGCCTGAAGCGCCATGGCGCCGCGCTGGTAGACCGCGCTGGCGAACATCGTGTCGCGCTGCGGGTCCGCGACGACGGTCGTCCAGAACTTGTCGGCGGCCGGGTAGCGGTTGTACGCGGTGACGAAGGAGTCGTGCGCGGAGCCGCGGCCCTTGTGCTCGGTCCACAGCCACGACGCGTAGGTGGCGAAGCCCTCGTTGAGCCAGATGTCCTTCCACTTCTCGACCGACACCGAGTCGCCGAACCACTGGTGCGCCAGTTCGTGGGCGATGGTGCCCTCGCTGCGCACGGCCGAGTAGATCGGCTTGGACTGGGTCTCCAGCGAGAAGCCCGCCTGCGGCATGTCGTCGACGATCGCGCCGGTCTCCTCGAAGGGGTACGGGCCGAAGACCTTGGACCAGTAGTCGGTGATCTCGGAGGTCAGGCCGTAGACGTCGACCTGCCCCGAGTTCTTGAGCACGGGGTCGATCGCCACGTAGACCGGCGTGCCGCCGGGCGTCGTCCCGGTCCGCACGTCGAACTTCCCGATCGTGGCGGTCGCGAGGTACGTCGCCATCGGCTTGGACTCCCGCCAGTGGCTGACGGTGTCGGAGCCCACGTCCCGGGTCGAGACCAGCCGCCCGTTGGAGACCCCGGTCAGTCCCTTGGGCGCCTTGATCCGGATGTCGAAGGTGGCCTTGTCGGAGGGGTGGTCGCTGGACGGGAACCAGGTGGAGGCCGCGTTGGGCTCACACGCGACGAAGACGCCGTCCTTGGTCTTCATCCAGCCGTAGTCGGAGCCGAAGATGATGGGACCGCCGAGCGGCTCGGGCACGCCGCCGTAGGTGACGGTGACATCGAAGGTGTGCCCCTGGTGCAGATAGCTCTTCGGCGTGATCTTGACTTCGTCACCGGAGCGGCTGAAGCCGGCCCGTCTGCCGTTCACTTCGACGGCGGTGACCTCCAGTTTCTGGAGGTCGAGGTCGAAGGAGGAGAGATTCTTGGTCGCTCGCGCGGTGACGGTCGTACGGCCGTCGAGCCGGTCGGTGTCCGGGTTGTACCCGACGTCGAGGTCGTAGTGCCTGACGTCGTAACCACCGTTGCCGAGCTGCGGGAAGTAGGGGTCCCCGACGCCCGGCGCGCCGGGCGAGGGGGCGGGGGCCGCTGAGATCACCCAGGCGGAGGCCGCCGCGGTGGCGAGGGCGAGGAGCCTGGTCGAACGGGAGAGTGCCATGAGCTGTCCCTTCGAACGCGTGAGCCCAATGGAGCAGACGCGCCGACTCTGCACTCTCCCGTACCGCCATGCGCACGGCTTTGCCAACTCGTCATGAACCACAGGGCGGTTGAGGGATGACGCCGCCAGTACGCGCGCCAGTCCCCGCCCGTACGGCGAGCCAGCACCCGCCCGTACGCGCGCCGGCCCCCGCCCCTACGCCCGTACGCGCGCCAGTCCCCGCCCCTACGCCCGTACGCGGCCGACGCCCGTACGCCCGTAAGCCGCCCCCGCCCACGCGACCCCTACTCCGCCGGCCCCTACTCCGCCGGCCCCTCCTTGGGAGTCGTCGACGTCACCACATCCGACTCCGGCTGGAGCTTCTTGGTGCTCGCCGGCGCCTGGTCCGGGGCGTTCTCCGGGTGGTGGCAGGCCACCCGGTGGCCGGTCTTGAGCGCCAGCAGCGGCGGCTCCTCGGTGGAGCAGATATCCGTGGCCTTCCAGCACCGGGTGCGGAACCGGCAGCCGGAGGGCGGATTGATCGGCGAGGGCACGTCGCCCTTGAGCAGGATCCGCCCGCTCTCGGCCGACTTCCGCCTGGGGTCCGGCACCGGCACGGCGGAGAGCAGCGCCCGGGTGTAGGGGTGCATCGGCGACTCGTAGAGCGACTTGCGGTCGGTCAGCTCCACGATCTTGCCGAGGTACATGACCGCGATCCGGTCCGAGACGTGCCGGATCACCGAGAGGTCGTGGGCGATGATCACATACGTCAGGCCCAGCTCCGCCTGGAGGTCGTCCAGGAGGTTGACGACCTGCGCCTGGATGGAGACGTCCAGCGCGGAGACCGGCTCGTCGGCGACCACCAGCTTGGGGCTGAGCGCGAGCGCGCGGGCGATGCCGATGCGCTGGCGCTGACCGCCGGAGAACTCGTGCGGATAGCGGTTGTAGTGCTCGGGGTTGAGGCCGACGCGCTCCAGCGTCGCCTGCACCGCGCTCTTGACGCCGCCCTCCGGGGTGATGCCCTGGAGCTTGTACGGCGCGCTGACGATCGTGCCGACCGTATGGCGCGGGTTCAGCGAGGAGTACGGGTCCTGGAAGATCATCTGCACATCGCGGCGCATCGGGCGCATGGCGCCGACCCCGAGGTGCGTGATGTCCTTGCCCTCGAACTCCACCTTGCCGCCGGTGGGTTCGAGCAGCCGGGTGATCAGCCGGCCCATGGTCGACTTGCCGCAGCCCGACTCGCCCACCACGCCCAGGGTCTCCCCCGGCAGCACGTCGAAGGTGAGGCCGTCCACGGCCTGCACCGCGCCGACCTGGCGGCGCAGCAGCCCCTTGGTGATCGGGAAGTGCTTGACCAGGCCCTCGACCCTGAGCAGCGGCTCGGCCGAGGGGTCCGCCTTCTGCTTCGGGGTCGTCAGCTCTTTTTCCGGCACGGCGTCGTCCTTCACAGCTTGGGCGCAATCTCTTCGGTCCAGATCCGCGTCCGCTCTTCCTGCGACATGTGGCAGGCCGAGTGGTGCCCGTCGGCGACCTGCCGCAGCTCCGGCCGCTCGGTGCGGGTGATCCCGTCCTTGGGGATGTCCGCGTACGGGCAGCGCGGGTTGAAGGCGCAGCCGGAGGGCACGTTGATGAGGCTGGGCGGGGAGCCCTTCACCGGGATCAGCCGCTCGGTCTGGTCGCGGTCGATGCGCGGCATCGAGCCCAGCAGGCCCCAGGTGTAGGGGTGCTGCGGCTCGTAGAAGACCTGCTCGGCGGGGCCACGCTCCACGCACCGGCCGCCGTACATCACCAGGATGTCGTCGGCCAGCTCGGCGACGACGCCGAGGTCGTGGGTGATGATGATGACCGCGGAGCCGAACTCCTTCTGGAGGTCGCGGATGAGGTCGAGGATCTGCGCCTGGACGGTGACGTCGAGGGCGGTCGTCGGCTCGTCGGCGATGAGCAGTTCGGGGTTGTTGACGAGCGCCATCGCGATCATCGCGCGCTGCCGCATGCCGCCGGAGAACTGGTGCGGGTAGTCGTCGACCCGCTTGTCGGGCTGCGGGATGCCGACCCGGTCGAGCAGTTCGACGGCGCGCTTGCGGGCGGCCTTCTTGTCGACCTTGTTGTGGACCCGGTACGCCTCGACGATCTGCTGGCCGATGGTGTAGTAGGGGTGCATGGCGGACAGCGGGTCCTGGAAGATCATCGCCATCTCGCGGCCGCGCAGCCGCCGTACCTCGTCGGGGTCGGCGGTCAGCAGCTCCTTGCCGTCCAGCCACAGCTCGCCGGAGATCCGGGCCTTGCCGCGTCCGTACTGGCCGACGGTGTGCAGCCCCATGATCCCCAGCGAGGTCACCGACTTGCCGGAGCCGGACTCGCCGACGATGCCGAGCGTCTTGCCCCGCTCCAGCTGGAAGGAGAGCCCGTCGACGGACTTGACGACGCCGTCCTCGGTCGGGAAGTGGATGCGCAGGTCGCGCACTTCGAGGAAGGCGCTGGGGGCCGACGAATCGGCCGGTACGGGCTCGCCGACGGCGCCACTCCTGGTCAGGTCGCTCACGTGAGCCTCACTCGCGGGTCGATCACGGCGTACAGCAGGTCCACGACGAGGTTGGCCATGACCACGGCGGCCGCCGCGATGAGTGTCACGCCGAGGATCAGCGGCAGGTCCTTGTCGCTGATCGCCTTCACCGCGGCCTGGCCGAGGCCGGGCAGGTTGAAGGTGGTCTCGGTGAGGATCGCGCCGCCGAGCACGGCGCCGAGGTCCAGACCGAGGATGGTGAGAATCGGCGTCATCGTGGAGCGGAGCGCGTGCTTGCCGATGACCACGGGTTCCCGCAGGCCCTTGGCGCGGGCGGTGCGGATGTAGTCCTCGCCGAGGATTTCCAGCATGGTGGCTCTGGTGAGCCGGGCGTACATGGCGGCGTAGAGGAAGGCCAGCGTGATCCAGGGCAGGATCAGGCCGCCGAACCATTTCAGCGGGTCATCGGCGAAGGGCGTGTACTCGCCGTCCACCCACCCCAGCCCGTACGAGAAGATCGCCAGCGACACCAGGCCGGTGAAGTAGATCGGCAGCGAGACGCCGGCGAGGGCGACGGTCATGGCGGTGCGGTCCACGGCGGTGCCCCGCTTGAGCGCGGAGAGGATGCCGGTGGAGACGCCGCCGAGCAGCCAGAGCACGCACGCGCCCGCGGCGAGCGACATGGTGACGGGCAGCCGGTCCTGGAGCACCGGCCAGACGGCCTGTTCGGTGCGGAAGGAGTAGCCGAAGCAGGGCGCGGCGCAGTGCACGACGTCGCCGTCGCTGGAGTAGTCGCGGCCCGCGAAGATGCCGCTGACGAAGTGCCAGAACTGCATGAAGATCGGGTCGCCGAGACCCAGCTTCTGCCGGATGCCCTCGATGGCCGCGGGGTCCGCCTGCTTGCCGACGAAGAGCGTGGCGGGGTCGGTTCCGGTGAGCTTCGGAACCGCGAAGAAGATGCCGAAGGTCACCAGGGTGACCACCAGCAACATCACGATGACGGCGATCAGCCGCCGGATGATATAAGCGAACACTGCGGTCGGCCCGGCGGTGGGGGGGGGGGGGGGGGGGGGGGGGGGGGGGGGGGGGGGGGGGGGGAGGGGAAGGGGGGGGGGGGGGGGGGGGGGGGGGGGGAGGGGGGGGGGGGAGGAGGGGGAGGGGGGGGGGGGGGGTGATCAGGGCCGAGCCGTCGAGGCGCCGGCTTAGGTCCCAGGGGATCGTC
>NZ_JBWKFF010000009.1:294402-309296 GCF_056434425.1 Streptomyces sp. NPDC044033 | reverse complement strand
CCCCCCCCCCCCCCCCCCCCCCCCCCCCCCCCCCCCCCCCCCCCCCCCCCCCCCCCCCCCCCCCCCCCCCCCCCCCCCCCCCCCCCCCCCCCCCGGCCCGTACGGACACGCGCCCCGCGGTCAGCCGCGGCGGCCGAGCAGCTTCCAGGCGGCGGGCAGCGCGCCCATCGCGAGCGCGGCCTTGAGCGCGTCGCCGATCAGGAACGGGGTCAGCCCGGCGGCGACGGCCGCGGTGAGCGAGATGTGCGTGCTGAGCGCGAGGTAGGGGACGCCGACCCCGTAGATCAGCGCGGAGCCGAGCGCCATGGCGCCCGCGGTGCGCAGCGGGGAGCGGTCGGCGCCGCGGCGGGCCAGGGCGCCGACGACGGTCGAGGCGAGCAGCATGCCCAGCACATAGCCGAAGGTCGCGCCGCCCGCGCCCGCGGCGCCGTTCGCGAACCAGGGCATGCCGGCCATGCCGATCAGGGCGTACAGCGCGAGGGAGAGGAAGCCGCGGCGGGCGCCGAGGGCGGTGCCGACCAGCAGGGCGGCGAAGGTCTGGCCGGTGACCGGGACCGGGGAGCCCGGGATCGGGACGGCTATCTGGGCGGCGATGCCGGTGAGGGCGGCGCCGCCGAGGACGAGGGCCACGTCGCGGGCGCGGGCCCGGGCGTCGGTGGCGGCGGGGAGCAGATCGGCGAGGACCGTACCGGTCCGGGAAGCTGTGGCGGCGGCGGTGGCCATCGGTTACTCCGCGGGGTCAAGGGCTGTTGAGGACAGTGCGACGTTAGCGGAGGGCCTCTCCGCGATCACGGTATGGCGGCGACAAAGCCGCACGGCCGGTCTTGGAGACTTCCGATCGGAACCAGGATTTCCCGGCCTGCCTGGGCGTTCGCCGGTTCCCACGGGTCGCGTGAGGCTTGTCACGCGGCGGCGGGGGTTTGCGCCGTATGGTCGGGCGCGGGGACACTGTGGTCCCTCTGACCACACATCGCCTCGGGAGTCACGCGCGCTATGCAGGACGCATCCCCTGCCGTCGAGTCCCGCTCCGACGGTCCGAGAGTGCCGCTCGCCACCGGGCTCAAGCAGCGCCATATGACGATGCTCGGGCTGGGCGGGGTGATCGGCGCCGGGCTGTTCGTGGGCTCGGGGGCCGGCATCGCCGTCGCGGGGCCCGGCATCGTCATCTCGTACCTGATCGCGGGCGCGCTCGCGATACTGGTGATGCGGATGCTCGGCGAGATGTCCGCGGCGATGCCCGCCTCGGGCGCGTTCTCGGTGCACGCGGAGCGGGCGCTGGGGCGGTGGGCCGGCTTCTCGGTGGGCTGGCTGTACTGGTTCCTGCTGGTCGTCGTGTTGGCGGTGGAGGCGACGGGCGCGGCGCAGATCGCCAACGGCTGGGCGCCCGCGGTACCGCAGTGGGCGTGGGTGCTGCTGTTCATGGTGGTGTTCACCGGCGCCAATCTCGCCGCGGTGCGCAACTTCGGCGAGTTCGAGTTCTGGTTCGCGACGCTCAAGGTCACGGCGATCGTCCTGTTCCTGGCGCTGGGTCTGCTGGCGATCTTCGGGGTGCTGCCCGACACCCACGCGGTGGGGCTCACCAACCTCACCGGGCAGGGCGGGTTCCTGCCGCACGGCTGGAGCGGGGTGACCTCCGGCGTGCTCGCCGTGGTCTTCGCCTTCGGCGGCCTGGAGGTCGTCACGATCGCGGCCGCCGAGTCGGACGACCCCGGGCGCGCGGTGGCCCGCGCGATGCGCAGCGCCGTGTGGCGCATCCTCTTCTTCTACGTCGGCTCGATGCTCGTCATCGTCGCCCTGCTGCCCTGGTCCTCGATGCAGCCGGGGAAGAGCCCGTACGTGGCGGTGCTGGACTCGATCGGGGTGCCGGCCTCCGGGCAGATCATGAACATCGTGGTGTTCGTGGCGCTGCTGTCCGCGCTCAACGCCAATCTCTACGGCTCGTCCCGGATGGTCTTCTCGCTGGCGGAGCGCGGCGAGGCGCCGCGTTCGCTGCTGGCGGTGGCCGGCGGCGGGGTGCCGCGGCGGGCGGTGCTCGCGTCGGTCGCGTTCGGCTTCGTCTCCGTGCTGCTGAATCTGGAGTGGCCGGATTCGGTCTTCCAGTACCTGCTGAACGCGGTGGGCGCGGTGCTGCTCTTCGTCTGGGGGCTGATCGCCGCCTCGCAGCTGCGGCTGCGGCGACGGCTGGAGCGCGAGCTTCCGGAGCGGATGACGCTGCGGATGTGGGGGTTCCCGTGGCTGACGTGGGCGGCGCTGGCCGCGATGGCGGCGGTGCTGGTGCTGATGCTGTTCGACGACTCCGCCCGGCCGCAGCTGCTGTGGTCGGCGGGGGCCACGGGCCTGGTGCTGGTGGTGGCCCTGCTCCGGGAGTTCCGGCGGCGCGGGGCGCGGTAGCGCGGGGCGCGGTAGCGCGGGTGGCGGTAGCGCGGGTGGCGGTAGCGCGGGTGGCGGTAGCGCGGGTGGCGGTAGCGCGGGTGGCGGTAGCGCGGGTGGCGGTAGCGCGGGTGCGCGAGTGGCGGTCGTACGGAATGCGGCGGAGCGCGCGGACAGGGGCGTACGGAATCCAGTGGAGCGCACAGCACGGGACGTACGGAATCCGGTGGAGCGCACGGCGAGGACGTACCGGGCCCGCGCGCTCGACGCCCGTATCCGGACGCGCGTCCGGGCGCACGATGCTCCATAGCGATATTTCTGACGACAAGTCAGGTACACACAGTCACGATCACGACTGAATATCGAACACCTTTGTCACGCCTGTTGTCCTGAGCGAACACGCGCCCCACACTGAGGTCCCTCATTATCGATCTCACGCCTGAGGACAGCCACGACCATGACTCGGACACCTGCGTCCTCCGCGCATGAGCGCGAGGCGCCCGACGCGACAGGCGCCGCCCCCGCACCCGGCGACGCATCGCTGTCGAACGGCCTCAAACAGCGCCACCTGTCGATGATCGCGCTGGGCGGTGTGATCGGCGCCGGACTCTTCGTGGGGTCGGGCGCGGGCATCGCCAAGGCCGGTCCGGGCATCGTGCTCGCGTACGCGGTCTCCGGCCTGCTGGTGATGCTCGTGATGCGGATGCTCGGCGAGATGTCCGCGGCCAACCCGGCGTCGGGCACCTTCTCCGTGCACGCGGAGCGCGCTATCGGCCCCTGGGCGGGGTTCACCGCGGGGTGGATGTTCTGGGTCGAGCTGTGCGTGGGCATCGCGGTCGAGGCGATCGGCGCGGCGACCATCATGGTCTCCTGGTTCCCGGCCACGTCGTCCTGGATGTGGGTCCTGCTCTTCATGGTCCTCTTCTGCGGCACGAACCTCGCGGCGGTGGGCAACTTCGGGGAGTTCGAGTTCTGGTTCGCGACGCTGAAGGTCGGCGCGATCGGGATCTTCCTGGTGCTGGGCGTGCTCGCCATCCTCGGTCTGCTGCCGGGCACCAGCTCGCCGGGCGGCGACAACCTCACCGGCGCGGGCGGCTTCCTGCCGAACGGCCTGAACGGCCTGATCATCGGTCTGCTGGCGTCCGTGTTCGCCTACGGCGGCCTGGAGACGGTGACGATCGCGGCGGCCGAGTCGGAGCATCCGGTCCGGGGCGTCGCCAAGGCGGTCCGTACGGCCATGTGGCGCATCGCCCTCTTCTACGTGGGCTCGATGCTCGTGGTCGTCACGCTGATTCCGTGGGACGACAAGTCCGTGGTCAAGGACGGCCCGTACGTCGCGGTCCTGGACTACCTGGACATTCCGGCGGCCGGTCAGATCATGAACGTCATCGTGCTGATCGCCCTGCTCTCCGCGATGAACGCCAACATCTACGGCGCGTCCCGGATGTCGTACTCGCTCGTGGCCCGCGGCCAGGGCCCCAAGGCCCTCGGCCGGACCTTCGGCGGCGTCCCCCGGCTGACCGTGCTCGCCTCCTCCGCCTTCGGCTTCTTCGCGGTGCTGCTCAGCTACTGGTGGCCGGACACCGTCTTCAAGTGGCTGCTGTACATGACCGGCGCCGCCGTGCTGGTGGTGTGGGCCTTCATCGCGGCCACGCAGCTGCTGTCGCGGCGGCGGCTGCAACGCGAGGAGCCCGAGCGGCTCGTCGTGCGGATGTGGCTCTTCCCGTATCTGACCTGGGCGGCGCTGTTCGCCATCCTCGGCGTGCTGGCGCTGATGCTGCGCGAGGAGGACACCCGGTTGCAGCTGTACTTCACCGCCGGGCTGACGGCCGTGCTGGCGCTCGTCGGATACGTACGGCAGCGGACGGCAGCCGCGAAGAGCTGATACGGCGCACCCGCCATACCGGGGCGGGGCGGGTCCTGATCTCGGAGACCTACCCCGTCTCGGTCTTTTGTCGCAGGCCGCCACCCTTTCCCGCGTTTGGATTGCTCCTGCTGATAGCGTCTACCTGCAAGTTAATTGCAACACGCAGTCGGAGAGGGCTCGGCATGGCCATCTACACACTTCCTGAACTCCCGTACGACTACTCGGCGCTGGCTCCGGTCATCAGCCCCGAGATCATCGAACTGCACCACGACAAGCACCACGCGGCGTACGTCAAGGGTGCGAACGACACCCTGGAGCAGCTCGCGGAGGCCCGGGACAAGGACCAGTGGGGCTCGATCAACGGCCTGGAGAAGAACCTGGCCTTCCACCTCTCCGGTCACATCCTGCACTCCATTTACTGGCACAACATGACCGGTGACGGCGGCGGCGAGCCGCTGGACAAGGACGGCGTGGGCGGCCTCGCGGACGCCATCGCGGAGTCCTTCGGCTCCTTCGCCAAGTTCAAGGCCCAGCTGACCAAGGCGTCGGCCACCACACAGGGCTCGGGCTGGGGCGTCCTCGCCTACGAGCCGGTCACCGGCCGCCTCATCGTCGAGCAGATCTACGACCACCAGGGCAACGTCGGCCAGGGCTCGGTCCCGATCCTGGTCTTCGACGCCTGGGAGCACGCCTTCTACCTTCAGTACAAGAACCAGAAGGTGGACTTCATCGAGGCCATGTGGCAGGTCGTCAACTGGCAGGACGTGGCGAAGCGCTACACCGCCGCCAAGGAGCGCGCCAACAACCTGCTGCTGGCCCCGTAGCGAACGGCTCCGCAGCGAGAAGCGCCCTGCCTCGTGATCGTCTTCTCAACCTTCGCCCGGCAGGCGGACAGAGGAAGGGCCCCCGCGAGGACATGACTCACGGGGGCCCTTCTGTATGCCCGGTTCCGGGCTCGTGCCGAAGCTCAGCGGGCCCCTACTCTGCGCGCATGGCGACGAAGACGAAGGACTGCCCGAACTGCGGCGGCATGCAGGGATTCCGGCCCCTCGCGGGCGCATCCGAGATGTCCGCGGTCCGGCGCATCACCGGGGAACGCAACGTGGACGACTACTGGCGCTGCGCCCGCAAGGGCTGCGTGCGGTTCCAGCGGGTGGGCAACAAGAACGACGGCGGCAACCTCCCCGAGTCCTTCCGCTGACTCAGTCGAAGTTCGGGCGCTCGGTCCGGCTGCGCTTGAGCTCGTAGAAGCCCGGTACGGACGCGACCAGCAGGGCGCCGTCCCACAGGCGTGCCGCCTCCTCGCCCTTGGGGGCCGGGGTGACGACCGGGCCGAAGAAGGCGATCCGCTCGCCGGAGGCGCCCGGCACCGCGATGACCGGCGTGCCCACGTCCTGGCCGACCAGGTCGATGCCCACCTGGTGCGAGGCGCGCACCGCGTCGTCGTACGCGTCGGAGTCCATGGCGTCGGCCAGCTCCGCCGGCAGCCCCGCGTCCTCCAGCGCCGCCAGGACCATGTCGCGCCCGCGCCCCATCCTCTGGAGGTGGATACGGGTGCCGAGCGCCGTGTAGAGCCGGCCCAGCACCTCGTCGCCGAACTGCTGCGCGGCCGCGACGCACACGCGCACCGGGCCCCAGCCCGTCTTGGTGAGCTCGGCGTACTTCTCGGGCAGTTCGTCGAGCCGGTTCTCGTTGAGCACCGACAGGCTCATCACATGCCAGCGGACCTCGACCGGACGGACCTTCTCCACTTCAAGCACCCAACGGGATGTCATCCAGGCCCACGGGCAGACCGGGTCGAACCAGAAATCGGCGGGGGTCTTGATGGTCTCGGACACGGGTTCTCTCCTCATCACGGCCCCGTAGGGCGCCAAGGCACCTCGGTCAGCGGTTCAACAATCGGGCACCATGCCATGATTCCAAGTGTTCGACCTACGACACACAGAAGACGCAGAAGAGGGAGACATGTCGTGCCCGGTGAGAACCTGACCCGTGACGAGGCCCGTGAGCGGGCCCGCCTGCTGACCGTGGAGAGCTACGACGTAGCGCTCGATCTGCGGTCCGCCGTCGGGCCGCGCGGCGGCGCCGAACCGGGCGCGCCACGCGTCTTCCGCTCCACGGCCACCATCCGCTTCGACTGCGCCGAGCCCGGGGCCGCGACCTTCGTGGACCTGCTGGCGCCGTCCGTGACCAGGGTCGAGCTGAACGGCACGGAGCTGGACCCGGCCGCCGTCTTCGACGGCTCGCGGATCGCGCTGGAGGGGCTGGCCGCGCGGAACGTCCTGGTGGTGGACGCGCGGTGCGCGTACAGCCGGACCGGCGAGGGCATGCACCGCTTCACCGACCCCGAGGACGGCGAGGTCTACCTCTACACGCAGTACGAGCCCGCCGACTCCCGGCGTGTCTTCGCCTGCTTCGAGCAGCCCGATCTGAAGGCACCGTTCACCTTCGAGGTGACCGCGCCGGCCGAGTGGACCGTGCTGAGCAACGGCGCGCAGGACGGCGAGCCGGCCCCGGCCGAGGCCGCGGCCGACGGCACCCCGGCCGCCACCTGGCGCTTCGCCCGTACCCAGCCGATCTCCACGTACATCACCGCCGTCGTCGCCGGCCCGTACCACTACGTGCGCGACCACTACAGCCGCGCCTTCGACGACGGCACCACGCTGGAGATCCCGCTGGGCGCGCTCTGCCGCAAGGGGCTGGCCAAGCACTTCGACGCGGACGACATCTTCACGATCACCAAGCAGGGCCTGGACTTCTTCCACGACCACTTCGACTACCCGTACCCGTTCGGCAAGTACGACCAGGCGTTCGTGCCGGAGTACAACATCGGGGCGATGGAGAACCCGGGCTGTGTGACCTTCCGCGAGGAGTTCGTCTTCCGCGGCAAGGTGACGCAGACGTCGTACGAGGCCCGGGCCAACGTCATCCTGCACGAGATGGCCCACATGTGGTTCGGCGACCTGGTGACCATGGGGTGGTGGGACGACCTGTGGCTCAAGGAGTCGTTCGCCGACTTCATGGGAGCCTTCGCGCTGGTCGAGGCGACCCGTTTCGAGGACGGCTGGATCACCTTCGCCAACCGCCGCAAGTCCTGGGCCTACCGCGCCGACCAGCTGCCCTCCACGCACCCGGTCACCGCCGACATCAACGACCTCCAGGACGCCAAGCTCAACTTCGACGGCATCACCTATGCCAAGGGCGCGGCCGTGCTCAAGCAGCTCGTGGCCTACGTGGGGCGCGACGCGTTCCTCGAAGGCGCCCGGCGCTACTTCAAGCGCCACGCGTACGGCAACACCACCCTGGCGGACCTGCTCTCCGTGCTGGCCGAGACCTCCGGCCGCGACATGGCCGGCTGGGCGCGGTCGTGGCTGCAGACCGCGGGCGTCAACTCGCTCACCCCGCAGGCCACCTACGACGCCGCCGGGCGCGTCACCGAGCTCGCCGTGCTCCAGGAGGCCGCCGAGTCCCACCCCGAGCTGCGCCCGCACCGCGTCGCCGTCGGCCTCTACCGCCGGGAGAACGCCGACGGCGCGCTGGTGCGCTACGCCCGCGCCGAGGTGGACGTCGCCGGGCCCCGTACGGTCGTCGAGGAGCTGGCCGGGGCCGACCGCCCCGAGCTGATCCTGGTCAACGACGACGACCTGACGTACTGCAAGGTCCGCTTCGACGAGGGGTCGCTGGCCACCCTGCGGGCGCACCTGGACGAGGTGACCGACCCGCTCGCCCGCGCGCTGTGCTGGTCCGCGCTGTGGAACATGACCCGCGACGGGCTGATGCCCGCCCGTGACTTCCTCGACCTGGTGCGGCGGTTCGCCGGGGCCGAGTCCGGCATCGGCGTGCTCCAGATGCTGCACGCGTGGGCGAAGACCGCGCTCACCCACTACACCGCGACCGAGTGGCGCGCCGAGGGCGGCCGGCTGCTCGCCGAGGCGGCGCTGAGCGAGCTGCGGCTCGCCGAGCCGGGCAGCGGCCACCAGCTCGCGTGGGCGCGGTTCTTCGCCCAGGTCGCGGGCGAGGACGCGGACCTTCAGCTGCTGCGCGGCCTGCTGGCGGGGACCGCGAAGATCGACGGGCTCGACGTGGACCAGGAGCTGCGCTGGACGCTGCTTGAGCCGCTCGCCGCGCACGGCGTGGCCGACGAGGCGCTGATCGCGGCCGAGCTGGCCCGTGACGACACCGCCTCCGGCAAGCGGCACCAGGTGCGCTGCCTGGCCGCGCGCCCCTCGGCGGCGGTCAAGGACCAGGCGTGGGCGACGGTCGTGGAGTCCGACGCGCTGTCCAACGCGCTGGTCGAGGCCACCATCTCCGGCTTCGACCAGCCCGGTCAGCGCGGTCTCCTCGCGCCGTACGCGCCGAAGTACTTCGCGGCGATCGACCGCGTCTGGCGGGAGCGGTCCATCGAGATCGGCATGGCGATCGTCCGCGGGCTGTTCCCGGCGCTCCAGGACGACCCGGCGACCCTGGCGGCGGCCGACGCCTGGCTGGCGGAGCACTCCGCCGAGGGAGGCACCCCGGCGGCGCTGCGCCGCCTGGTCCTGGAGGAGCGCGACGACCTGGCGCGGGCGCTGCGCGCGCAGGAGTGCGACACGGCGGCCGGGGCCCGCTGAGCCGGACCGCTGGTACGGACGGGGAGCCGCGAGACCGTACGTACGGGCGGACGTCGGGCGGCGCGAGGCCGTCCGTGCGGACGGCGCCCGCACGGACGGTTTTCGGCAGTCGAACGCCCGTACTTTAGGGCGGCCTTGTCCTGATTCGCCGACGGGCGTGTAACAGCGGTTAGGAGACGGACGGCGCGCGGGAATTGCCGGGGCATGGACCACGACACCCCGCTCTCCGCCCGCCCTCCGCTCCCCCTCGACGAGGTACGGCGGCGTGTGCTGACCACGCGGCAGCTGCGCGAGTACGGCGTCGGCGGCGCCGACGCCGCCGACCGCTGCCGCCCCGGCGGCCCCTGGCAGCAGCTGCTGCCGGGGGTCTTCCTGCTCCACCCCGGGCCGCCCACCAGCGAGGAGCGGCTGCACGCCGCGCTGCTGTACACCGCGTACCGCGTCCAGGGCGTGCCGTCGCAGCCCCGGCCCGGGGGCCCGGCGGCCGGGCCGGGCCCGTACCGCGAGGTGATGATCACCGGGCTCGCGGCGCTCGCCCTGCACCGGTTCTCCGCCGCTCCCCCGCTGCGCTCCCTCGACCGGATCGGCGTCCTGGTGCCGCGCACCCGCAGGCTGCGCTCCACCGGCTTCGTGCAGGTCGTACGGACGGTGGAGCTGCCGGACCCGCAGGAGGTCACCGGGGTGCCGGTGGCCCCGGTGGAGCGCGCCCTCGCCGACGCCGTGGCCCAGCTCGGCGAGCCGGCCGCCGTGCGCCGGCTGCTGACGGAGGCGGTGCGCGGCGGGCACTGCGAGGCGAGCGCCGCGGTGCGGGAGCTGGGCCGGGCCCGGCTGCTGACCCGGCCGCAGGTCGTGGACGCCGTGGAGGCACTGGCCGCCGAGGAGCGGGCCATCGCGGAGACCGCGCTGTACGCCATGGTGCGCGGGCACGGGCTGCCCGAGCCGGTGTGGAACGTCGAACTGCGGCCGGCCGGCGGACCGTCACTGGGCGGCGTGGACGCGTACTGGCCCGAGCGGTCCGTGGCGGTGGAGATCGATGTCCGCTCGCCGTGCGCCGACGCGGCCGCGGACGCCGTCCGCCGCGACCGCGTCCACCGGCGGGAGCGTCTGGAGCGGCTCGGCATCACAGTCGTCCACCTGTCGCCGGGGAAGCTGCGGGACGCGGCGGAGCAGCAGGCCGCGGTCGTCCGTACCGCCCTGATGGCGGCGGACGACCACGACCCGGCCGCCTATGTGGCGGTACTGCCGAGGTGAGACCGGCACCGCGAGCCGGAGCCGGGACCGATCGGTCAGCGCAGTGCGGTGAGCGCCTTGTTCAACGGTGACGGGGTGCCCGCCGCCGGGGCCTTGCCGCAGTACTCGGCCTCCATCACGGAGCCCCACTCGCCCGCCCAGTCCCCGTTGAGGTTGAAGGCCGCGGTGTGGCGGCCGTCCGGGGTGGCGGTCGCCAGGGAGAGCGAGCCGTGGATGCCGCCGTCGTGCATCCAGATGTCCTTTCCGCAGGACAGCTTCGCCCAGGCGACGCCGAGGCCGTAGCGGAAGGTGGTGTTGCCGGGGGCGACGGCGACGGTGGTCTTCAGTTCCTTCTGCTGTTGCTCCGGCAGGAGCTTGCCGCCGATCAGTGCCCGGTAGAAGCGGTTGAGGTCGCCCGTCGTCGAGATGACCTCGCCGGCCGCGCCGCCCCACGAGGGGTTCAGCTCGGTGACGTCGTGGATCTTGGCGTCCGGGTCGGCGGTGAGCGGGCTGTACGCGCGTCCGTGCGGGCTCGGCATCCGGGCCGACGTGCCGGGCAGCGTGGTGCCGTGCAGCCCGAGCGGCTCGATGATCCGCCGCTCGATCTCGGCGGCGTACGAGTGGCCGGCCGCCTTGCCCACGATCATCCCGGCGAGGATGTAGTTGGTGTTGGAGTATTTCCAGCTCGTGCCGGGCTCGAACTCCGGCTTGTGCGACATGGCGACGCGCACCAGCTGCTCGGGGGTGTACGTGTCGTAGCGGTGCTCGAAGAACCCGTCGGAGAGGTTGTGGAGCATGACGGGGTCCTCGGTGTAGTTGAAGAGCCCGCTGGTGTGGTTGAGGAGCTGACGGATCTTGATCTTGGAGCCGTCGTTGCCGTGGCCCTGGACCGCACCGGGCAGCCAGTGCTCGACGGTGTCGTCGAGGCTCAGCTTCCCCTCTGCCTCCAGTTGCAGCAGGACGGTGGAGACGAACGCCTTGGTGATGCTGCCGGCCCGGAAGCGGTCGGCGGCCTTGCGGGGGCGCTCCGTTCTCAGGTCGGCGACGCCCGCGGAGCCGTTCCAGGTCCCGTTCCCGTCCCGTGCCTGCCCCAGGGAGCCCGGCGCTCCGGCCGCCACCTGGGCGTCCATGGCCTTCTGAGTGGCGGCGTGACCGTGGCCCCGGCCGGTGTTCGCCTGTGCGGGGACGGCGAGCGCGGCCACGGTCAGCGTGGCGCTCACCGCCGCGCCTATCAGCCCGTTCCTTACGGTGCGCGTGGTCATGGCGATTCCTCCAACGGTTGCGGACGTTGCACCGGGGAGGACTCCGGCACGGCCCGTACCGTTGCTTCACCCCCGCCCCACCCGTGAGTTCAGGCCACAGGGCGTACGCGCGCACGGCCCCGCCGCCCGCGCGGGGCGGCGGATCAGCGCCGGGGCAGCAGCAGTTCGGTGTTGCGGTCCCCCGGCAGACCGACGAGTCCGGGGCTCGCGCCCGGTGCGTTGAAGGCCAGTTCGCGGTAGAGGGCGGCGAGGCCGGTCTGGGAGAGGTCGTGGAAGTCGGTGCGGTGCGGGGCGGCCGACTCGATGAGGGTGGTGAAGAGCGAGACGGTGCCGTCGTGGTTGTCCGTCACCTCGATGACGCGGGCGAGCTGGGGGTAGTCGACGTGGGAGGCGGTGGAGACCTCCCAGAAGGTGCCGCGCGGGGCGATCTTGTTCTTGTGGCTGTGGCCGTTGATCCAGGCGAGCACGTTGCGGTGGCGGCGGAGCACGGCGATCAGCTCGTCGCCCTCGTGCCGGGCCTCGCCCGGGTGGGCCGGGTCGGGCGTCGCGTTGTTCATGCTCCAGCTCGGGTGGTGGCTGAAGACGAGCGCGTACTGGTCCTTGTGCTCGTTCAAGGTCCGCTCCAGCCAGCGGAGTTGGGCGGTGCCCAGCGAGCCCTGGTAGTGGCCGCCCGGATCGGTCGAGTCGAGGCTGATGCCGATGACGCGGTCGGAGATCTTGAAGGAGTAGTAGAGGGTGCCCGCGTCGAGGTTGGCCTTGCCGTAGCCGTGGCCGACGGGGCCCGCGCCGGTGTGCGCCGGGTCGAGGTGCGCGGCCAGGTAGTCGCGGGTGGTGGTGGGGGCGCGGCGCGGGTCGGGGGTGATGGTGCGCATGTCCTTGCGGTGGGCGCGCAGCAGCGCCTCGATGTGCTTGCCCTTGGGGTCCGCGCCGCCCGCCTCCCCGTCGAGGATGCGCTTGGCCTCGGCGGCGCCGATGGACTGGAGCTTGCGGTCGCCGGTGGCGACGTCCGCGATGAAGCTGCCGACGCCCGGGTAGCAGCCGCCGGAGAGCCCGTCGTGGTTGCCGTAGGTGGAGTACCAGGGGACGGCGAGGCCGGGGCTGTTGACGGTGCGGGTGGCGGCGGTGAGGTAGCCCGGCAGGCGCGGGAAGCCCTGCTGCTTGTCGTTGTCGCGCAGGGTGCTCTCGGGGTTCCAGAAGAGCTTGAGGCCGCTGTTCTGGACGCCTTCGTAGTGGCGGGGGTCGCCGGTGTTGGGGGTGATCCGGCCGCCGGCCATGGCCGTGAGGAACCAGTCCAGTTCGGCCTTGGAGTTGTTGTCGCCGTTGTCCCCGGTGGTCATCACGAAGGAGAGCGGGGTGCCGGTGGCGGGGCCGGTGCGCAGCGCGTTGACGCGTTCGATGAGGGAGACGACGCCGGGCATGGTCAGCGCCTCGTGGGGCCGCCAGGAGCCGGTGTTGCCGGCCCGGAAGAACTCGTAGCGCAGCGGGTGCTGGACGTCGGTGAGGTGGAGGTCGGTGAACTGCACGAAGGAGGCGACGGTGGTGCGGCGGTCCGCGCGGCCCTTCTTCGCGGCGGCCAGGTCGGTGCGGGTCTGCCGGGGCCAGCCGGGGCCGTCGCCGAGCCGCCGGAAGGGGCCGGTGCCGCGCGGGGCGGCCACGGAGGCGAGGGTGGTGCCGGTCTTCGAGGGGGCGGCGGGGGCGGTGGGGACCGTACGGGTCGCCGCCCCGATTCTGGCGGCGGCGTCGGAGGCGGCGGGCTGGGAGGCCGTCGCCGAGCCCTCGCCCGGGCCGAACGCCAGGCCGAGCCCGGCGGCGGCGCCGACGGCGCCCGTGGCGGTGAGGAACGTACGGCGATCGAGGGCGGCGGCTGCGGAACGGATACGGGACCTGCGTGGCATGCGCTGTCTCCCCGAGTGCGAACGCGAATGTGGCCGACGGCCGTGGCCGACCTGTCACAGAGGATCGTTGGCATCGGGAATGACCTGGGCGTTAACGCGGTGGCAACGGCCGCCGCCGATCGCTCCACATCCGTATCGGCGATTGCGAACCGCCATGCCGGGCACGCCGAATGGAGCGCTGGCGCTCACTCGGAGTTCACCGGGCGTGGGAACGCGCCCGGCGTACGGGGCGGGGCGCGGGGCAGGGCGCGCGCTCCGTGGGCGGGGGCGCGGGGCGGTCCGCGCGCTCCGCGGGCGGCGCGGGGCCGGCGCTACCGGCCGGCCGGTCGACTGGCCGGCCGGCCGACTACCCGCTCAGAAGAACCCGCAGGTAGGCGCCTCCATCACCGGCGCCACCAGCCCCTCCGCGCCGGACGGGGCGAAGAGCTCCAGCCGGGTGCCGTCCGGATCGTGGAAGAAGACGCCGCCGGACGGTGTGCCCTGGCCGTGCGGCACGACGCCCTCGTAGTGGAAGTCCGCGCCGATGGACCGCAGTACGGCCTCGGCCGCCCGTACGTCCTGGATCCGGTCGACCTCGAAGGCGAGGTGGTGGAGCCCGGAGCGGCCGCCGTCGTACGGGCTGTCGGCCTGCTGCCAGAGCGTGACGGCGAGTTCCCCGTCGCGGCCGAGGAACGCGAAGCGGCGGCCCTCCCCCGCGTCGGCCGCGCCCTCGCGGAGCACCTCGAAGCCGAACACCCGGGTGTAGAAGGCGATCGAGCGGTCGATGTCGGTGACGTTGAGGCCGACGTGCCCGGTGCGCAGCTTGGCCGAGACCATGGCGTTCCCTCCCGCCGGGGCCCGGGCCGCTCCCGGCCGCCCGCTGCCGACGACAGTAGGAGCGGTCTTCGAAGGCGGTCAACCGGCCTACGGCCGCTGACCGCTTGACGGCTTTATTGCCGTTTCCTCACCTGTGGCACATGGCGGGTTTACGCCATCATTACTTTCGACCCCGACAACCCTCCCCAAACAGCCATCACTTGCGTGAAAGTGATCGGTCATCCGGTTCCGATTTCCGGATTCCGGACCTTCCTTACCGAAGAAGGACGCTATGA
This sequence comes from Streptomyces sp. NPDC044033, assembly GCF_056434425.1. NCBI lineage: Bacteria > Bacillati > Actinomycetota > Actinomycetes > Kitasatosporales > Streptomycetaceae > Streptomyces > Streptomyces sp. NPDC044033. Next base: position 294,971 of record NZ_JBWKFF010000009.1, on the reverse strand, counting down.
CCCCTGATCCTCAGCGCCCATCCGCCGGCGGCGCGAGACGCGCGGCCCGAATAGCGGTCGCCGCGGGCCTGGTGGCCGCGCTCGCTGCCCCGATCCCCGCGCTGGCCGCGGGCCACGGCCCGGGCGCGAGCCCCGACCCCGGTCCCGCCAAGACGGCCGCGGCCAAACTCGGCGCGCACGACGCCCAGTTGCTCGCCGACGCCAAGGCGGACGGCGACAAGAACGTCACGCTGATGATCGCCACCGCCCCCGGCCGGACCGCCCAGGTCGCCGGGGAGCTGGACGCGGTCAAGGGCGGCTCGGTGGGGCGTACGTACGACAAGCTCGGCTACGTACGGGCCACCGTGCCGACCGCCCAGGCGGACGCCGTCATCGCCAAGGCGCAGCGCCTCGACTCCGTGCACGGCATCGACCTCAAGCAGGAGATCAGGCTCCCGGACCCGGGGGAGGGGGGGGAGGGAGGGGAAGGGGGGAAAGCGGTTTAAGAAAGCAAAGACACATAACCCAAGCCAGGCAAAAACACACAGGACAAGAACCAACACCAACAGACCCTCGAGAACGGCGCCGTG